>JAJCZT010000001.1 GCA_029262255.1 Deltaproteobacteria bacterium
AGTGAGCTGGGTACAACTTCCGAGGCAAAAATAAATGCTTGCAGTGCCGATTATAAGGCCGATGTTGCGGGTACTTCAAATTCTCCAGCAAAAGGTGACGAAATAGTAAATGAGGATGGTGAGCAGATTTCCCTGCTGCCAAACCCTGAAGTTGAATTTATAGATGAGTATATGGTTAAATTTGACAGTTTTAAAGCCAGGGAGACCCTTTTTTACGGGGGGGTGTTACCGTTTGTAGCTATTCCCGACGACCAATTGGCGAACGAGGATAGTTTCTTTAATGAAGAGAGTTTTTCCGTGTTTCTTTATTTCAAAAGGAAGTTTTGATTACCACGAATTATAGTAATAGTTATATGTCCCAGATTTAACCGAGCGGGTTAATTCCAGACTGCTCAATAACACACAAGTCCAAGTCTCTTTACTAAAGATTGTACTTTGTTAAAATAAATGCAAATTTGAGTGACGGGAGAATGAGAAAATGAAGATAGCACTACTAGGTGGTACGGGAGATATTGCTGAGGGGCTGGTACTTAGATGGTCCAAGGCTGGGCATGAAATTTTTATAGGATCAAGGAGTGAAGAGAAAGCGCAAACAATAACCGACGAATACAAGGAGACATTGGCTAGTTTGGGTATTGAGGGGAAAATTTCCGGAATGGCAAACGCCGATGCCGCAAAAGCTGCGGAAGTTGTAATAATAAGTATTCCACCCGAGTATGCGGCTGCAACTATTAGTCAAATAAAAGATAGTTTTACCGATCAGATTGTGGTGACTCCCGTTGTTTCTATGGAGAGGCATGAGGATAAGAGTTTTGTATACAATCCTCCTCCTCACGGTTCATCAGCACTGGAAATTAAGGAAGCTCTTCCGGAAACTGCAAGGCTAGTTTCCGCATATCATAATCTTCCCGCTAAAGAGCTGAGCAAGATCGAAAAGGAGCTGGATTATGACGTGGTAATTTGCGGGGACGACGAAGAAGCAAAGGAAGTGGTTAAAAAACTTACAGAAGACATGCCCAATATGAGAGTACTTGACGCCGGTCCATTAAAGCTGTCTTCAATGATTGAAGCTATTACACCTCTTATTGTTAATCTAAACATTAAACATAAGCAACATTTTTCTGTTAAATTCAAGTAAGTTATCAGAGGTGGCTTTTGAAAAAGGCTGCCTCTGATTTCACTCCCCCATAATCTGAAGAATTATTTCTCTCGATCTTGGTCGGTTGTCAAAATCTACTACTATAATCTGCTGCCATGTTCCGAGCAGAAGTCTGGAAGAGGAAAAAGGAACAGTCAGAGATGCTCCTTGAAGAGCTGCTCTAACGTGGGAGTAACCGTTGCCGTCTCCCCATCTTGCGTCATGGTGGTAGTCCATATCTTTAGGAGCAATTCTCTGGATTGCCTCTTGAAAATCCCTAATTGCCCCGCTCTCGTATTCAATTGTTGTGACCCCTGCTGTCGATCCGGGTATAAAAACCGTCACTGTTCCCGAAGATACCCCCGATTCACTCACACCCCTTGCTACTTCACTCGTTATATCGATTAAATCGGTATCTCCATTTGTTTCAATTCTAAGACCTTGAGTTATTACAGCCACTTTTTTTCTCCTATAAAAGGTTTAGTTGGGTAGGTTTTTCAAGAGCTATGGCTTGGTACCCTCTTTTTTGCAAGGTTATAGCAAACTCAGCAGCGTACTCATCAATTAGATAGACCTTTTTAGGACTCACGAGTTCTACATACTGTAGAAGCTCGTTGTATCCTGCATGATTGCTAAGAGTAAATGCCTCGTCGGCTTTAAATGCTGATTTTATTGCTGATTTTTCTTCTGCGGTACATTCTAGAACTATCGCGGCCCTCTTTCTTTTGATATTCTCGATGTTATTAGACCCTATTTTATCAGGCGGGATTATCACAACCTTCTCCTCAATATGTGTGGGTTTAAAAAGCTCATAATCTCCGAACTCAATTCCAAATTCCTCATAAATTTTCGTAGCTTTATATATCGATTTGTGAAGGCTGAGTTTAAATCCATGCTCCCCCAGAGCCTTAATTATATCTTGAGCTTTTCCCAAAGGTTCTACCAGTATCAGAGGTGTGGAGTCTGATGATAGAGTTTCATTGATGAACTTGATTATGGGTTCAATGGATTCATCAAAAGGGGGAAATATATATCGTTCTTGTCCGAATGTGCATTTCATAACCAGCACGTCACAATGTTTTGTGTAAACGGGTTTCGCTGTCGGGACCTTCTTTAAATTTATATCCCCGGTATAGATAAGTGTTTTATCGCCTTTATCCACAATCATCTGCGAAGACCCCAGCATATGGCCAGATGGTACAAGCTCGAGTTGCAGATTGCCCAGTGCGAAAGCTCTATGGTAGGGACAAGCAAGAACTACAGATTTTTTAATCTTACTGTCCAGGAATTTTATAGTCTCAGGAGTGGCAATAATCTTTTCAGAAGGAGTAAATTTATCAATATTAGCGTTCGAGATAAAAGAAAGTCCTGCTTTCTTTCTTGAATCGAACCAGAGGCCTGTTCCTTTTAAATGAATTCCTTCGTTATATTCAATCATTAAGTCTGGATCCTAGTGTACTTTGGGGGGGATGATTTTCAAGCAGTTTAGGATAAAGCTCAGGAACTATGTTCAAGAGTTCTATCCATGCATAAAGTCAAACTATCTAGAATTACTCAATTACGGTTTCAGAAGTAAAATCTTCGTTATCCATTTTCCATTGACCATTTTCTTTTACCAGAGTAATAATGCCGGTTATGGTGGCGTTTTCATCTGAAGTATCAATAGCTTCAACAGTCAATATAGCTTTATTCCCCTCAATTTTTGAAGTAATACTTTTTCTTTTCATTGACTCCCGCATATCCTTCATCAATTCAAGGAAAAGAGCTTCATCCTCTTTTGTGATTTCACCCATTTGACTCAGGTTCTTTTCGGAAAGATACGGTTTTAACTCGTCAAGGGATTTGGCTTTTTTGGTTGTCTTTACGTAAGAGTCATAGAATTTGATAGTTTCATCATCTTCCGCAAACGCAATTACTGCAATAAAAAGACTCAGAAATAAGGTGAAAATTGTTGTGTATTTTTTCATTATTTCTCTCCGTGATATCAAGAATTACTGTCAGGCCATTTCTTTTTCTAAAGAATACCAAGCGGATTTATTATTGACAAGCAATACTTGTAACAGTGATAATTTTCAACGCTGTTTATGTACTCACATATTTAAACAATGCACGAATAACCCTATTTTGAGGAGCAAATTCCATGGATAAGGCTGAGAATCTACTTAAAGAGCTGACTGAGGCACACGGTATTCCCGGCTATGAAGCGGAGGTGCGTAAGGTAATTAGAAGTTACTTTAAACCCATCGGTGAGATAAAAGAGGATAATATGGGGAGTCTTATCTGTAAGAAAGTTGGGAAAGAAGCCGCTCCTAAAATTATGTTAGCAGGACATATGGACGAAGTGGGTTTTATGGTTAAGCACATTTCTTCAGACGGCTATATAAGGTTTACTGCTTTAGGTGGTTGGTGGGATCAGGTTCTGCTAAGTCAGAGGGTTACAATAAAAACTAATAAAGGCGATGTGCTTGGTGTGATTGGCGCTAAGCCCCCGCATCTTCTCTCACAAGAGGAACGTAATAAAGTCGTAACCAGAAAGAATATGTACATAGATATTGGCGCTACATCGGAAAAAGATGTTGAAAAAGCGGGTATTAGGGTGGGAGACCCCATTGTTCCTGTAAGTGAATTTACAATATTGGCTAATCCTAAAACTTATATGTCCAAAGCTTTTGATGATCGAGTGGGTTGCGCTGTTGTAATTTCAGCGCTTACTTCTCTGGGCAAGAATAGTCATCCCAATACACTCTACGGAGCTGCAACAGTTCAGGAAGAGGTAGGTGTAAGGGGAGCAACCACAAGTGTGGACATGGTTGATCCGGATATCGCAATTATCCTTGAGTCAGACATAGCCGGGGATGTCCCTGGAATAAAGCCTGATGAATCGTCAACCAAATTCGCCGGCGGACCATCTTTACTGCTATATGACGCCCGTATGATACCGAATCTTAAACTAAGGGATTTGGTAATAGATACAGCAAAGAAAAACAAGATTCCTCTTCAGTTCACTACGATGGAAGGGGGAGCAACGGACGGCTCTATAATTCATCTGCATAAAGGCGGCGTACCTACAATTGTTCTCGGGGTTCCTTCGCGGCATATTCACAGTCACAATTCAATTATTCATAGAGATGATTTTGACAATACAGTTAAGCTTCTTAAGGCAGTTGTTCAAAAACTTGATAAAAAAACGGTTCAGAATATCAAGTCGTTTGGTTAGTTAATAAGTAACCACAATTAGCGTATAATTATCTGTATTCTTAAAATAGAGCTATATCATCTAACTATAAATTGCTGGTAAACTTAAGGGCACTTTGGAATCCATCAAAATCACAGGGGCAAGAGAGCATAACTTAAAAGATGTCTCTCTTTCTATACCCAGAGGAAAGCTTGTCGTAATAACAGGAGTGAGCGGCTCGGGTAAGTCGTCGCTTGCTTTCGACACAATATTTGCAGAAGGGCAGAGAAGATATATGGAATCCCTCTCCGCCTATGCAAGACAGTTTGTGGAAAAAATAGATAAGCCTGATGTGGACTCGATTGAAGGACTTTCCCCCTCTATTTCAGTAGACCAGAAAACATTTCAAAGAAACCCCAGATCGACCGTAGGCACATTAACTGAAATATATGATTTTTTAAGACTCTTGTTTGCCCGCATAGGGAAACCTTACTGTCCCGAGTGCGGAGTTGAGATATCCGCGCAGAGTCTGGACAAGATGATTGAGCGCATATCAACCTTAGGGAAGGGAGAAAAAATTTCTATTTACTCTCCTATTGTTCAAGGCAGAAAGGGAGAGTATCGCAAAGAGCTTGAGGATCTCAGATCAGAGGGGTATCTAAGAGTCAGGATTGACGGCGTGCTCTACGATTTAGATGAAGAAATCAAAATAAACAAGCGCAACAAACATACGATAGAGCTTCTTGTCGATGTAGCCGTAATACGCGCGGAGAATATGGGCGAGAGAGTCAGAGAGTCGTTACAAATTTCGTTAAAACGCTCCGGCGGTGTTGCGGTAGTAGAGTCGGACAAGGGTGAAATATTTACATTCAGCGATAAATTCGCGTGTCCAAAATGCGGTATGAGTTATCCCGAAATCTCACCACGATTATTCTCTTTTAACAGCCCTTACGGCTCGTGCCGCGCGTGCCATGGTATAGGAACGACATCATTTTGTGATCCGGGGCTTTTGATTGATCCCGAGCTTTCAATTGCAGAAGGAGCAATAATACCCTGGAGAAATTCGAGCTATTTTAAACAGATGATCAAGAATGTTGCGGACAACTATAGCTTCGATATTACTGTCCCTTTTAAGAAGCTTCCCGCTAATATCAAGAAAATAATTTTACACGGCTCAGGTGATCAAGAGGTTATGTTCTATAAAGAAAGGAAGGGGAGGGTACTAAAATACTGGGATACCTACGCAGGGGTTTTGGGCATTACTTCTGAGTGGTTCAAAGAGACAGAATCCCCTGAAGTTAGAGAAAAACTCTCCCAGTACATGAGCACAACTAAATGCACAGACTGTGAAGGCTCCCGATTGAGGAAAGAAGCCCTGTCCATACTTGTAGAAAAAAAATCGATTTATGATATAGCCGGCATGTCTGTAGATAAAGGGCTAAGTTTCTTTGAAAATCTTGATCTTACGGGCCGAGAAAAAGAGATCGGAGAGAGAATTGTTAAGGAGATTAACTCCAGACTCAGATTCTTGCATGACGTGGGACTCAGCTATCTTACCCTAGACCGCTCGGCTCCTACTCTATCAGGCGGAGAGGCGCAGAGGATAAGGCTTGCAACCCAGGTCGGATCAAAATTGACAGGTATCACATATGTGCTCGACGAGCCTACCATTGGCCTTCATTCCAGGGATAACTTGAGGCTCATAGATACTCTTAAATCCTTAAGAGACAGCGGGAATTCCGTAATAGTAGTTGAACACGATGAGGATACGATTAGAAACGCGGATTATGTGGTAGATATAGGTCCGGGTGCCGGGGAGAAGGGGGGGGAGATAGTTGCAACGGGCGGCGTCAACAAGCTAACCCAGAGCGAGAGGTCTCTAACCGGCGGTTACTTATCCGGCGATCTAGGCGTTGTCTATCCAAAAAAGCGTAGAAAACACAAAGGCCTTATCTCCATAAAAGGCGCTTCTGAGCATAATTTAAAAAATATCGATGTGGTTTTTCCTTTAGGGGTATTCACATGTGTAACGGGTCTCTCGGGATCGGGTAAGAGCACGCTTGTTATCGATACTTTATATAACGCACTCAGTCATTCTCTTTATAAAAGCAAGGAGCCAATTGGCAAGCATAAGAAAATCACAGGTTTTGGAAAAATTGATAAGGTCTTAAATGTTGAGCAAAGTCCTATAGGCAGAACCCCCAGATCTAATCCAGCCACATATACGGGTCTATTCTCCCCAATCAGAGATTTATTTGCCATGCTGCCCCAGGCCAATGCCCGGGGATATAAACCAGGTAGATTCAGCTTTAATGTTAGCGACGGGAGGTGCAGTGTTTGTTCGGGGTACGGGACGGAAAAGATAGAGATGCATTTTCTGCCTGATGTATACGTAACATGCGAGCGGTGCGGTGGAGGCAGGTACAATTCTGAAACGCTAGAGATTAAATATAATGGTAAAAGCATTGCGGACGTGCTGGATATGACTGTGAGTGAAGCGCATGAGTTCTTCCGTAATATTCCTCCTCTTAAGTCAAAGCTTGAGGTGCTGGAAGCGGTTGGGCTTGAATACATTAGATTGGGTCAGGCGGCAACGACTCTTTCAGGAGGAGAAGCGCAGAGAATAAAGCTTTCAAAGGAGCTCTCCCGCCGAGCTACAGGAAATACCATATACATACTTGATGAGCCTACAATCGGGCTCCACTTTGATGATGTGCGGAAGCTTCTCCTTGTTATTCAAGAGCTTACGAATAAAGGCAATACCGTAATTGTAATAGAGCATAATCTCGATGTAATAAAATGCGCTGATTATGTGATTGATATGGGTCCTGAGGGAGGTGAGGCCGGGGGGCAGATAGTGGCCCATGGAACACCTGAGAAAGTCTCAAAAGCTAAGGGCTCATATACCGGCATGTTTCTGAAAAAGATATTAGCGAAGAAAAAAACCGCCAGCAAGGGGCCTAATTAATTGGATTTATTACAATCAATAATCTTGGGAGCGATTCAGGGTATTACCGAGTTTTTTCCGGTAAGCAGTACGGCTCACCTGGTACTCTTTCCCTGGTTTTTCTCATGGACAGATCAGGGGCTTCCCTTTAATGTAGCGCTTCATATGGGCAGTCTAATCGCTATTATTTATTATTTTTGGCGTGACTGGATTGTAATAATAAGGGAATTTCTTCAAAGTGTTTTTAAAGGAAGTTTTGAGGGGCGTCCGAATGGTAAAACGGGTTTATATCTCATAATTGCAACAGTTCCGGGAGCATTAGCCGGCATACTGTTCGAGGAATACGCGGCCGGGCTTCTTCGACATCCTCTGTTCATTGCTTTCTCCCTTTCTTTTTTCGGGGTGGTCCTTTATTTTTCAGACAAGGTTTCCAAAAAAACCAAAACTGTCGGAGAGATGAACATTCTTGATTGCATCATAATCGGACTTTCTCAGGCACTAGCTATTGTCCCCGGGGTTTCACGCTCGGGAATAACCATTACAGGGGCTATGTTTAGAAACTTAAACCGGGAAGAAGCCGCAAAATTTTCCTTTTTATTAGCAGCGCCTCTAATAGCGGGCGCAGGTGTGTTTGAGGCAAGGCACTTGGAGTACTCAGCCGTAATCAGCACTCCCTTTATTGCGGGAGTTTTGGCCTCCGCGGTTTTTGCTTTCCTGGCTATCAAATACCTTTTGAGGTTCGTAAGAAAATCAAGCTATACGGTCTTTGTGATTTACAGACTAGCTCTTGCCGCTCTGATTGCGTTCTTATATTTAACGAGATAGCCGCTCTTAAAAACTTCTTACCTACTTTTGATTGATATAGTCTTTATAAGTTGGGGGTCGCCAGAGTGATTGCACTACTTTCAGCAACGTGGGATGAAATCAGCCACTTAAAAAGGAATATACAGGTTGCCGAAGAAGGGGTTAACGGAGAACTGAACTATAAAATTGGGGAGTTATATGGTCAATCTGTTGTTATCGCAGTGACGGGAGTGGGGATTAGGAAAGCGAGGGCGGGAACCAGCTTCATTATTCAGAAATTTAAACCCCGTATTATAATTTGTGCCGGCCTTGGAGGCGCGCTCAGTCCCGATCTCAATGTCGGGGACATAGTTTTAGGTGAAACGGTCGTTAGTTTAAGGAAAGATGAAGAAAAGGAACTCTTTAACGATATTTCTCTCCTCGGCGTTGAATACAAAAAGGGCGCTTTTCTAACAGAGAGCAGGTTTATAAACAAACCCCAGGAAAAGAAACGCTTATTTGAAGCTTCAAGTGCTTTAGTTGTAGATATGGAAACATGGGGGGTGGTAGAGGCTGCTGTGCAGAGTGGCATCGCCGTAGTGTCGGTTCGTTCCGTATCTGATGAGTCGCATGAAAGACTTCCCGATATGGGAGCAATCTACGGTAATAACGGTGAGGTCGATATTGAAAAAGCGAGCGATTATTTTTTGTCAGACCTGTCTTTAATTGCTCCTTATTTCAAATTCAGATTTAAGAACTCACCAAGAGCCTCAAATTCACTTTGCAAATTCCTTTCTTCTCTCATACTAAATCTTTAGCGCAGAATTAAGATAAATATTCTTTACATCCATAGGTATCGGAGTAATCTTTTTATATGGTATTTAAATTTATCAAAGTACGTAATCTGTATCTCTTTGTATTGATCCTGGGTCTATTCTTTTCGTTAACCAAAGCTTCAATATCTGCCGTAGAAGCAAAAGACAGAGGCGACTCTATCGTAATAGAAGCAATGGAAAAAGAGCTTAAGCGCTCACAGGAGAAACTGAAACTTGAGGGCTACGAAGCGCCCTATTTCATAAGTTATCAGATTAAAGACAACGAATACTATAGTATCAAGGGGAAGTACGGCGCCATTGCTTCTTCGAATAATGATAGGATCAGGCGTCTTTTTGTGGATGTCCGAGTGGGCAACTATGACTTCGACAATTCCATAAAAGGCCGCTCAGGAGGCAGGGTTCCGTTTCACGACGCTTCAGATGTTCCGGTGGATAATGACCCTGACGCGATAAGAGCAGTATTATGGCAAGTTACTGATCTGGCATATAAGGGGGCTCTAACCCAGTATTTCAATAAAAAAGCCAATAATGTCCAGGAGATAAAAGATAAGAACACCACAAGCTTTACCAGAGAAAAAAGCCATGATTATTATGGGCCTGAGCTTGATTTAACTTTTAACCCTACACAGTGGGAAGACAAAATAAGGGATATCTCATCTGTCTATAAAAATTACAAAGAGCTTACTAATGCCTATATTGTTATAACCGCTCAAAAAGAGACGGTCTATTTTATAAATACTGAAGGGACGAGCTACATAAGAGACGAAGTGCTTTATTCAATAGATGCGGAGGTAACAACAAGGGCGAAAGACGGCAAGGAAATAAGCAATTATAGGAATCTGTACTATGTATTGCCTGAAGAAATTCCGTCTGTGAAAGAATTAAAAGCTATTGTGAACGAGATGGTAGAGGAAACACTTGAGATGAGAGGTGCCGAGGTGCTTTCTCCGGTTAGTGTTCCTGCGCTACTCGAACCTGAAGCTGCGGGCGTAGTGTTCCACGAAGCAGTCGGACACAGGCTTGAGGGTGAGAGGCAGATTGACGATGACGAAGGTCAGACCTTTAGGGAGAAAGTCGGGAAGAAAATTGTGCCGACGTTCCTTTCTATTCTTGACGATCCGTCTATGAAAAGCTTCAACGGCACACATCTTATGGGATATTATCCGTTTGACGATCAGGGGGTACCGGGAGAAAGGGTGGTTCTTATTGAAGATGGGGTCTTGAAAAATTTTCTCCTATCGAGGACTCCCGTAAACGGTTTTGAGCGTTCAAACGGTCACGGCAGGGCATCCTACGGACGCGCGCCGATAGCTCGTATGAGTAATACCATTATCGAGTCCGATAAAGAATATTCAAAAGAAAAATTAAAGGAGCTCCTTATTGAAGAAGTAAAGCGTCAGAATAAACCCTTTGGTTTACTGATAAAAAGCATGAAGGGAGGGGAGACGAACACTTCTTCCTACAACTTCCAGGCCTATCGCGCAACCCCCGTGGCTATTTACAAAGTTGATCCAGAGACGGGTGAGGAAACCCCTGTGCGTGATATCGAGATCGTGGGCACTCCTTTAGTCTCTATTAACAAGATTATTGCCACTGGTGATGATTACTCGGTTTTTAACGGCTTTTGCGGAGCCGAATCCGGCTATATTCCGGTTTCGACAGTTGCACCGAGTATATTGGTCTCAGAGATAGAATTTCAGCGAAAATCCTCTAGAAAAGAAAAGCTCCCACTGTTACCTCCACCCTTTTTTGATGAAGACAAGTAAAGAATATTGAAGTTAATATTTTTCTATCCAGGGACATTTTCTCTATTTTGTTTGCTGAAGCTCTTTTAATTTCAAAGACCCAACCTTATAAGATTTAATCTTCTTCCATAATTCATAGTTATTTGTTAGTATTGAATGTATCACTTCCACTTTAACTCTTAGGGGGTTCCCATAATGGCCAAAACTGAAAAAGCTATCGAGGCTTTGCTAAAAGAAGGAAGAACTTTTTCTCCCAGCAAAAAATTTAGAGATAACGCGCATGTGCAGGACGAAGCCCTATACCGTAAGGCAAAACGGAACAGGGAAAAGTTGTGGGAAGATTTCGCCAAAGAGCTTGACTGGTTTAAAAAGTGGAGAAAGGTGCTCACGTGGAAGGTCCCCGATGCGAAATGGTTTACAGGCGGGAAATTAAACGTCTCCTATAACTGTCTTGATAGACACATCGAGACCGCAAGAAAAAATAAGGCCGCGATAATATGGGTAGGCGAGTTTGGAGAAAGTATTACTCTCACTTACTGGGAGCTATACAGAGAAGTAAACAAATTTGCCAATGTTCTAAAAAATCTTGGAGTAAAAAAAGGCGACAGGGTAACTATTTATCTCCCAATGATCCCGGAGCTTGCTATCGCTATGCTTGCTTGCGCGAGGATAGGCGCCCCTCACAGCATAGTTTTCGGAGGTTTCAGCCCTGATAGTTTGAGAGACAGGATCAGAGATTGTAAAGCCAAAGTTCTAATTACATCGGACGGCGGATACCGGAGGGGGAAGGTTATACCCCTTAAGAAAAATGCGGATGAGGCGCTTAAGAAAACTCCTTCAATAAAGAAGGTCGTAGTAGTGAATAGGGTTGGAGACAAAGAAAAAGTAAGAATGAAACGGGGAAGAGACCTTTGGTGGCATAAATTGATGGAGGACACGAGTCCCTATTGCGCGCCTGAGAGGATGGATTCAGAGGATATGCTCTTTATTCTCTATACAAGCGGAACTACCGGTAAGCCTAAGGGAATTGTTCATACGACCGGTGGCTACATGGTCGGGGCATACGCAACTACCAAATTGGTTTTTGACCTTAAAGAAGAGGATACATACTGGTGTACAGCCGATATAGGCTGGGTTACAGGGCACAGTTATATAGTTTATGGTCCTCTTGCCAACGGGGCTACATCGATTATGTATGAAGGTGCCCCCGACTATCCCGATATCGGGCGATTCTGGGCCATAGTGGAAAAATATGCGGTAAATATTTTCTATACCGCTCCAACCGCTATCAGAGCTTTTATGAAATGGGGAGAGGAGCATCCGAAAAAATACGATCTAAGCTCACTCCGTCTATTGGGTTCTGTAGGTGAGCCGATAAACCCTGAAGCATGGATGTGGTATCACACGCATATTGGAGGGAAGAAGTGTCCAATTGTAGATACCTGGTGGCAGACTGAGACGGGATCCATACTAATCACGGCGCTCCCGGGATTAACCAAGCTAAAACCCGGATCTACTACAATTCCATTCCCGGGTATAGAGGCGGACGTGGTTGATGAAGCCGGAAAGAGCGTCAAAGTAGGAGCGGGCTATCTTGTTATTAATAGCCCATGGCCTTCGATGCTAAGAGGCATTTACGGTGATCGGAGGCGCTATGTGGATACCTACTGGAGCAAATATCCGGGAATTTATTTCACCGGAGACGGGGCAAAGAGAGATAAGGACGGCTATATATGGGTTCTCGGCAGGGTCGATGACGTGATGAATGTTGCCGGGCATAGAATTAGCACGATGGAGGTGGAAAGTGCGCTTGTGGATCATCCGGCTGTTGTGGAGTCTGCGGTTGTCGGCAAGAGCCATGATCTAAAAGGACAGGCAATTGTGGCGTTTACTACTCTTAAAAGGGATGTTAAGTCGAGCCCTAAGCTGCTGGAAGAGCTAAGAGCACACGTCGCCAAAAAGATCGGAGCGATTGCCAGACCTGATGAAATTATTTTTACTGCTGATCTGCCTAAAACCAGAAGTGGAAAAATAATGAGGAGGCTTCTTAGAAATATAGCTGAGGGTGCGGTATTGGGAGACACCACGACTCTCGCGGATCCCTCTGTTGTAAATCAGCTCAGGGAGCAGCACGAACATAAAGAAGGATAAAGATTCTTTAATTGGAAACTTAGGCGGGTAATTGATCATGCTCTTTAAGATGGGTGTACTTGCGTGTCCTAAAGTTTTGAATGTCTTTACTAATAGAGGCCACAACAAAACCAATCACTGTAGCATCATCTAAGAGCCCTAAAGCGGGCACCATATCCGGTACAGCGTCAAATGGATTAATGAAATATATAAGTGCGGCTGTGGATAATAGCAGGGTCATACAGGGAGCTTCGTTATAATCACCTTTGACCCAGGCTTTAAGCATTGCAAGGAGCACCGCAAGGTCAGACTGGATAGATAGTATCTTTTTTTTGCCGGAATGGATTTCTTTAGATGCGGTATCGACTAACTCGTTTACATTCTTAGTGTTTTCCAATATCCCGCCTGCTCGAACGAGCGCGGTTGTAGAAAACAGCTTGAGTATAGCTTTAGTCGATGTGAACATAGTTTAATTTAATGCTATGAAGAGCTTTTAAGCGATTAATTTATAAAATCTATGCTACATCTTTTAAGGAGAGCCCATTATCTTTTAAGAATGTCAGGAGACCCTTTTTATTTATCGTTCTTAAAGCCCGAGTTGAAATACGCAGTCTTACAGTGCGGTTTAGCTCCGGTATAAAAATCCTTTTCCAATGTAAATTAGGATTCTGACGACGCTTTACCTTATTGTTCGCATGCGAAACATGGTTTCCAACCAGTGGAGCTTTTCCTGTTATCATACACTTCTGTGCCATTTGTTACCTCCGACTTAATCCCGTAAAACAGGTTATTAAGTATTCCACAAGAAAAAAATTTGTAAATACGTGTTAAAAATATAGAACCGAACCCCTAAATATTGCGTATAAGTATATTGTGTGACATCTTGAGATTAAGTAAATACACTTTTGGAGGTAGTAATTATGAAGAAAGGAGCAATTCTTTTCTTATTTGTAGCATTAGCGTTCGTCATGTTTTCTGCGCCATCTTTTGCCGATAGCGTCGATAAGGCTACAGACGCAATGCAAGAGGGGCAAGAGATGATGGATAAAGGGCACAAGATGATGGACATGAAGGATGCAGAGGTTATGGAAGCTACTGTAACCTGTGTCCAGGTCGATCAGGGCGGAACCCTTAGAAGCTTGACCGAGTTTACCGAGTGTACCGGAACAATGGTTGTAGTTACAGCCGATAAATCCGCGGCTGTGGTTGCTCCCAAAGCTCACTCAGCAGCTATGAAAGGCGGCAAACAGACAGTTGCAGGAGAATTAGCCGGGCATACAAGAGGCTATATACTCGCATCTTC
>JAJCZT010000002.1 GCA_029262255.1 Deltaproteobacteria bacterium
TCCTATTACTTAATCCCCGATGTCTTAGAAGAGCGATGGTACCAAAAGGGTATATTCGATGTCAGCTACATACCAAGACACCTTAAAGTAATTTTCTGGGGTTTGCCTAAATTGATTGATAAGTTCCCATTTCTGGTTCCATCATGGAATGGCATGGCCATATGGATTACAACTCCTGCATTTATATACGCCTTTAGGGCCGGCATAAGAAATAAGTTGGCTGTAGGCTGTTGGCTTTCTATAGTTCTGATCGTGCTGGTGAACTTTTCTCACGGGACTTGGGGATTCACCCAGTTCGGATACAGGTTTGCGGTTGATTTCTATCCACTGCTTTTCTTATTAACAGTCAAAGGAATAGGGAATGAGATAAAATGGCATCATAAAATATTAATAATAATCGGTATCCTGGTCAATCTCTGTGGAGTTCTGATAATACAAAGATTTGGATGGCCTGGAATCACTGCACTTATAAACTAATACTATTTTTTAAATACCAAAAACTTATATCCAAAAAAATTCCAAATTATAACTATGACAATTGAGGCTAAAGCACCTATGTTAGCCCATAGTATGGGCGAGATGCCGCCAATTGGCTCTATAAAATTCACAATAAATGACGCAACAGCTACGTTTATCACAAATCCAATACCAGATACAATTATGAATTTAACAAATTGCCTGCCGATTCCCGCTGTTCCTCGACTATCAAAGGTCCAGAACTTATTCCACAAATAACTGTTCATACCGGCGCAAAGAAAAGAGGCGCCTTTGAAAACAGAAAACAATAATCCCTTATCCACTCCCGAAGTTAATATTAACAAGTTCAATACCCCAAAATCTATAGCTGTATTTGAAATACCGATTGGAATGAATTTCCCGAATTGAAAAAATACATGCCTCCTACTTCCAAGACGGGAGGTTAGATAAACCCATATTACGACAAGAAACGGCACTCCAATTAATATTAGAAGCCATAATAAAGTTGTATTAAAACCCGGGACATTTATTTCGCTTTCAAGAACGCTTAATAATGCTATAGCAAAAGCGGATATTATTAGGCCTATTACAATTGAGCTTATTAAATCAATTTTCTTCATAATATGATCATTTTGCTGTGATTTACTTTGATATAGCTTAGGAGAAGCTCAATTCATATCAATCTTGCAGAATGCGTGAAAAGGATTAATTATCTCCAAGTTTGTAACCAAATATAGCTATCAATAGACTCTGGTGCAATAGGAACAGAGGCAAGGATCGGATAAAAATAGAAAAATACTCCTGCTGCGATAAGTAGATATATTCCCACAATTAATTTCCCAAATTGCGATTTTCTCCATAAGGAATCAAGATAGTAGGCGCTAATTATAAGAATAAACAACAGTGCCGGCAAGAAATGGTATAAAAAGGTTATCTTTCTTGGTGAAAGAGCCCAAGGAAGCCAATATGCAAAAACACTGACTACGGCAAATATAAGCGCCGGCGATTCTTTTCTGATAACATTCACTATCCCGAGCACAAAAAACAAGCATCCTGTCCACCATATGAAAGGATTACCTAAAGCATATATGTAAGAATATTTTCCACCCAAATCTTCAACGTACAGATAGATCGGCCTAAGTAAAAGAGGCCACTCCCACCACTCAGACTGATAGGGATGAGTTTCAGTAACCCCGCCGTGATATCCGAACATGCTACTCTGGAGATTTATGAAATCTTGTATTGTATGACCAAAATAAAAAAATGGTATGTAGCTGGCTAAATATACAAATAAAGGAATCAAGGCAAAGGCTACTATCATCCTTGGAAAGATGTTCAAGACCGCTCGAATATAGGACTGCCCCTCTGAATCGGAGCTATAAACCTCAAAATAGTAAATCAAAAAGAACGAGACCCCGGCCAGGAACTCAACCATGTATACCCCGCTCCACTTAATGGACATAGCGGCGCCACAAAAAGCACCGGCCAAAAGGAGAAATAATGTTCTCTGGGATTTGGCATATTTAACAACAAACAGGGAGGCTAAAAGAACAAAGTTAGCCATAAAAATATCAACCATAGTTATACGGCTTAAAACAAAAATAAAGGATTCAAATGTATAAAGGAATGCTGCTATTAACCCCACACCGTTATTAAATAAGTTCCTTCCCAGAAGAAAAATAAATAGGGTCCCCAGAACACCAAACAAGGCCTGAAAAAACCGCCAGCCAAATGTGTTGTCGCCAAATAATATTATACCCAGGGCGCTGATTTCCTTTCCAAGCGGTGGGTGAGTCCATTCGTACGCAAAGTCCTTAGGAGCGGCTTCCGCGGGAACCTCCCAGGCCAATTTATTACCTTTTGCCATCTCCTGAGCTGTAAAAGCAAAGTAGACCTCATCAAAATAATAACTCTGAGGAATTTCAAGCCGGTGAAATTTAAGGCCGAAACTAATCAGGATAATGAGCAATAGTAATATCTCAATCCTATAGGTTTGTAACAGTGCTCTGAATGACATTATCTTGTCCTAAGCCACGCTAAGTTAAGAATTTAAAGTGTCCTTTTTCTTGAGTGTATGATTTAAAAAATTTAAAAACACAACAACGAAAGCTATTAAATATAGAACGAACATAAATGGTATGAGAACCTTTTCTATCTCGTCAGGAACCCCGCGATACTCCGTTGTAAGCTGTATGTATGAGTAAATCATATTGCATACATAAACTCCCGACACAATAGCATATAAATATGGAAATATCCAAGACCTAAACATTATAACTGTGAAAAATACAATTGAAGGAAGCAGATGTCTTTCGTGAGCGCGGGTTACAAAAAGAAAAAGGGCAAAAAGGATTAATGTGACAGCTTGAAAAATCAAATATGTATAGTCTTTCTCTTTATCCTTCCTCTGGAAATTAAATTTAAAGAGAGAAGCAAATATAACAGTAAACAATGTCCCGAATATGAGGGTGCCCCAGGTTTTGTATGAAAGTCCCAAAAATAGGAGACCATCGTTTTTCCACATCGCGAAAGCCCCCCAGAAATTAAAGGTATTCAGCGATGCAAATTTGTACTGTTCATAGGCTGCATCGAATCTCTCTTTTATTAACTCTATCGGCCCGGTAAAGATATAGAAGAATGAATCAAATTTATCCCAAATAAAGGGGAGAGTGATAACTGTACAGACCACAATGATCGTAAGGATAATCTTAATAGAAGGAATAAAATTCTTTATACTCCACCTTTGGGCAGACCTTAAAAAGGGGTCTATCGCTATAAAACCTATGATAGGAAACAAGACTATGCTTTGTGGTTTGATCATAAAAGCAAGCGCGGCAAAGAAACCTGATAAAACAAACCGCTTTCTAAGACCGAGAATTATGGAGAACAATATCGGGAATGCATGGACGGAATCAACCTGACCCCAAAACGTCGAATTTGATAAAGAAGCCGGGTTAAAGAAATATACCAAAGAAGAGATCATGGCAATCCTTGTGCTTGCAATCGGCTTTAACGCTACAAAAATCAGTATGGAAATACCAAGATCAGAAAGATTGGCGGGAAGTTTAAAAAGAATATGTACAGGAAACCATGGCATTGCCGTATGGATCTCGTTAAGTATCCATAGGACATATAGATAGCCGGGCATATAATCACACCAATTTTTACCGTAAAATTGTGAAAAACCATCCTCTGACAAAGCTCTGCCCCAACCTTGCCAGGCACCAAAATCACCTTCGTATGTTATAAGAGTGGAAAAAAAAATTCTAAGCAGAAAACCGGCCAAAAGTATTAGAGATAATTGAAGATAAACATTGTTCTTCAAATTGGGCTTTTTAGCTATCTCTAAGTTCATTTCTAAGCTTCCATGATTCCTTAAACATTCTAAGTATCACTTTAATATTAGCTCCGGATTGAGTACCAAACTGGCGAGGAAAATGCCTTACGGGAACTTCTCTTAGTTTGAATCCCTTTCTTTGTAATTTTATTAAGAACTCCGCGCTAAAAAGGGCACCACCTGATTTTATTGGCATGATATCACGATACGCCTTTGTTGGAAAAATTTTAAACGCACAATCCATATCCCTTACTTTTAACCCAAATGCTAAGTAAATATAAAGTCCATAAAGCCAAGCGTTTAGTAATCGGAGGAAAGAATCCGCCCTATCTTCCCTATAGCCTATGACTACATCTTGTGCACTCACTAAGGGAAGCAGTCTATCTAAATCATTAATATCAAACTGCCCGTCACTATCCATAAAAAATATATACTCACAAGATGCTTTATCAAAACCAGTTCTAAGCGCGGATCCGTAACCCTTATTTACCGTGTGGTTGACAAGGACTACCTTGGGATTAGCCGATTGCAGATCATCAACAATCTTTTGTGTGTCATCAAAAGAGCCGTCATTAACAACAAGAACCTCATAATCTAAAACATTCTGCTCTAGATACGCAACACAACTCTCGACTGTAGCTCTAATATTTTCAGCTTCATTATGAGCCGGAAGGACTACTGATATAGATAAGTTTGTCATAATTTTGATCAAATTAAATACAAGTAAGAAATAATCAGTTTGTTATTTCTTTAGAAGGAATTATATCACATTTTATCTCATTGACAGTGAAGTGGTTAACTTTTTCCAGAGAAAGGTCTTTAAATGAACATTTACGGCCGCTCGGCCATATCACATTAACATCTACCGTATCATCTTGGCCGACACCAAAATAAACCGGGAGCATATCCTGCTCACAACATCCCCTCCCTCCCGACACCTCTCTGACTTGAATTCCTTCAGTGTTAACAACTTCAACCCGGGCTCCTATGGCAGAACTATTACTTAATAAACCGCTTCCTACTAAGTTTAGTACGACGGAACGATTAGAGTTCCCGCCGTTTTCCATAAGCGCCGTGCCTATATGCCCGTTTAGAAAAACATCCATGAAGCCATCACGATTGTAATCACCCCAAGAAGCCGCAAAAACATCAATCGGAGAATCTATACCGACTAAAGAGGCTACATCGACAAAAACATCGTTTCCCATGTTTCGGTAAAGCCTATTGGGCTGCAAATGATTAGTAGAAAAAAGATCGAGGTTGCCATCCGCATCAAAATCAATCCATGCACAGGTCCTTCCATCGCCTACATCATCAGTATTGGTATTCAAAGTAACATTGGTAAACGTACCGTCTCCGTTATTTTTATATAAAGCATTACCGCTCGCCTTACCTATATTGGTTATATAAAGGTCAAAGAACCCGTCTCCGTTATAGTCACCTGAACATGCTGAAGTTGTATTCCAAATCTGCCGCCCGCCAAGACCGGAACTATCTGTAATATCCAAGAAGGTTCCATCTCTGTTATTAAGGTACATTCTATTTATCCCGCTATTTACAAGAAAAAGATCCTGATACCCGTCATTATTTGAATCAAACCATAAGGCAGAACGCGTATTAAAATACTCACCAAGACCTACCTTTTCAGATATTTCTTCAAAGGTTCCATCTCCTTTATTTCTATAGAGAAAAGATAATCCCTTACCTGCCTGGAATAGATCAACATTGCCATCATTATCATAATCTGCCCAAATTCCATGTACAACCGATGAGCCCCCTTTGGTTATAGCAGCCTCATCAGATACATCAATGAAGGACAGTCCATCTATATTTTTATAAAGCTGGAGCGGCATTCCGGCCCTATTTGTTCCCAGCGCTAAGTCTAGAAAACCATCGTTATTATAATCTGCCCAGGTCGCTGTCTTATAACGGCCGTTGGGTATACCCAAATAACGTGAGACCTCTTTGAATTGTCCCTCTTCATTTAAAAACAAGAATGATCTCTGCACCTGATATTTGTCAATGGCACGGCTCTTATTCTGTCCATTTCCCCGACCCCGTTTTGTCCGTCTGGGATTACGATCGCTATTTGATAGAAAGATATCGGGCCATCCATCGATATTATAGTCGCCCCATGATGCGGACTGGCCGATATTGCCCACAAAAGATATGCCCGACTCCGTTTGAACATTGGAAAAATTCGGCAAATCCTCATTCTGGGCATTGGAATGTTTTAAACACAGCACTATTGAGAAAAGGGAAATCAAGATGAAAAAATTGGATAGGATTCTAATCAAGGAGAATCAACCTTTTTTGAGATCTTTTAGAAGTAAGTCAGCCGCTCTTAAACTCAATGCTTCTATAGTTAGCGATGGTGATTCCCCACCGCCGGATGTTGGAAACACGCTAGCGTCAGTTACAAGTAGATTTGGTATGCCATGAAACCTTAGAGAAGAATCGACAACTGACGATTCAGGGTCATCGCCCATTCGGCAAGTACCATAAACATGTGTTGCTGAAAAGAAATCATAAGAAGAAGCAGTTTCAACTATTTCATCAGCACCGCTTGCCTTTAAAATATCCTTTGATGTCTTCTCCATAAATTCAAGGCTTTTAAGCTCCGCCTCTCCAAGAAATGATTGTATCTGCGCAACCGGAAGTCCATAATCATCTTTAACCTCGGGATCGAGCGTAACAAAAGTATCTTTGTTCGGAAAAAATTCTGCTATACCGCCTATTCCCACAGCATGCCCGAACCACTCGTCCATTCCCTTAACGAAATCATCTCCCCATCCCTTAAGGTATCTAAGGGCATAATTAATGGGTCCCATTGCACTACCCGCTGTAGGTGACAATCTCAAACCGCCTGGGAAACCTCTATCAGGATTTGGATTATTCCATTCCCAAATAACACTATCAAATGGAATACCACGGTAAGAATCCAGCCTATCGGGATGAAAGGCAATAACTTCATAGAAAGTGGTCTCCATAAAGTTCTTACCAACAAGACTATTTTGATTGATATCAGAATTTAATAAGATTTTAGGTGTTTCAACGGCTCCGCAGGCAACAGCAACATAATCGCTTTTAACAACATGTTCCTTACCTCTATTATCGTAATAAGAAACGCCTGTCACTTTCTTTTTACCTTGTTTATTCTCCACCTCTATTCTAGATGCATAAGCATAGGTAAGTATTTCACAATTGCCTGTATCCTCAGCAATGGGAACAAAGGTCACATCAACACTTCCCTTATCCTTTCTAGGGCACCCCCATATACAACCATTACAATAATTACACGGTGGGGCGTCTCTATATAGCTGAGAAAGAATAGCCACTGTATTAGGCTCAAGATTTAAACCCTGTTTTTTACATCCTTTCTCTATAACCTGACTTGCATAGCTCAATTTATGGGGCTTTAGAGGATAAGGTTTACTGCGTGGACGGTAAGGGACCTTATCAGGACCCGCAACACCAATTATATTCTCAACCTCGCTGTAATATGGCTCAAGCGTTTTATAATCAATAGGCCAATCTACAGCCTCCCCGTAAAGGGTTTTCATGCGAAAGGCATTCTCATTCAATCTGTGAGATTCACCCTGGTAATGCAGAGTAGTTCCACCAACACCCGACACTTGATGATACTGGAGATAATGCCTCTTGTTGGTGCGATTAAGCTTTCCTGATGCCTTATTCCATGATTGAAGTTGAGCATACTGAGGATCCAGCGTCTGCTGTTTACCGTAGGTATATTTAATCCTTTTTCTATAAGGAAATCCCTTGGTTTCCCAATCCTGTTCGTCTAGTGCATAGTCTTTAAGAGGGTTATAGCGAGGACCTGCTTCCAGAACAAGAACATCCATTCCTTGTGAGGCAAGTTTCCATGCGAAAGGGCCACCACCGGGGCCCGACCCAATTACAATGCAGTCGTATTTCTCTTTTTTAGAAGGCATATTATCAGTGGTGCATAATATAAATAAACTATTGCTTTATGTCAATTTATAAGTTATAAATTTGGCTTCGTACAATAAATATCTAAATCTAGGAGCAACACTCATGAAACTACGTAACTTAGCCTTATTATTGACTGTTTTATTACTTATGTCGTGCAATCAATCTGACTCAACCAACGAAACGCCGTCTGCCGAGACGACTAATGCCGATAATATTCAATCTCAATCTAGTATGAATGATAATGCTCCTGCAGTACAAGATGAACCACAAAGAGAAGGAAAGGTTATAGCGCGTGTTAACGGACAACCTCTTTACGAAGAGGATCTTAATGGAAGGAATCTTGAATATCTAATATCCGAAGAAATCATTTATCAAGAAGGTGTTAGGCAGGGTCTTAATAAACAGTACAGGAATCAGGTTAGAGATTTTGAAAAAAGCTTAGTAATTAGGGGAACAAAAGA
The DNA here is from genome assembly GCA_029262255.1 of Deltaproteobacteria bacterium. Lineage (GTDB taxonomy): Bacteria > Desulfobacterota_D > UBA1144 > Nemesobacterales > UBA2774 > CR02bin9. The sequence goes on from JAJCZT010000002.1 coordinate 8,230, forward strand.
AAGTATCTTGGAAAATGCCGAGCCAACAAAAGAAGTATCATTTGAAGAAATTCAAAACTATTACGAAAAGAATAAAGATAAATATATGCATGTACGCATAAATGAAATATCATTCCCAGATAGCAACTTAGGCAATGAAATCATTGAAAAAGCTAAAGGTGGGGAAGATTTACAAAATATAGCGAATAGTTACCCGGATTTGGTAATTACTGTTAACGACATAGGTTATAATAGAAGTATGGTGAAGCATTTTAAGACGAGGGAAGTCGGAACAGTTTCCGAAGTAATACAAAAACCGGACGGAACATTTAGTGTACTTAAAATAGTAGAGGTAAAAGACATTCCTTTAAACGCAAGCAAAAAACCAATTAGACATATCTTAGAAGCGAGACGAAAAAGTATAATGTTTGAGAGCTATTCTCGGAAGATTGCAAATGAAAACAATATGACAATCGAAATAATTAAGTAGCTTTATAAACAATAAAAAAACGCTAATGATAGATTCAAGAAGAAAATTTTTAAAAACCCTAGCTGTGGGAATCATAGGCGGGGAAGTATTATCCGCCCTTCCTACTACTGTATTTGCAAAGAATTTCGATAAGGGTATAGAAATTCAAAAAGGGTACATAGTATTTAATGAAGATACTCAAAAGGTAATGGAAGCACTTGCAGAAGCCCTTATACCTGGTTCCAAAAAGATAAATATTAAAGATAAGGTGATGAATTACGTCAATAGAGACAGGGCAGCAGCTACTTTCCTGGACGCCGGGATGTGGAATATAGATTCACTCTCCAGGTCAAGGTATAAAAAACCCTTTTACAGTCTTAAAGACAAAAAAAGCATTGAGACTCTACTTAAATATGTAAGAGCAAAAAATGGCGTCTTTTTCAATCAATTCAGACATCTTGTTATAAGGTTATACTACGCTGATCCCAAAGTATGGAAGGAACTTTCATATAACGGTCCACCTCAAACTAAAGGTTTTATGGATTATTCAGAGCCGCCAAAACAAATAAAATAATCTAACAGCAACTAATACTTACATATTATACAATGAAACTAAATCAAGGGTTTTCTCAATAACCTCTTCCATATTCATTCTCTCTTCTAATGCCAGAATTTGTCTACTATTAGCCTTAGTCCTAGGATTAGAGGAAACAATAGAACAACAATCCTTATAGTTTTCTATCGATAATTCATATGTCTCTATTTCTTTAGCTAAATCTACGATTTCCTGTTTATCATAAGCTATAAGCGGTTGAAATATGGGGATTGAGACAGTATTTGTTATCTGAGCTATATTCTCCATTGTCTGAGACGCCACCTGACCCAGGCTGTCTCCTGTAACAAGGGCTTTGAAACCGTTTTTAAGAGAAATCCTCTCAGCAACTCTCACCATAAATCGTCTAAACAATACCAATTCATGACCTCCAGTGTGTAGCGCCTTTAGAATTGCCATTTCAAACTGATAGTACGGAACCAAGAATATTCGTGAATTGCTCTGGTACTTGTTTAATGCCTCAAAAACACGCAGCATCTTACTATCATTGATCAAGTTATTATCACGGAAGACATGAAAGTGTATGAAATTAACTCTACAGCCTCTTTTCATCATTAAATAAGAAGCAACCGGTGAATCTATGCCCCCTGATAGTAATGACAATACATCGCCGCTCACGTCAACAGGGAGCCCCTTTAAACCCTGTTTCTTTTTAAAGTAGACATATACATCGTCTGCAATTTCTATAAAGACACTAAGCTCAGGATTTTTTAGGTTAACTTTAATAGCGTATGACTTAGATATTTCACTACCTATCTCATTCTCTAGTTCCATTGAGGTATAAGGGAAGCTCTTATCGGATCTCTTTACAAATACAGCAAAGCTACTTTTGCCTGAAAGCTCCTTATCTACGTTACGTAGAACAATTTCCCTAATAGAGTCATAATTCTTATCAACTTTAAGAGCTTCCGCATACCAGGAGATACCAAAAACATTTTTCAGAAGCTCCGGGTCTCCATTTTCGAGAACAAAACGCCCTCTGTATTTTGTTACCTTTCCACCTGTCTCCCTTTCTATATTCTCCTTCAGTTTATTCTCAAAGAAGCTTCTATTTCTTCCTTTAAGCGAAAGTTCTCCATAGTGAATCAATGTGATATTTTGATTGTCCATAGCACCGACAGAAGTCTTAGATGAATTTAATTCTCTTATTTTACACGCTCCTGATCCAATTACTCATAGTTTGGATAAATAAAGATATATTTCAATTAATTAGGCAAGGTATAGCAAATTGAATACTTCAAGTCGTATTATCAACCCTTTTTAGATTAAAAACCCTATAGATAAAAAAAAACCGGGAGAGTTAAGTTACTAACTCTCCCGGCGTAATTTTTATTAACTACTCTTAATCTCTTAATAAAGAAGAAAGAATAAGAGGTGGCAAGCTAAAGGCGCTTGCCACCAATTTTATTAACATTTTATCTTAT
>JAJCZT010000003.1 GCA_029262255.1 Deltaproteobacteria bacterium
AATATCATCGACTCGTTCTCAGACGGCCGACTCTGCCCTAGCTGCGGCAAAGATAACCTGATCCCGCTCGATTCCCTCCAGGCAGATGAAATAATCAAAGAAAAGAACCTCTCCGTACCTGAAGATACCCAATCCTAGCCTATATTTTTCCCTGTCCCGTCATTTCCCTGTCCCGTCATTCCCTATTCTCTCCTCCCTCTTTACGGGGGAGGACTAAAGGTGGGGGTGATACATCCTTTTATCTGTCATTCCCGAACGCCTTAATCAGGAATCCATTCCTATAGCCCCTCCTTAGAAAAAGGAGGATTTGTCTTTTCCCCGTTTACACCAAACACACCAACCCCATCCTGGCCCGGCAAACTGGCAATTTCGAGATTAATGCTTATCCTAAATAACATGGAAAAGCTCTGCACACAATGCCTCTACATCGGCCATGAAGAAGCCCATTTCTACGGCAACTTCACAACAGAGTCCATACTCTGGGGCATGGCGTTCTTTTTCGCCCTCGCAGGCGCATTCGAGACATTCCTCTGGATACCGGCCACGATCATATTCTTCCTGGCCCTGCTCTACTCAATCGGCAGCTATACATTCAAAGCCTGCGTCTGCTCAAAATGCCACAAAGACTCCATGATCCCCGTGAACTCTGAAAAAGCTCAGCAAATTATCATCGAGCATGGCCTGATTGCGCCCGATGTTACCTCCAAACAAGATCAACGCACCATCGTCGGCATCGCATTTAGATCAATATTTTTGATTCTGACTACGATATTAGTAATCTTTATGCTCTACAAACACTTCGAATAGATATAAAAGCAACTTTAAGCTTTTTATATAAAGCCTTTCAAATACTCACAGGGTTAGTTATAATCAACGCATACAAGTTTTTAAAGTTCTGAGACCCTGGTCATAGAGTCATCTATTGGCCGGGGTTTTCTTTATCTACATCACCCCTGCTTGCCGGGTTCCAAACTCTCCATCTGATTTCTGATGTTATCGAGGCCGTCAGGCTTAGAGCCGCGCTTATTCTTCTTATCCCGAGCCTTAATGGCAAAATCCCTGAATATCTCATCAGTAGCCACAACCACTCTAAAAGCTCGGAGCTTAATCTGCCCCTCGTAATCGAATTTCTCCAGATCATTCCAAATCTCAGAGTGCACGAGCGTGCCGACAGTCATCCCTTGCCCGTAGCGCTGCGACTGGCAAAGCTCCCAGAGAGAGACCCACTCCCGTTGATATGGAGGCAGGTCCCCTATGAGCGCTTGGGTTTCTCCAGATGCTTTCTTTAAAACGCGGAGCTCTAGTTTGTCTTTCTTATCAAACTTAAGCTTATTCTTCCGTCGGAGCTTTTTCTTCTCCTCGAGTTGATCTACACGTCTGCGGAGAGCGTCTGAGGAGTATCGTCTTTTTTCGTCCTTGATCCTGACCTGGACGCCTTCATAGATCCGCTCGAAGTACTCTCTGACGGCTCGGAAAAATTTTCCTCTTCTTTTTTCTCCTCCTTAGTCACCTTGCCGGCTATAAGCTCATAGCTAGAGCGGAAGTTGCTGAGGAGAAATGAGGATTTACAGAATTCGTTAAAGAGCCACTCCTTTATCTTCTTATCGAAAAGGACGCGCTCTCCCTGATCCGTAAGCCCAACGAGGTCCTGGATAAGGTTGTAAACGAGGAATCTGGCCGCCTTTTTGGGATCGCCGCCGAGGATTTTAAACGACTTATCCTCAACGGTAAGGTCCTGTGTAAGGTCGCGTATCTGCGTAAGGCGGGCTACTGTCGGGTAAGGGCATTTAAACCCTACCTCGCGCCAGCCATCGTCATAGCCGACCCATTTTCCGTTCTCGTCCTGATAGGCAGGCCAATTCTCATCCTCGATTTCTTTGTAGGGATAAATCGTCACATAGTTTGATACATGTTTTGTTAAATTGGTTAATTCCGGCATAACTTCCTCCTTTATATAAGTCACCCAGAGCCATGTCCCGAACTACTATCCGGGATCGTTTCAGGGTCTCTTTTTTCCTTTACATTTTTATTCTGTCATTCTCAATCTGTCATTTCCAATCCGTCATTCCCGAACGCCTTAATAGGGAATCCAGCTTTGTCATTCTGAATTTATTTCAGAATCTAATCCTTGAATCCGTCAGTCTCAATCCGTCATTCTGAATTTATTTCAGAATCTCGCCTTTATATGCTTGCGGATGCTATCCGCCCGTCATTCCCTATTCTCTCCTCACCCTTGACGGGGGAGGACTAAAGGTGGGGGTGACACATCCTTGATTCGGACCCTATTGCTTAGAAAGCAAGAGCAAATTAATTGAATCTCTACGCTAATTGGAATTTAATAGTTAGAGAGGATTTGTCTTTAGCTATCTTTTCGTAAAACACACTAGTGTGTGCAGTCGGGTGATTTTTGGTGGGTAGCACCCACAGGCATATAATTTCTTCGAAGCAATTGTGCTAGTTAGAAATTAAGCGCCCTCCGCGAAGAGCGCCCATCACATAGCTGCTAAACAACAGCCTCAACCATATACTCAAGCGTAGGCTGATTATTCTTGTAAGTTACTTTCACATCAGTGTTAGGCGTCTGCGAAGTATCCAGGCGTCCGACAAAACTCTTATCGTCAGTGATTGGACCTTGCGAGCTAACTCCCGGATGCGGAGTGCCCTCAAATTTTACCTTCGGAACGCTTATAGCCATTGAATGGTTATTGTCTCCAATGTAAGTCCATTCAAAATCGAGCGCTGTCTCGGTTCCAGCAACAGTCTTTTCTGAGAACTGCTGTGATCCGAACTGATATGTAAACGATCCGCTCACATTACCCTCGCCCGGAGTGATCGCGCCTTTAATCGGAGAGCCCACTACAAAGTTGCCCTGAATTGTGTTTTCGATCACAACGCTAAGGGTCTCAAACTGGTTTGTTATCTGCTCAACAGAGTCCACCTTAACAATAGCTTCCCAATGAGAATAAGGGGTATTTACGATACTCGTAGGAGTACCGAATATATTTTCAGAAAGAATCTGAAACGCCTTACCCACAACATTCATGGTCATTGTCGGAAGATCTGCCGGATCAACATTGAGGGTTAAGTTGCTGAACCTGTTACCCCTGATCAGCATAAGTGATTCTATATCCGTAAATCTGAGGATAAAACTAACACCCGCGGGTATTGTAGAACCCCTAACAATTGAGTGTGTAAAAGGTTTAATAACCTCATCACAAACAGCGCTATTTAAATGTGCTTTCCTCAGTCCGTTTGGATGCGCTGTGGTATCAAGAGTAATTGATCCTGCAGCAGTGCTGCCGACCTTAATAATCTCTGCATCATTAACTGTACTTATCTGAGCATACTCACCGACGGCAAAGCCGGTTTCAGAAGTAACCGATACGCTAGCATCGCCCACGCTGGCTGCTGCTGATAAAGTAGTGCTTGCGCCGGCGGTTGAAGTTCCTACTGTAGCGTAATCACTATTTAGAGCATGGAGATAAAACATTCCTGCCGTAGCAATGTCGAGCTCAACAGTCATATCGGCCCCCGCCTCATAGTTCCCTTCTCTGAAGTTTGAGAGAACCCTTGTTCCTGTAAGAGCCTGTGAACGCTGAAGCGCTCTTCCCCCTGATGGAGTAAAGCTCCTCACGTTCCCAAG
>JAJCZT010000004.1 GCA_029262255.1 Deltaproteobacteria bacterium
ATACCTGGCTGAACCTAATTTTGAAAAAGACGCAATATTATACGCTGAGTGCTATGCGAACCAGATAAAAGCGGTAAAAGCTGTATTTGACTCTCTGGGGCATTATTCCCGTTGGGATGTAGCTCAATTAGCCGTTAGGAAGGAGGGCTGGGAACCTGAATTTGAATTAAATGATAATCTCAAACCGCAAATTGATCTCGCTGACTCTGAGCTTAAAAGAATTTCTGAACAGTACGAAATCAGCCTGGAAAATTTAGAGTCATTGATCGAAGAACTAACACAAACCGACAATAATTAGTACAGATAAAATTAGGTCAACCAGCCAAATCATTCATTACAGAGTTTAATTCTCCCTCTATTATTGATCGTATTTCTTGAAGTTTTTCACTATCAATTGCTTCGAATCTGAGCACAAGCGCGGGCTGTGTGTTTGATGCCCTTATAAGCCCCCAACCATAAGGAAACTCAATCCTTACCCCGTCAATGTCTATGACCTGATGACTGCGGCTAAGCTCTGCCTTTACCTTATCTACAACCTGAAACTTAATCTCCTCAGGGCAATCCACTCTAATTTCGGGTGTCGATACTGAGTGAGGAATACCCTCTAGAAGTTCCGATACTTTTTTGCCGGTCTTGGAGAGAATCTCAAGCAAGCGGAGTCCCGCATATAGCGCGTCGTCGTAACCGAAGAACTTATCGGCAAAAAAGATATGCCCGCTCATCTCACCCGCCATAGCAGCGTTTTCAACTTTCATTTTGTTTTTGATAAGAGAGTGCCCGGTCTTCCACATAATCGCTTGTCCTCCCGCATCTTCAATTCCCCTAAAGAGCGAGGTCGAACACTTTACGTCTCCTATGAACTTGGCACCCTTTTCTCTTGATAAAATATCCCTTGCGAAAATAAGAACGAGCATGTCTCCCCATATGATCTCACCTTTTTCGTTAATAACACCAATCCTGTCCCCATCTCCGTCAAATCCTAAACCAACCTCTAGTTTTTTGCTCACAACAGTGTCTATTAATTCTACTAAATTTTCTTCCACCGTAGGATCAGGATGGTGATTTGGAAAAGTTCCGTCCGGAGTCTCAAAAAGCTCGGTCAGCTCACACCCGAACTCCCTAAACACCTCCGGTCCTATAATTCCGGTCATACCGTTTCCGTAATCGGCAGCGATTTGTAGACCTGGTTTTATATCCAGATTTTCTTTTAGGAATTTTATATAATCTTCTCTGATTTCAGCTTCGCTAGTACTGCCCTCGCCCAATACAAAATCTCCTTGCTCTGCCATCTCTCTTATTAGCTGTATCTGCTCGCCAAAAAGGGAGTCTTTCCCGGAAGATAGTTTGATCCCATTGTATTCCCCCGGGTTATGGCTTGCGGTAATCATTACTCCACCGTCTACCGGAAGGTTATAGAGTGAGAAGTAAAGCATAGGGGTTGAGACCATGCCGATGTCGAGAACATCAATCCCGGTCGAATTAATACCCCTTGTCATAGCTCTTGAAAGCTCGGGGGAGCTCAGCCTGCAGTCTCTGCCCATTGAAAGACGGGAAGCTCCAAGGTTTCTCATATAAGTGCCGTACGCTTTCCCTATTATTTCAAAAACTTCCTCGTCTATATCAGCACCTACTATGCCTCTTATATCATATTCTCTAAATATTCCGGGATTTATACTCACGATCGATTGAGCCTCCATCTTGATGTTCTGGGTTAGTAACAATTTCGCTCAATGATAATACAGTATTGAGATAACTTTTAAAGCATCGTCTTGACTTTAATTCTCCCCCTTTTATTCTTTCTCCACATGATTTTCCCTACGTTTACCGAATTTAAGAAAAAACTTAGAAAAGGAAATTTGATACCGGTCTGGCAAGAAGTGCTGGCTGATTTCGACACTCCTGTATCGGCTTTTAAGAAAATTGAGTCTGGAAAATACTCATTTTTATTAGAAAGCGTAGAAGGAGGAGAAAAGTGGGGAAGGTACAGTTTTCTTGGTTCGGAACCATCTGTTATTTTCAAATCAAAGAATGGAAATATTGAAATAACTGAGAATGGCAAGACAAAAAAGAGCCACGGCGACCCGATAGACGCACTCAGAAATCTATTATCAAGATACAAGCCTGTGACAACGCCTGAACTTCCCAGGTTTCACGGAGGGGCTGTAGGCTATTTTAGCTACGACATCGTAAGGCATATTGAAGATTTACCTGAGATCGGAGTAGATGATCTTGGGCTATGGGACGCGCTTTTTATGATTACTGATTTGGTACTCGTATTCGACAACGTGAATCATAAAATAAAAATAATCTATAACGCTTATGTACCCGAGGCTAAAAATGCGCGCCAATCCTACGATACAGCTGTAAATAAGATAGAAGAAATCATCAAAAAACTCAGGAAGCCCGTAAAACATTATAAAAACAATACAAACAAAAAAATTGGAAAGGGGAAGGGAGCGCCTAAACTCAAATCGAACTTTAAACCCAAAGATTACAAAGAGGCGGTTAAAAAAACCAAGGAATACATCAAAGCGGGTGACATAATTCAGGCTGTAATCGCGCAGAGGTGGAAAACGAAACTCGATGTTGACCCCTTTGACTTATACAGATCACTTAGGGTATTGAACCCCTCACCCTATATGTTCTATTTGAATACGAAAACCGAGACACTCGTAGGCTCCTCTCCCGAAGTGATGGTAAGGGTTGAAGACGGGGAAGTAGAGAGCCGCCCGATTGCGGGCACCAGACCCAGGGGAAAAACGGAAAAAGAAGATTTAAAGTTAGAGAAAGAACTCTTGGCCGACCCTAAGGAAAGGGCTGAGCACATAATGCTTGTGGACCTTGCAAGAAACGATTTGGGGCGTATTTCAGATACTGGGACTGTAAAGGTTGATGAGCTTATGATAATAGAGCGATATTCACACGTCATGCACATCGTCTCAAACGTAATTTCAAACCTGAGCAGGAAAAATGACGCTTTTGATGTTTTAAAAGCAACATTTCCAGCCGGCACACTTTCGGGCGCACCCAAAGTAAGGGCCATGGAAATAATTGAAGAAATGGAACCCGGCAGACGCGGGGCATACGGCGGGGCTGTAGGCTACTTTAGCTTTTCCGGTAATATGGACACTTGTATTACTATAAGAACATTTGTTATAAAGGATGGGGAAATATATATTCAAGCAGGGGCAGGAATCGTTGCCGACTCAAATCCTGAGAATGAATATCAGGAGTCGGTAAATAAGGTAAAAGCTCTTGTTAAGGCAATTGAAGTAGCCGAGTCAGGATTATAAAATGATATTAATGATAGACAACTACGATTCTTTTACATATAACCTGGTTCACTATTTAGCTGAACTGGGTGAAGATGTCGTAGTGCACAGAAACGACAAAATAGAACTTGAGGATATTGAGAAACTCAACCCTGACATCCTGGTTGTTTCCCCCGGTCCATGTACTCCTAAAGAGGCGGGAATCTCCGTAGAGGCAATAAGGGAATTTGCTGGACGCATACCCATACTTGGAGTTTGCCTGGGTCATCAATCACTTGCATACGCTTACGGTGCGGAAATAGTGAGAGCTGACAGACTTCTTCACGGCAAGACCTCTGAAATTCACCATGATGGAAAGGGGATTTACAAAAATATCCCAGATCCATTTGAAGCTACGAGATATCATTCTCTTCTTATAAATACAAAGTCGCTTCCAGAAGAATTCGAAATTTCAGCGTGGACCGATGAAGGAGAAATAATGGGTATAAGGCACAAAAAACACATGATTGAGGGGGTACAGTTTCACCCCGAGTCCATTCTCACCAAACACGGGAAAGACCTGCTTGGAAATTTTATTTCTTTAGCCAGGAAGAAAAGCAAGAAATAGGCATTTTTCTCCTTTTATAATGTTGGCAAATTAACACCTAACCTTTTATATTCCTGTTGCACTTATGAAGATTATCTCAATATCTTGACAAAAGGTATGAGTTATCTAAGCTAAGTCCGAGCAAGTGCTCGACCATGGTGATCAAATTGTTGAATCTTTAGTCTATAACAAAGTATAGGCGCTGAAATCAGGATGGAAAAATCAGGAGTGATATTATGAAGTTATTATTCAAACCCCGCGATCCCAAATACATAGGAAGAGGAACTCTCCCTTTCGGTACTTTCGATGATACTTCCAAGTGGCAGCCCCTTACAAAATATCTGGAAAAAGGGGCAGAGATGT
>JAJCZT010000005.1 GCA_029262255.1 Deltaproteobacteria bacterium
CTCTGTACTATAAAATCCATATGATACTTTCCTTTTTACGGACACCCAATCTAAACAACAATAGCGGGAAAAGAATAGGTTTTTTTAATAAATTATAGGAGGATACTGTCTAAATATATGCAGGATACAATAAGACTCGAAAACGGTGTAAATAAGGATCTGCAATTCGAAGATAACAATCTCATTAGAGAACTTTATGGACAACAAAATGAACACCTAAAGGAAATAGAAAATCTCTACGGAATTAAGATTCATTCAAGGGGTGGAAAATTAAGCCTTGAAGGGGAAGGTGCTGAAGTTGAATCAGCCTATAACTTTATAAATAAGATTTACAGTCTTCTGGAGAAAGGCTATTCGCTTGATCCGGGCGATCTTGAGTTGGCCTCCAGGATTGTGGATGAAAATAGCCTTCAGCTTGAAGATATCTTCTTAGATACGGTATGTGTCTCAACCAGAAAAAAGATAATAGCTCCGAAGAGTTTAAACCAAAAACTCTATATCGAGTCGATAAGAAAGCACGACATAGTTTTTGGGGTCGGTCCTGCGGGGACAGGTAAAACCTATCTTGCTATGGCAATGGCGGTATCGGCCTTAGTAAACAGAGAAGTCAATAGAATTATTCTAACCAGGCCGGCTGTTGAAGCTGGTGAGAAATTAGGTTTCCTGCCGGGTGACCTCTCGCAAAAAGTGGACCCCTATTTAAGGCCTCTACTTGATGCCCTGTATGATATGATGGATTACGATAAAGCTTCGAGATTAATTGATAAAAATGCTATTGAGGTAGCGCCTTTGGCCTTTATGAGAGGAAGAACTTTAAATGACGCATTTGTTGTGCTTGATGAAGCGCAGAATACTACGCCGATGCAAATGAAGATGTTTTTAACAAGGCTGGGTTTTAACTCAAAAGCAGTCATCACGGGGGACACGACCCAGATAGATCTTGGAGGGCAGGACAAATCGGGGCTGCTTGAAGCTGAATCACTCGTTAAGAAAATTGAGGGGATATCTTTTGTGTATTTTTCTAAAAATGACGTTGTAAGGCATCCCTTAGTAAGACAGATAATAGAAGCGTACGAACAAAAGTCTTAGCCCTTATGTTATAATTTAAACGAATTAGGTATTTTGCTCGGAGGCACTAATGAAAAGAAATTTATACGTATTTATTTCTGTTTTTACCCTTGTTTTCACTCTTGCAGCTTGTAAACATGAGTGGCGGGACCCCGATACTTCCTTGCCTGCTCAGAGTCTAAGTATTTCAAGCCTTATATCAAGTAGAGATTCTTATGACAGCGCTGGGGTATCGCTTATAGGGAAGGTTTGGGATTTAAAAGTCGGCAGTATAAAAAGTCAAAATGAAAATGGTGTGGAAGAGGTTTATACAACCTTTATATTAGCTGATAGAATGGGCTCCGGAGTAGATGTTTATGCGCCCGGGGAAGTGCCTATTGAGGAAGGTGATTTTGTAAGAGTTGTAGGAATTTATAGGAAAGAATTTCAAAATACGGGAGATTATTTCTCAAATGTAGTTGATGCTGTTCGGATAGAAGATTGGAATCCGGGTTTTGGTTACTGGATTCGAGAACTTGAATTTGATTAAACTTGAATTTGATTAATATTCGCTCAGGTATAAAAATCGGATTAGGAAAAGATTTCATTTAGAAATATAATCTTTTCTCTCGAAGGTCCTAAAGAGACGGTATATATCGGAACACCTGTTGTTTCTTCTAGCTTTTCCAAATATTTCCTGGCCTGTATTGGAAGCTCGGATAATTCTTTAGCCTCAGATATATCCTCTTTCCAGCCTTCCATTTCCAGATAGATGGGTTCTATATCTTTTAATACTTGGTTATTGGAGGGGAAAGAAGTGAGTTGTTGCCCCTTATAGAGGTAACCGATACAGACATTTATTTTCTCAAATCCCGATAAAACATCAAGCTTTGTTACCGCAAGCCATGAAATTCCATTTATCTGAGCCGCATATTTAAGGGCGAAGGCATCAAACCATCCACATCTTCTTGGTCTTCCTGTGGTGGCGCCAAATTCTCCGCCTGCTTGCCTTAATTCTTCACCCAATTCACCTGATATCTCAGTAGGAAACGGTCCTTCTCCGACTCTGGTTGTATAGGCTTTAGAAATACCTAAAACCGTATCAATTTTAGTCGGACTAACTCCGGTACCGATTGATGCTCCTCCAGATCCTGAGCTTGATGATGTAACATAGGGATAAGTACCGAAATCTATATCTAAGAGCGCTCCCTGAGCTCCTTCAAATAGGATGTTCTGACCATTGGAAATAGATTTGTTAAGTAGGGTTGATACATCGCACGAGAACCCCTTAAGCTCCCTGCCGTATTGAACATACTCCTGGAAAATCTCTTCAAAATTTAGCGGATTTCCGCCAAGCACTTTAGTCAGATATGAATTCCTTTCTTCAAGGACATCTTTTAATCTGGCCGAAAGTGAATCGGGGTCGATAAGATCAGCGAACTTAATTCCTCGTCTAGCTGCTTTGTCTTCATAAACCGGGCCAATTCCTCTACCGGTGGTTCCGATTTTCCCTTTTCCATTCATGGATTCACGCGCCATGTCTATCTCTCTATGGTAGGGCATGATCACGTGTGCTCTATCGCTTATTTTAAGATTGTTTTCATTTGCACTGTATCCCGCGGATTCTAATTCTCTTATTTCTTGCAAAAGAACTTTGGGGTCTACGACTACCCCATTTCCTATAACAGAGAGTTTGTCTTCTCTGAGTATGCCGGAAGGTAAGTGATGGAGAACAACTTTTTCATCTCCGATAACTATTGTGTGCCCCGCGTTATTTCCGCCCTGGTATCTGACAATTATGTCTACCTTCTCTGATATGAGGTCCACAATCCTGCCTTTGCCCTCATCTCCCCATTGAGCGCCAATTACTACTACATTTGGCATTCTTAAATTCCCCCTTTGAGAAGTTCTTCAAGGTTTGAGAACTCTTTGCTGGAACCCCTTCGGGCTTCGATCAATTTTAGCTTTCTCGGAGTCTCCAAAAGAATTATTCCATAAAAGTTAGAGGAGCGGTTTTCTTTAATTCTAAGCTCTCTTTGTTTAGGGCTTAGATTTAAATCCAGGACAACTTTAAAACCGCTTGATCTGAGCCATTCCGTGAGATGTATTGCTTCGCGTCTTAAAGATGGTTTTTTGGGAATTACAACAAAATGAAGCTGGTTGTTCTCAAGGTTGCTTTTAGAATAATCCAATAGTGATTCAACATCTACGGCAAACCCTGTTGCGGGGGCTTCATCCCCATATTTGCCCATTAATTCATCATACCTTCCACCTCTGATTAAAGGGTTGGGTATTAAATGAGACATTATTTCAAACGTAACGCCTGTATAGTAATTAAATCCTCTTAACTCAGTCAGGTCTATGTTAATTTCACAGTCAAGTTGATAGTCGTCGACTACGCTTAAAACGTTTTCCAGTTCTTTTATATATTTTCTAATAGATACAATCTTTTTTGCTTCTTCTAATATTTCCTTTCCACCATAGAGATCGGGTAAACGAATTATGGCTTCTTTAACATTTTTAGGAGCCTTAGATTTTTGTATGGCTTTTTCCAGGGCTTCCTGATCCTTCTTTTTGATCGCATCTTCGATTTCTTCTCGAAGATCCCCCGTTTTTTCTAGTAAACTTCTTAAAATCCCGGTATGCCCAATATCGAGTACAAGTTTTTTTATCCCCGATCTGCCGAGTGATTTAATGCCTAACGCTATAATTTCACCATCAGCTTCAGCAGAGTTGATGCCTATCAGCTCACATCCAACTTGAAAGATCTCTCTCTCTTTTCCGCTTCCTTTTTCTTCAAACCTTACAACTCTTCCATTATAACAAAGCCTTAAAGCTGACATCTGGTTCTTTAGCTGTGTTGCGACTATTCGTGCAACCTGGGGAGTGATATCAGGTCTGAGGGCGACAATTTCTCCAGTAGAGGGGTCAACAAACTTCATTACTTTACTTTTGAGGTCATCCCCTAGTCCTACTGAGAGCGGCTCAATATATTCAAAAAGGGGAGTAATGATTTTTCTGTAGCCCCATCTTGAAAATTCTTCAAGTAAACCTTCTTCAATTCTCCTGAGCTCCTCTGCTTTTTCAGGAATATAATCCTTAACTCCTTGTGGATGACTTAGACGATCTACCATTTAAAATTTGACCTGTGTTACCGAAATTATATCGGATAGATTTGATATTTGCTTGATTCCCTCTTCAGGGACTGGGGAGTCAACACTGGTAAATACAATTGCTCTTCCGCCGATAGATTCCCTTCCCAAGTGAAGACGTCCTATATTAACTCCATTATCACCGAGTATAGAGCACATATGTCCTATAAATCCCGGTTTATCCTTATTTTCACTAACCAGCATATAACCTTCAGGAACAATGTCAATCGTAACCCCGTTAACTCTTACTATTCTGGGCTCTTCCTTTCCAAAAATCGTGCCGGATACTTGATTTTCGCCTTCTTCAGTCTTGACTTTTATAGTTATTAAGCTGGTAAAGTCTTTTGTCTCGGATGATTTGGATTCAACCACCTTTATCCCTCTTTCCTTAGCAATAACCGGGGCATTTACGTGGCTTACCACAATGTCCATAATCGGCGTTAGAAAACCTTTAAGTGCCGATACGGTAATTGGGGAAGTGTCCAGCTCTGAAACCTCACCATCATACTCAATATGCACTTCTTTGATTCCGCCCTTGCAAATCTGTCCCTGCAAGGCGCCGAGCTTCTCAGCTAAATTGAGATAAGGCTTCATCACTGATAGAGCTTCTTGGCTTACCGAGGGCATATTAACTGCATTGTTTACAACTCCGTTGACAAGAAAATCCACTATTTGCTTAGCAATTGCAAGTCCAACTTTTGTTTGAGCCTCTGCTGTAGATGCACCGAGATGAGGTGTCATCACTATATTTTCATCAATTGATAATATTGGATTATCTTCTTCAGGCGGCTCACTTGTATAAACATCAAAAGCAGCCCCTGCTATTTTTCCTGATTTCACAGCATCTGTTACGTCTTGTTCGTTTATTACCCCGCCCCTGGCGCAGTTGATTATTATTAGACCGGGTTTGGTCTTCTCAAATGTATCTTTATTAATGAGGTCTTTAGTCTCAGGTGTAAGAGGTGTATGTATAGTTATTATATCGGCTCTTTTTAGCAACTCATCTAGTGAAACCAGCTCGACCCCTAATTTGTCTGCTGCTTCCTGGGTTAGGAAAGGATCATAGGCTATAACGTTCATCTTAAGCCCCATGGCTCTCTCTGCAACCAGTTTGCCTATGTTGCCGAGCCCTATACAGCCGAGCGTTTTACCGTATATCTCAATACCTTTGAATTTGCTTCTTTCCCATTTTCCCGCTTTAAGTGAGGCATGCGCTTCAGGTATTCTCCGGGCAAGTGAGAGCATAAGACTTATTGTGTGCTCAGCGGTTGTAATCGCATTGGCCTCTGGGGTGTTCATTACAACGATACCCTTTTTGGTTGCGGCCTCTACATCTACGTTGTCTACTCCTATTCCCGCTCGTCCGATAGCTTTAAGTTTTGTAGCAGCTTCAATGATTTCTGCTGTAACCGTACTGGCACTTCTTACTATTACGGCATCATAGTCGCCCACAATTTCTAAAAATTCCTCTTTAGGTAGACCTTTTCTTACATCTATTTCTAGTTCAGTGGCCGCTTCAAGAATCTCAAGACCATCTTTAGCCATACCGTCTGTTATTAATACTTTCAATTTTGTCCTCCAAGAAATGTTTAGGGGTGGTATTAACGGCATAACAATATATGTGAGCTATGAATTGTTGTCAATTTGAAGTAAGCCTACAAACTTATCAATTAATGTTAATTATCTGTATTTCACTACTTCCCCTATCTTGCTTTCTTAGCTCAACAATTGAGAACCACTTGCGATTAAGTTAACCTTTTGCCCAATCTTATGAACGAACATAAAATGTCATTTATTGATCACCTTGGAGAATTGAGGCAAAGACTCTTATGGTCACTCCTTGCCGTGATTGTCTTTTTTATCCCGGCGTATTACTTTTCCAATGAGATCTTCGAATTTTTAATGAAGCCATTAATTGATAATCTGCCCGAGGGAAGCTCGTTGATTTTTACCCGGCCCGCTGAAGGGTTTACAACTTACTTAAAGGTCTCATTTTTTGCCGCAGTCATATTTGCGATACCCTTTATACTTTACCAAGCTTGGAAATTCGTTGCTCCCGCACTATACAAAGAGGAAAGACGAATAATTATTCCGTTTATTTTCTTCGGATCACTTTTCTTTGCGTTAGGAGCTGCTTTTTGTTATTACGTAGCTTCACCTCCGGCGTTTAAATTTCTCTTAAATGAGTATTCATCTGACTACGTAAAAGCCTTTCCGACAATTAGGGAGGCGTTATCTTTTTTTATGGCTTTAATTTTCGGTTTTGGTCTTGTATTTGAATTTCCCATTATAATTTTTATCTTGGCTAGAATAGGGCTTGTTACAAGTACGTGGCTAAGGGAGAAAAGAAAGTATGCGATTATAATAAGTGCCCTTGTAGCGGCGGTGCTTACTCCGACTACGGATGCTATATCGATGATGTTAATGTTTGTTCCCATAATTATTTTCTATGAGCTCGGCATTATTGTGGCATGGATGTTTGGAAAGAAAAAGAAAGAAGAAAACCCTGAAGAAGATACATTTAATTAATTGTCGGATTGACTTTATTCTCATTAGAAAATAAATTTTCCTACTGAAATTAATTTTTTTCATTACACTGGCAAATTGAACAAATGCTAAGGGGGCAAAAGGAATGGCTACTAAAGCTAAACAAAAAAACTCTAATGATCTTAGACATCCGATTACTTATAAGAGAGAGAACGGCAAATTTGATGTTGAGTGGTATCTCAATCATGACAAAAAAAACTGGGTGTTACCGAAAGTTCTGAGAGATCAGGCCAAGAAGTTAGGGAAGAAGCCGTTTTTACAATTCGGATATAAGAAGCCACTTAGCTTTTATCAAACAAATCAACTGGCAAATAAAATAGCAAACGGCCTTTTAAATATGGGCATAAAAAAGGGTGACAAGGTCGCGGTTTACATGCCAAATTCAGATGACTACGTAATAACCTGGTTTGGAATATTGAAAATGGGCGCCGTTATGGTGCCGATTAACACCGGTTATAAAATGGATTTTTTGCAGTACATATTAGACAGCTCAGATTCTGTTGTTCTCTTTATTGCCGAAGAGTATCTTGAGCGCATGCCTCCGATAGCAAAGAAAATCCCCCAGCTAAAAAACGTAATCGTGTGGACCAGAGACGGTTCTCAAAAATACGATAAGCACGGTTTCAATTTTAAAAAGATGACCTCATACACAAAATTTATCACTCCTCAAAAGAGCGCTGAGCCCGGAGTCGATATTACCTTCGTAGATCATGCGCGGCTTATGTACACATCGGGAACTACCGGAAGATCAAAAGGTGTTGTGAGGCCATGCGCCGCCGACTATTCAAGTGCGAGGAACTATGCCGAGATAATGGATGTAGGTCCAAACGATGTTTGTTTCACGTGTCTTCCGCTCTTTCATTCAAACGCGATGGTTATGAGTGTCTACCCAGCTCTAATAATGGGGGCCAGGGTGGTAGTTGAGGAGAAATACAGCGCGAGCAAATTCTGGAAATGGATGGTGGATCACGGCGTAACTAAGTTTAATCTTGTAGGAACGATATCCTACTTTATGTGGAACACGCCTGCCGTGCCTGAAGAAAAGCAGCATAAGGTAAAGCTCGTATTGGGCTCTCCGGCTCCGCATGACATAATCAAGGAGTTTATGAAGAGGTTCAATATTCAGTTCATGGAGGGCTACGGGCTTACAGAGATCGGCCAGTGCACCTGGATGCGCCCGGGTGAGGTCTTTAGGGTTGGATCATGCGGAAAGGAAGCTCCCGGTTATGAGATTAAAATAGGAGACCCCGAGACCGATGAGGAAGTTCCAAGAGGTGAGATAGGGGAGATTATAGTTCGACCTAGAACGCCAAATGTGATGCTCTACTACTATAATAAGATGCCGGAGAAGACTGTTGAGGATTTCCGCAACTTCTGGTTCCATACCGGAGACGCCGGGAGGATGGATAAAGATGGATATATTTATTTCGTTGATAGAGTTAAGGACTATTTAAGGTGCAAAGGGGAGAATATAAGCTCTTTTGAGGTCGAGAAGATTGTCGGCTCTCATCATGATGTCGAAGAGTCCGGAGCCATAGGAGTTAAGGCTGAGAGCGGACGCTACGCAGAAGACGAGCTTATGATTGTCGTTGTGCCCAAGAAAGGTAAGACAATTGATCCTGTGAAACTCATTAAATTTCTAGAGCCGAAAATGCCCTACTTTATGATCCCCAGGTTTATCAGGTTTGAGAAATCGCTTCCCAAAACCGGAACTCTAAGGGTTCAGAAGAACAAACTGCGTGATAAAGGCATTACAAAAGACACGTGGGATATGAAGAAAGAGGGTTATAAGGTTAAGCGTTAGCAACTAAAGGATATAAATATGTGGTAAAATTATAATTAAGTATAGATCGACTAAGGAGGAGTAAATGCTAAGATTAATTTCAATTTTTATGTTCGTAATTGTAATAAGCGCTTTATCATCATTTAATTCTATTGCTGGGGATTCTTTAGGTGTTTTAGAGTTCCGGAAATTATACGATGGTCTTCTCTCTGGGAAAACCCTTGTGAATGAAACAGGAGAGAATGGGATGGTCGTAACAAAAGAAAAGAGTTACGGCAAAGCTATTGATACCGGTGACGGAGATTTTGATGTCCCTGTCTCTCAGGTCATTACATATACGAAAGACGGCAAAATGGAGTTGAAAGTAAAAGTTGATATTATAGACAGAGTCAACGATCTTGGCGGACGCGCCATAATCCAGGAAGAAATTTCCGGCATTAGCGTGCTTGAGGAAGGGGATGAAGTATCAGAGGAATCATACGGCACTGAGTTCGGCGGAATCTACCGCGTCGGGAAGAATGCTCAAGGCGGGTTCGATGTACACAACTTCTCATTAACACCATCGCTTCTGATAGAAGGCGAGAATCTATCTCTAGCAGGGTCAATGATAACCTATTCCTGCTCAGCACAAGATGCCAAAACAGTTTGTAACTACACAGTGCGTGATTTTGAACTTGGTGATTACGAGCCGTATAAGGGGTACCAGATTGGGAAACCCATTGGCGGAGATTTTACGGAGACTTTTGTAAGTAAGTAATTTTCTGTTACCAAAAAATACTGTGGAGGCATAATAATGAAAAAAATGACTTATCTATTGGCTTTATTGATATTCTCAGCGACATACGTATATGCTGATCCTGTTGTAGATCCTGCGAGTATTAAGAACCAGGATAAATACTACAGAGACAATGCTGAGTGCAAAGCGCTTGCCAAAGACAATAAAGGCGGCGCGGGTAATGTTGCCAAGAATACGGCGATTGGCGCAGGTGTCGGAGCGGGCACTGGAGCATTGCTTGGTGCTATTGGCGGTAGTGTCGGCAAGGGTTTGGGTATTGGAGCTGTTGTAGGCGGTGTTGCCGGTGGTGGTACGAGTATCTATAAAAACCATAAGAATTATGATCACATCTACAAGAATTGCATGAGGGGCAGAGGTTATAGAGTATTGAATTGATAAAGGGGGGTTATAAAACCTTTAACAATTAAGTTGCTGTTTCCAATATCATAACGATTAAAAATCCGACAAAGAACATAGTTGTAGAAAAAGCGGAGTCTTGCCCCCCTTTGTGGGCTTCAACTAAAAGCTCTTCAGTAACTAAGTAGAGAAGAGCTGCTACTGCAAAAGCGATAATTCCTTCTAGAGCAGAGCCATGAATACCTTCAAGTACAGAGCCCCCAATAGCTGCGCCTATAAGTACGAGCAGTGAAAGAATAATAGTGGTAAGAATTATCCTTGATTTGCTTTTTCCTTCTTTGGCCAGAGATGATGCAACAGAGAGCGCCAGGAATAAGAGTTCAATGGAAAGCGCTATAGTTATTATAATTCCTGTCTTCAAACCTACATCGAAACTAACGCCCATAAGAAGACCGTCGATAAAAACATCCACCCCTGCAGCTATTACAAGTCCCCCTGAACCTTGCTTCCCCTCGAATTTCTCCGCCCCCCATCTTACAACCAGCATCAAAGCTACACCTGATGAGAAGCCGATAATTAAAGGAAGGATTCGCAAATTGGTAACTAGCTCTGGTAGAAGCTCAAGCGCAACAGCGGCAAAGACGACCCCGGCGGCAAAGTGTTGAACCGTAATTCTGGTTTTTTCCCCCGGTGTTCTGTATGCGGCTATTGTTCCCCCAATAATGGTTACCACTATCGGGATTAGGGTATATGTAAGAATTGTTTGCAGAGATTCTGACATCCATTTGTCCTTATACGGTTCGTAAATTCTAACTGTTTAGATAAATGTAATCGAATTCCCCAGGGGTGAGGTTTCTCGCTACGCTACACTGACGAGCTTATTAATATGGCTATTAATACATTCGTCGACTACTCAAACGGCGTTGGGCATCTAAGGCCTGTTAAGACTAATACTCGAGGTCCTAGGCCCATATATTACGACAAGATATTCCTCGCCGAGCTTAAGGAGCTAATCCAACGGGGAGACACTATCGCGCAAATGCAAAAAATCCTCGGAGTATCTCAACCGACTATATCCAGGGCCAAGAAATATATAAGAGAAGGGGATTCAAAAGAGGGTTGAGAGTGTATATAATAAAATTATGAATCAAGAGCTATTTTTCTGGGGGATACTGGTTGGGGTATTGGCTGGGGTACTGGCTGGTGTTGTTTCGTTATTATTTGTCGAAGGTATGAAAAAAAGCAATAAAACTGAGGTTCTCAAGGCAGTATTAAAATATGAGATTCTATATTTTCAGATTCCAACACTACACCTGAATTTACGGAGAGATGCAGAGTCCCAGGTTTTTAAGAAACTTAATACAACAGTCTATAAAACCCATATCTCGCAAATTGTCGAATTATTGAGCAAAGAAGAAGCCCTCCAGCTTTTTGCTCACTATGAAGAAATAGAAGATTTAAACATATTCGCTGATAGAGAGGATTTACAGAACAGCGAAGAAGATCGAAAGAGGTATTGGGAAAAGAATGCCCTAGCGCTCGGTTTTGCATATGGGACAATAGAGTTACTTATCGGGAGTCACTCACTAATAAAGGAGATGACGAAAAATTTCAATACATTGCAAGACAATGAAAAAGGCTTGAAAAGTGCCGCAAATTCTCTCAGAGAAAATGGTTTTGACGGTCAAGCAGACGCGCTTGATAAGCTTGCAAATGAAAAAAGCTCTAAGACTTATGCCTGGGAATGACAAAAGGGGTGCATGACAGGTGTATATAATATGAGTATCAAACTTACGGAGGATAGATTATGTCAATGATTAAAGACAATCAGCGTTTAGCTTTTGTGACAATACCAGACCCAATCCCTAATCTAATGCTTTTTATCGATAGGGTTTTATTTGAGATTGCCGACGGCTACAGGAAAGAGCAACAAGACGACTGGAGCGAAAGATAAGCTCAGAGCCGAGGGAGTAAGGGCCACTTATGTGACTCTCAAGGAGGCATTAGATATATGGAAGCAAGAAAATGGAGGAGAATAAATAATGACCAGAGAAGAGTTAGAGAAAAGCAGAGAAATATTAAGCGAGGCATCTGAGGGCAGTAAACAATCAAAACTTAATTTATTGGCTATCGACAATGACGACGACAGCCTTGAGGTTGGAAACGCGAGGATGCTAGGCATCCTTAATTTTCAACTGGAGGAATTGCTAGATACTAATTCCGGAATACTTGCCGAGCTTAGATATATGAACGATAAAGGGGACGAGGTCAATAACGGGTAAGTCCCTACCTAATCAAGTAAATTTACTTCTCGAACTCTCCGGTATATCTTTGCAAAAATGCCGGCGACGAAATACGATTCGGAGTTCTTAGAAAAGTTTCAAGCACTTGTCGACGAATGGAACCCCTTCAAATACAAGGGTCGATACAGCGACGAAAATATCCTCGACTCCTTTTTTGACCTGGGTTACATCTCCTCAATTGCTTTCCACCTCTCGGTAGATAGACACAGAATAAAAGATTATCGAGAAAAGCATCTCGCATTCAAAAAGGTTTATGAAGAATGGCTCCGGAAAAGGGACCATTACTTTATGAAACTTGCCCGGATCTATCATTCCCGAGATAAACATACCGCCTAATTGCCTGCGATGTTTTTTATATTATAGGGGCTTTTGGTTTTTTTAAGAAAGTGTTACTGTATTTCTGAGGGAATGGTTATGAAAAAGAGGCTGATTCTACTTTCATTTGTTTCTATACTTATTGCATGCGGGAAGGCTGAGTATAAACATCCTGATTTAGGGGGACTATAT
>JAJCZT010000006.1 GCA_029262255.1 Deltaproteobacteria bacterium
GGTGATTTCAGGCTCGGCATTAGTTGAAAAGCTCTCCCCTCCTCTTATCCGACCCTAATTCCCTCAAGAGTGGGGAGAGTTTTAGAAGGAATGGATACAAATTACTATTTCTATAATCCTTTTCATCAAAAAACTTCTTATTAAAAAACCCCTCCCCCTCGACGCCTGGAGGCAACCAAGGGAGAAGGGTGTGAAGGGGACAAAAATCTGTTTATTTTTCGTTCCGCATCTCTACCACCGGGAGAAATCTATTTCTTGTTTACCTATCGCCCAATTAACTGAAGACTCCCAACACCTACCGCCATCTGTTTACCTAACGTCATCTTGTTTTGTTCCCTAAATTTTTTACCTTTTTTATTTTCTTTTATTTTCCTTCTCCGTTATTAAAACCCTTCCCTCTCCGCGCTTCGGGGCAACTAAGAGAGAAGGGTTGTGAAGGGGAACTACAATTTAATTTCTATATTTTCTTGCTCACCTATCTCTCTTCTTTGAAGCCGTATTTATTAGTCGGGGGACTTCCGTTAAGGAATTAAATTGGGTGTGTATTCTCCATCTACAAAACGGAATACTCACGGTTGAGGCCCCTTCTCTACCTAATTTATAATTGCAACGAACGTGCCAACTAACTAAAAGAGGGCTAAAGATCACCTAACACTCCGTGATTATTGGTTAATTTCTCTTCAGCAGACAAACCGGGGGTATGTCAGAATTAAGAAGAACTCCGATATATCGTATCTCCCACGATATATCGGGGGCCCGCTTCTCTTCGGAAGATAGTTTCTCTATATTTAAAGCCGCCTGATCCAAAGAAACTACGGCCATCCAATCTTTGCTTTTATCCCCCTTTGAGGGACCGCATAATCCCCTTCAATTAACAAATGGGGCGAGGCCTAAACCTTATATCTAAAACAAAACTATCCTTAAACTTTTATTCCCGTCACCAATTGGGAATACTATCCGCAGTATCACTTATTTAGGATAGCTAATGAACGCAATAAAATTCGGATTATACACAGGCATTCTCTGGGCAGGCGCATCGCTACTATTAATAGAGCTATCTATTCTAAACGGAGTTCCCACAGCTTGGGTCGAGCTTGATTTCAGATTCTTAACAGGAATCGTTTTAATAATCCTGCACTCTTTTGATATGGATGCATATCTATCCACCGTCATCTCTTATTCACAGCTCGGCATGCCGGTAAATGCGCTAAATACCATAATCGCTCTAATAACCGGCTTTATAGATGGGTATGTAAGCGGTTTTTTTATTGCAATCTTCTATAATATGTTTTCTATAATATTCGAAGGGAAAAGGTTTCCAGCAGCTCTCAAATTTGGTATCGCCACAGGGATAGTCTTAGGAATCTGCTCAGGGTTGCTAGCTTTAATCAGCATGCTTTATAACTTTGAGATCACTTCCTTTGATTTTGCAATAAGACCTGTCTTTCTTGCCTTCTTAACAGTTTCAAATATCACTCAAATCCCCGAAGGCTCTCTTTTATCCTCCGCAATGGAATCTTATTTGTTGTTTCCCCATGGCTATGGCAGTGTAATAGAGTGGGCGCTATGGGGATTGGTTGACGGGTTTATAGGCGGGGCGATTCTCTCGTTCCTGTTTCTAAAAACTAAAGGACTTCTGAGACCATAATTACAAAAGTAACCAGAGAGGGGAAACCCCTCGATTAATCGCAACTGAAGTTAAGCGTAAAACAGGATTCGGAATAGATAAGGGCCGTGTTTGTATTAAACGGCCCTTTTTATTTGGTCTATTTGAAATACTAAGGGTCTAGTTAGGCACGTTCACTATCAAGCTCTGCACAGATAACGCAGGAATCACTTTAAAAGATCAGGCTTCATACCCGCGCAGTAACGAGCCGGCTGTTCATCTATACCAAACGCTTTCATAAGCTCTTTACTTGCCCCGACATAAGACCCGACGGTAGCGCCGGACCAGTAGCCTGTATCGCAAGTTAGAGAGTTACAGTCCCCGCCAAAAGTAACAAAAGCCTGGTCACGCACTATCTTGCATGTACATATGGCTTTGTTGGGATTTAACTGGTCTACAATACAAGGCTGATCCAGGCAATCAGTCCACGGTTTGCCCTCAGGGCAGGAAAGCACGGGCTTGGTAGGAGCCTGAGCGAACGAATATGTCGACAACACTTTTGTAACACCGTTTGAGTCAGTCGCAGGGGTCCGGGCCTCACATTGTGACAGACCGAAGTTCAATCCCTTATTAACGTCACAGCTGCAAATTGCCCGTGAATCCGGATTACTAGGATCAGGAACACAAGGCGCAGATGTGCATAAAACATATTTATTATTACAAATGGTGCCGCTACCACTGCGGATAGCGGTATCACCGCCTTTTTCCGCTCCCGCTTCAAATCCCGCGAGGAAAAGCACACTCAAAACTATTGTGAATAAGAATGAAACTTTTTTCATGACCGCCTCCTTTATAACTTAAAGCCAGGAACAGTATAATACAAAATGAATTAAGATTAAAAAAAATTTTTGAGAAAGTTTTCCCGGATATGGATTATAAATTCTGCAGCTGGTCGAGCTTTGTAAAGGAAGTTAAATCTCGGTGCAGTCAGGCAAAGTGCCCATTCTGTTCTGCATAAGTGTTGCGATTGAGACTGAGCGCTCTTTGGCAAGTCCTGCCTTTGGTCCGTAAAAGTGCTCATCTATAGTTTGATGAAAAAGAAATAGCCAGCGTGAGAAATGCTGCTTTCTAAGCTGGATCTTCTTATTAAGGTCAAAGTGCACCGCCATAACCTTCGTGCCCCTTTTGTAAACAGGGTTCTGGAATAAAACAGTCTCCCAGAAGTCGGCAAGTATAGGGATATGCACATTTAAATCAAGCTTCGCATAGTGAGTAAAAATAAAACCTATGACAGGATCAACCATCATCCGGTCATAAAAACTCCACATTAGCTTGTCTATATCCTGTCGGTTTTCTATGTCTTTTAGCTCTGCCATGTTTTTTCTCGAATGGATAGTTTACCAGATATCTTATACCCGTGCATGCCCGCGGATTCTATGTCCTTTTGTATGCATGTGGATGCTATGTCTTTTTGTATGCCCGCGGATGCTATCCGCACCGGGATCAGGTGTATTTGCGGAGCACAGCGCTGCCGATTGAGTACCCCGCTCCGAAAGCGCAAAGAACACCGATATCTCCTTTCACCAGATCATCATTATGCTCGTGAAAAGCGATGACCGCGCCGGCTGAGCTGGTATTGGCAAATTCGTCCATAATAAGCGGAGATTCTCCAGGGGTCGCTTCTCTGCCAAAGACTCTTTTGCTGATCAATTGATTGATCCGAGAATTAGCCTGATGTAACCATAGACGTTTTAAGTCGGAAACCGCCACTCCCGCATGGTCCAGATGCTCACGAATATACCCGGAGGCCAAAGGAACGATATCTTTAAATAGCTTCTTGCCGTCCTGCGCAAACAGCCGATCCACAGATTTGTAATTCCCCGGTGCGGCTTGATTTAGAAACCCGAAATGATTGTGCACAGTATCAGAGAATTGAGTATGCAGCTTGGTTCCCAGAATTTCAAAAGCGTGTTGTGACCGGCAGCTTTCCTTCTTTTCAATTAGCAGCGCGGCTGCGGCATCACCGAAAAGAAAATGAGTTTCTCTGTCCTGATAACAAACACGGGCCGTGCAAATCTCTGGACTAATTACCAGCACACAGTTTGCGCTTTTATTACAAATAGCATCAACGGCCATTTGGACTCCAAAAAGCATTGAAGAACACGCAGCCTGCATGTCAAAAGCAAATCCCTTTGCCCCTATTGCCCCCTGGATCTCAATCGCTATTGCCGGATACAGATTTTGAACCGCCGTGCAGGCAACGATAACCGCATCTACCTGCTCAGG
>JAJCZT010000007.1 GCA_029262255.1 Deltaproteobacteria bacterium
TTTATCATGCTTAGAGCAATCCAGTACTTCCAATCTTCTCTCATAATGTCAAAAGTTTTAACCTTAAATGTAGAGCACAGTCAAGAAATAATTTATTAATTATAGCTCGGGCGCTTTATAATTTCTCTTCCAAACTGATCATTTTCCCTTCCATTGTATAGGGTTTGTCCGTCCTCTCACTTATCCTAATTGAGGTGCTAATACGCTCTACCCCCATCTTCTTAAGCTCATCGTGGCACTTTTTAACCAGCGGAATAATATCATCCCAACCGCATTCTATATTGGTAGCCATAGAATGTGATTCATAATTAAGCCCGCTGTCTCGAACAACCTTCATCACGCACGCGACATATTTTGAAAGTGAAACACCGACCCCTATAGGTATTATGCTTAATTCAATTATCATACCGACCTCCTTTTGTAATTATCGGCAAAGAGCCCGGAGAAGATAAATACTCTTTGCTTTATTAGGCTCGCTTGCTAACCTGTAATGATATCAGATTTAAAGAACACTAAGGAGGTTCTGCATATGAAAAGCCTTACTGAGTATCTATGGTTTAACACAGAAAAAAGACGAGAGATGGTGCATATAACAGACACGGTAAGAGATATCGTATTTAAGAGTGAGGTACAAGAAGGTTTTGTCCTGGTATCGGCAATGCACATTACGGCTGCGGTTTATGTAAACGACAATGAGGATGGGCTCATTGAAGACATTTGGGAATGGCTTGAGGACATAGCGCCTTACAGGGAAAATTATCGACACCATAGAACAGGCGAGGATAACGGGGACGCGCATCTCAAGAATCTGATAATGCATCATCAGGTAATCGTGCCTATAACAGAGGGAGACCTGGACCTGGGACCCTGGCAGAGGGTGTTCTATGCGGAATTTGACGGCAAAAGAAAGAAAAGAGTAGTGGTGAAAGTAATGGGGGAATAACGCGGGATATTCTATCTTATCAAATTTGTTATAATTAAAGGCTATGGAGCAAAAACAGGATCAAGCTAAACCAAGATTTTTTATTGATAAAAGAGGCAATTGGTTTCAGGATGGGATCAAAATCCAGCACCGATTAACTTATCTCTATAACAATAAGCTGCTGAGCCGAGATGACGAGGGAAGATATTATCTGGATGAAGGTAGCGGCAAACTCTATATTGAAGTTGAAGATACTCCTTTTGTAGTAAAAATGGTAGATAAAAAAGGGGACGACTTTTATATAATTCTAAATGACGAGACCAAAGAAAGATTAGAGCTGAACACCCTCACAATAAACCATGAAAATATCCCGTACGCCAAGATTAAAGACGGGGAGTTCGACGCGCGGTTTCTACGGCCCGCTTACTATGAGTTTATGAAATATCTAAAGAAGGAAGATGGCAATTACTATATAATGTCCAAGGGAGCAAAGCACATATTAAAAAGGATTCCTTAATTCAATGCTTCTACAAACCGCAAAATAACCGCGTTTGACAATAGATTGCCTTTTTTAGTTAACCTAATGGAGCTGTCTGAGTATTCAAGAAACCCATCTCGCACGAGGTATCCCACCTTATCCATATTTGCTTTTAACTGAAATGTATTTTCAAGCTCGGATATATTGATCCCGTCTTTTAACCTAAGCCCCATTAATACTTTATCTTCTATAACTTCTTGTTTTTTTAATTGTTCCGTAAAGTCCAGAGGTTTTCTCCCCTGTTTTACAGATTTCATATAAAGTGCCGGATTTCTCAAATTCGCCCACCTCTCACCCCAGAGACTAGAATTGCCCATAGAGAAATGAGAATGAGCCCCCGCTCCAAGACCAAGGTAACTCTGGCCCCTCCAGTAAAGCATGTTGTGAGCACACTCAAAACCCTCTTTGGCATAATTGGAGATCTCGTACTGCTTGTAACCCGCATCCTCAAGAAAATCAGTCGTGTAGGTAATGAAATCAGTGAGCCTCTCATCAGTCGGCAATTTCAATTTGCCGAAATTGTACAGTTTCCCAAACTCTGTGCCGTCCTCTATCGTTAAGCAATAGGCTGAAATATGGGGGTAATCAAAACCAAGGGCTTCTTTTAAATCCTCTTCCCATTCTAACAATGTTTCATCTGTGGTTCCATACATTAGATCTAAGCTATAGTTCTTAAATCCGGCATTTAGTACGTCGTCTAGTATTTTTCTGCTATCTAAAGGTGCATTAATTCTTCCCAGGAAGTCCAGCTTTCTTTTGGAAAAAGACTGAACCCCAACGCTTATTCTATTTATCCCTGCACTCAGGAGTCCTTTAAGCTTATCCAAATCCGCGGTCTTGGGGTTTACCTCTAAGGAAATCTCCAAATTATCGGCGGGTCGAGTGATCTCTAGAATTTTAGAAATAATTTTTTCAATACTCTTTGGATCAAATAGAGAAGGCGTTCCTCCTCCGAAAAAGATAGATGTTAGCTCAACATCTTGAATCCCCTCACGATAAAGCTCTAGTTCGCGCAATATTGACTCGGTATACTCTATTTCTGGAAATCGGCTGCCTACTCCATAAGAATTGAAGTCACAGTAGGGGCATTTTGTTACGCAGTAAGGGATATGAATATATATTCCAAATGGCATGATGGTATTTTACGGTATGAAAAAAATGTTGCAACGTATATGTTTTAAAGTCATATTATTGATTTGAAATTATGGATTATAAAATGAGCTATAAAGCACTCTTGATACTGCTATCTTTATTTTTTGGGCTTAATTATGTTTCCGCCCAGGAAAAAGAGCCCCTCACTCTTGATCAGGCTATCGGTATAGCCATAGAGAATAACCCCGCAATAGCGATATCAGATGCTACAATAGATATATCAAAAGCAGGGGTTAAGAATGCAAAATCAATATATTATCCTCAGATAAGCTCAAGAATAATTGTCCCTTTCATTGGCCGTGAGTCGGGCTTCTTTTTAGATCAGCTTATATATGATTTCGGACGAACTTCAAACCGTGTTAAATCAACAAAAGCGCTTTTAAAATCTACAGAGTTTGATAAAGAGACCGCAGAGGACAATCTCATTCTTAGTACAATTATTAGTTATTACACAGTATTATCGGAAGAACATATTGCGCTTGCTATGGAGAAAAAAGTAATCGAATCCGAGAAGCGCCTTGAGCAGGCCCAGGGGTTTTACAAATCCGGCAGGGTTCCGCAGATTGAAGTAACAAAAGCGGAAGTAAACCTTGGAAATGCTAAGCTGGAACAAATTGCAGCACAAAATAATTTCGAAACTGCGAAAGTAAACCTTCAAACAATTATGGCTATTGAAGATAGTTCTTTCAGCTATGAATTAGAAGACTCCACAGAGCTTTCAATAAGCCCATATCTGCTTGAAGAATCTATAATACAAGCTCTAGGTTCAAGACCTGAATTAAAAAGCCTGGAATCACAGAAAGTAGCCATGAGAGCAAACTTAAAGGCTTCTAAAAAGGAGTTCTACCCGGAAGTCTTTGGGAGGACAGCTTACAGGTTTGAGGGAAAAGGTGCTGAAACTCCGGGTTTTATCGCTGGTGTCGGTGTTAAATTCCCTATCTTTGAGGGGTTTTCAAGATTTGCCAAAGTAGAAGATTCAAAAGCCAATTTAAGACTTGCTAACGCTGAGCTTCGCTCTACCAAGGCAGGCATTATCTCACAAATAAAGCAATTACACCTAGACCTTCACTTCGCTAAGGAAAATATTAATGTGACAAAGAGAACCAGGGAATCTGCTGAGCAAAGTTTGCTCTTGGCTAGGGAAAGATATAGACTGGCTAGGGCCTCTTCAGTTGAGCTGGCAGAGGCTGAATCACTTTACGCAACATCTAACGCGAAATATATGCAGGCGATTTACAACTATAATATTAACGTTGCAAGGCTACAAAGAGCTACAGGGGAAGTTGATGAACCTCAAGAACAGTAAGAAATATATAGCATTATTAATAATCATTGTTGTTGCGATATTCCTGGTACCCCGCTTTTTTAGTGAGAGTACATCCTCAACAGTCTATATGACCGCTAAGGTCGACAGAGGTAATATTACTTCTCGGATCACTTCCTCCGGCACAATAAATCCATTAAGAACCATTGAAGTAGGCTCTCAAGTTTCAGGTTATGCAAAAAACATTTTTGTCGACTACAACTCTGAAGTCCAAAAAGGAGATCCGCTTTTAGAGATTGACCCCTCAACGCTGGAAACGGAGTTGAAAAGAGCACAGGCTGACAAGAAAAAAGCAGAGGCTGACTTTAATCTAACAAACTCCGTCTATACTACAAATAAAGGGCTCTATGATAAAAGGCTTATATCCAAAGAGGAGTTCGATGATTCAAGAACAAAGTATTTATCAGCACAAGCCTCCCTTGAACAATCTAAAGCAACGATTGAAATAACACAGTCTAATTTAAATAACACGGTGGTCCGCTCCCCAATTGACGGCATTGTACTTTCCCGAAACATAAATACCGGAGAGAACGTTGTGCCTAACAACAAGCCCCTGTTTCTCATATCTCAAGATTTATCCAGCATGAAAATTGATACAAACGTGAGCGAGGCGGATATAGGAAAAATACAAAACGGACAGAGGGCATTTTTCACAGTAGACGCATTCCCAAATCAATCATTTGAAGGCGTAGTCTCCCAGGTAAGAAACGAACCTATCACAAATAACAACGTGGTAACATACAACGTAGTAGTCTCTATAGATAACAAAGACAACAAATTAAAACCCGGAATGACCGCTGAGGTAAAAATAATTGTAGCGGAGAAAAAAGACGTAAAACGGGTACCAACTTCCGCCCTTAGGTTCACACCACCTTCTTCAGCTATCGTAGAATCAAACAGCGCGGATACCAATAATTCGCCGCATGTATGGACACCTGGAAAGAACGGACAAATAAAGGCCGTTTTAATCAAAGCGGGTGTAGGGGACGGAAGATATACCGAAATCACAGAAGGTGATCTTAAAGAAGGCGACGAGGTAATTGTAGAGGCTCTTGTAAAAAGCGATTCCGGGAACAGCTCTTCTTACCTGCCCCAACCCAGGAGATTCTAAAAGATGGGTGATAGCCGGGTCATAGAAGCCAAGGATATTCATAAAACATATGATTTGGGCGATATCAAAGTCCATGCCCTAAAGGGCGTTTCCCTTGAGATAAAAAAGGGGGATTTTGTATCTATTATGGGAGCATCGGGGTCCGGGAAAAGCACATTCATGAACATAATTGGTTGCCTGGATAAACCCACAAAAGGAGAATATTACCTTGATAACAATCAAGTCTCTTCTTTGGATACAGATGAGCTGGCCGAAATTAGAAATAAGAAGATAGGTTTTGTATTTCAGAGCTTTAACCTTCTTGCAAGAACAACAGCCATTGAAAACGTGGAACTCCCTATGATTTACAACAACACTGATTCAAAGAAAAGAGCGGAGCGGGCGAACCAAGCAATTAAAATGGTAGGTTTAGATGGAAGAGAGCACCATCTCCCCTCGCAGCTCTCCGGAGGACAGCAACAACGAGTCGCAATTGCCAGAGCCATAGTCAATAATCCGAGCATCATTTTGGCCGATGAACCAACTGGAAACCTTGACTCTCAAACAAGTATGGAAATAATGGGAATTTTTAAAGCCCTTAACAAAGAGGGTAAAACAATAATTATGATAACTCATGAGCAAGACATAGCTCGACACGCCGAGAGAATTGTTACGTTTAAAGACGGATATATTATTGAAGATAAAGTACAGGGGAATTAAAACTGATTTAGCCTCAACAAAATTATTTCCCGTATTCTAGCGATATCTACAAATCTAGGCATCTTAAAAAAGATAAAGTTGAGAGTTCCTAATAAACGACCCTCATAAACTCAAAACCGCCTGCCCCAAAATCTTCAAAATCATCGCCATTTACATCCCCTAATCCCCGAACCTGTATACCAAAATCAACCTCTGCCTCGCCGCCTACTAAATCGACGTCAGCTTCAGAAGCTGAAACTACAGACGGGAAGTCGTCCCGTCCAAAGAATAGATAGACTGTACCATTTTCGGTTCCGGGAGCTCCGACACCAAAATCAGCATTACTGACTTCAAGAACAAGCACGATAGCCGTATCCCTATTCTTCTTTTCAATCTCAGGGGTCAGATTAGCTATAACCCCCACGGAAGTTCCAAACAAATCTCCGGGACTGACTCCGGTAAATTCAGTCTCAAAGTCCGGACTAGTATCATCATCAAAAGCGGTCTCAATAGCATCGCCCGAGTATAAGAAAACAGAGCCCGAAGACATATTGGCATCGGGAGCGCCTACTATAACGTCGTCCCTCTCCTCACCGTCTTCGTCTATATCCCCGTCCCCGGAAATACTTATCCCGAAAGTATCGTCCGGATCTCCTTCGAGAATAACAACATTATCAGTGTCAACAGCTAAATCCCTGCTATCAATATTATCTTGCCCTAATATTACATAAGCCTTTCCCGCCCCTGGTGCCCCAGCGCCAAATTCGTCAAAACTATTCCTACGAATCCTGCCAAGATTAGCAAGGTCAAAACCAAACAAATCTCCAGAGGCCTGGCCTGTAAAAGTAGCGCCGGCATCCGTTGCGGGGACCTCCTCGTTCTGATTCAACCCCTTGCCTCTGAAAACATATGATCTTCCGGTATCAGAGTCAAAAAAAGGCGCGCCAACCAAAAAT
The DNA here is from genome assembly GCA_029262255.1 of Deltaproteobacteria bacterium. Lineage (GTDB taxonomy): Bacteria > Desulfobacterota_D > UBA1144 > Nemesobacterales > UBA2774 > CR02bin9. The sequence continues at coordinate 6,682 of JAJCZT010000007.1, forward strand.
AATCCAGATCCGTTAGTGACATCATCCCCGTCCGCTACAGAAAAACCAAAGTTGTCGCCGACGTTTTCTCCGACAACCTCTATTCGATCCACACTACTATCTGACATCTCAATTACACTTGGCAAATCTCTGCTGCCAAAAATCACAAAAGTTTTACCTCTGCCATTATCAAATCCCGGGGCGCCAATAACTAGCTCATGGGCTCTAATATCATTTTCAAAGTCAGGAATTCCTGCAAGTGAGGCGCCAAACAGATCCTCTGGATTACCAATGACCGTTACATCCGCTGCAGATACATCAATCAAAGTGCTGCCGTCATCGGTTAAATCATTAGCTCCGTAAAAGATATAAACTTTTCCCAGACAGGGATCACCAATAGCATAATCGTTTAGAAATTGTCCGTCATCTTCCTGGTCTCCGTTAAAATTCCCTTCCGCAATTGATTCCCCTATACAGCTGCCGGCTTCACTACTAACATATTTAACAGAATCCAAAGGTGTTGATAATTCAGCCACGTTAGAGGGCTGCGAAGAATTCCCTACTTCATCATTAGTACGGACTGAATAAAAGAACATCATCTCGCCAGTTATATCCAGTCTAGGAGCTACAAAACTCTGCGGGCTGCCCGCAACATCCGGCCTTTGGAAATCAGGGATTTGAGTAGCGTCATTAAAATTATCCCGAACAGCTTCTTCAATCTCGACAAAAGGCACTCCCTCTAGAGAAGGGACACCCAAAATTGCCGCTACTTCTTCGTTATCAAAGAATCTGATAAAGTAAATTGTAGCCCTCCCACTGTTCCCATCATCTCCGGGAGCCGTCCAATTAAGGAGCCTGCTCACAGGATCAGCGGTTAGATCAGTTATAGTGCCGGGCGAGCTGCTGTCACCTACACTGCATGAAGTTATAAGCAAGACTAAAAATAGGAAGCTAAGACTTAATAAAGACTTTTGTTTGAAAATGAATTTCATATTAATTACCCTTTCCCGTCATTTTTAGAATTTAAGATTGTACCGAACTAACGCTACTTTTCCAACAATGTTATTTCAGATAATAATATTAACCGATTTGATACGCCTAAGTTGATATGGTAATTTCCCTTAGCCGGAATTGAAATTCCAGGGAGGATAGAAAAGTGGCAATTATTGATGCAATTAACGCAAGAGAAATTCTGGATTCACGCGGGAATCCCACAATAGAAGTAGATATCATCTGTGATGACGGGTCCTTTGGAAGAGCAGCAGTGCCTTCAGGAGCTTCTACTGGTGAGCATGAGGCAGTAGAATTAAGGGACAATGTAAAAAAGAGATATTTGGGCAAGGGAGTCCAAAAAGCTATAAAGAATGTTAATGACATAATCGCCCCAAAGTTAATCGGCGCCGACGTAACCGAACAGAATGAAATTGATCAATTGATGCTCAAATTAGACGGAACGCCTAATAAATCAAACTTGGGTGCCAACGCAATATTGGGAGTATCGCTTGCTGCGGCAAAAGCCGCATCCAACTCTCTTTGGATACCTCTATATGCTTATCTTGGCGGGATCTCCGCAAACACCTTACCGGTACCTCTAATGAATATTATTAACGGAGGCGTTCATGCTGATAACAATCTGGATTTTCAAGAATTTATGATTGTACCACTGGGTTTTACCAAATTCTCAGAAGCTATCAGAGCGGGAGTGGAAGTATTTCATAACCTAAAAGCAATTCTTTCAAAGAAAGGATATGCGACTTCGGTAGGAGATGAAGGCGGTTTCGCTCCTAACCTAAAATCAAACGAAGAAGCGATAGAATGCATTTTAGAGGCAATCACAAAATCGGGATATAAAATAGGGGAAGGAATATCATTGGCTCTGGATGTAGCATCTAGCGAATTTTATCAAAAAGGCAAGTATGTGGTAGAGGGCAAAAAGATTGGGAAAGATAAACTCATTGATGTCTATAGCGACTGGATAAGGCAATACCCCATTATTTCTATTGAAGACCCTCTCTCGGAAGATGACTGGAAAGGCTGGCAGATGATGACCAACGAGCTTGGGGAAAAGGTGCAAATAGTTGGAGATGACCTTTTCGTAACTAATACCAAAAGACTGGCAAAGGGGATTAAAGAAAATGCCGCAAATTCTATCCTGGTTAAAGTAAACCAGATAGGCTCATTAACCGAAACGCTTCAAACAATTAGAATGGCGCAGAACGCGGGTTATACATATATAATATCCCACCGCTCAGGGGAGACAGAGGATTCTACAATTGCAGACATTGCGGTAGCTACAAACTCAGGGCAAATTAAAACAGGATCAGCCTCTAGAAGTGATAGGATAGCAAAATACAATCAACTCCTAAGAATTGAAGAAGAGCTCGGAGACGAGGCAATATATCCGGGCAGATCAGCATTTAAGATATAAGATCTTGATAATTCTGAATTCGTATATATTTTCATACAGCGGATCAGAAACGTAAACAAATCTAAAAATAGACGATTTATTGTGTATAATTAAACACTTAGCACAATACAGAAGGATAAAGATATGTCAGCTAGAACACTCTTTGATAAAATATGGGAAAAGCATGTAGTATTTGAAGAAGAGGGTCAACCTACTCTTTTATACATTGATTTACACCTCGTTCATGAGGTAACTTCTCCACAGGCTTTTGAAGGACTTCGTCTTACGGACCGAAGAGTTAGAAGACCCGATTTAACTTTCGCGACTATGGATCACAATGTTCCGACTACAGACAGATCTCAACCTATTAAAGACCCCATTTCGGCAAAGCAAATCGAGGTTCTGGAAAACAACTGTGAAGAGTTTGGCGTTCCACTGTTCGGATTAAAGATAAACAGCGATATGCAGGGTATTGTTCATGTAATAGGCCCTGAGCTTGGATTAACCAAACCGGGAATGACTATAGTTTGTGGAGACAGTCATACTTCAACACACGGCGCATTCGGATCACTCGCCTTCGGTATAGGGACCAGTGAAGTAGAGCATGTTCTTGCTACACAGTGTTTAAGACAAGACAAACCAAAACAGTTTGAAATCCGTGTTGAAGGAGAGCGCGGTTACGGCGTTACAGCAAAGGACATTATCCTAAACATCATAGGACACATCGGCACAGCCGGAGCGACCGGAACAGTTGTTGAGTACAGGGGATCGGCCATTGAAGCCCTTAACATGGAAGAAAGAATGACTGTGTGTAATATGTCTATTGAAGCGGGCGCAAGGGCTGGAATGATTGCGGCTGATGAGAAAACATTTGAATACGTAAAAGGACGCAAATTCTCGCCAAAGGGAGAGGACTGGGAGAATGCGCTTGAGCAATGGAAAGATCTTAAGTCTGATGAAGGCGCAAAGTTTGATAAATCAATTACCCTTGACGCCTCAAAGATAGCGCCGCAAGTAAGCTGGGGGACTAATCCCGGTATGGTGCTCGATGTAACCGCAAAGATTCCTAACCCGGAAGATATTGAAGACGAAAATACCAAAAAGGCTACAATTAGCGCGCTTGAGTATATGGGACTTGAAGCGGGAACACCCATTGAAGATATAAAATTGGACCGGGTATTTATCGGGTCTTGTACGAACTCAAGGATTGGGGATTTAACAGAAGCCGCAAGGGTGGTAAAGGGCAGAAAAGTAGCCCCTACAGTAAGTGCAATGGTAGTACCGGGATCACAGATGATAAAATGGCAGGCCGAGAAACTTGGTCTGGATAAAGTATTTAAGGATGCCGGCTTTGAGTGGAGAGAGTCAGGCTGCAGCATGTGTCTGGGCATGAACCCCGATATACTTGAACCTGGGGAAAGATGTGCAAGCACTTCAAACAGAAACTTTGAAGGACGGCAAGGTAAAGGCGGAAGAACGCACCTTGTAAGCCCCGCCATGGCAGCGGCAGCGGCAATTGAAGGACATTTTGTGGATGTAAGAGGCTGGGATTTAGACAAAGAACTATAAAGAGGAACTTAAAATGGAACCCTTAGAAAGAGTACACGGCATAGTAGCCCCGTTAGATAAAATCAATGTAGATACCGACCAAATAATTCCAAAACAGTTTTTAAAACGAGTTGAACGGACCGGTTTTGGAGAATTCTTATTTTTTGACTGGCGTTATCTTGAAGACGGAACACCAAACCCTGATTTTGTGCTCAACCATGAACACTATCAGAATGCCAAGATACTGCTCACAAGCCACAATTTCGGAAGCGGAAGCTCCAGAGAACATGCCCCTTGGGCCTTAAGAGAACATGGATTTCAGGTAATCATCGCACCTTCATTCGCCGATATCTTTTATAACAACTGTTTTAAAAACGCGATACTCCCAATTGTACTGGCAGAAGCTAAGGTCAAGGAGCTTTTCAACATAGTGAACTCAAAGAAGGGCCACGAGCTTACGGTTGATCTGCGGTCTCAAACCATATCTGACGACGAAGGCTGGACTGTAAATTTCGACATAGATCCTTTCAAGAAGAAAAGCCTTCTGGAAGGCCTTGACGATATAGGACATTCGCTTGAGCACGAAGATAAGATTAGAATTTATGAGCAGAGACATAATTCTGATATGAAATGGGTAGCGCCTAGCGAAACCTTATAAGCCGTAAGAAAATATCTACTCACCCAAAAATGGGCACTTTGAAAAGGGCCAAACCATTCTCCCAAGACTATAGGGGAAATCCCTATCTAGATTGATATTTCTCCCAAATCTTAAAACTCCATTCAAATATAAACAGAATTTATTTAAAGCTAAATTATCATAGAACTTAGGAAAACCTCAACAATACCGGATTATTACGCGCAAAAATTTTAGAATTAGGGTATAGTTATTTAAATGGCACGAATCTTGTATATAATTCTGCGTCATATTATAATTTAGATTAGTAGCTGCTCTTGGATTAAAGATAAGGGAATAAGAATTATGAGTGCAAATTTAAGCCAAACTACTTCGCAAAGACAAGTATTACAACAGCGCCTGGTGTTAACTCAAGAGTTGCAGCTCTTCCTAAAGCTAATTCAAATGACCACGCTTGAATTAAAAGATTATTTGGAAGAGCAGCTCATAGAAAACCCTATTCTAGAAGAATCACAAGATCAGACTGAGAAAAACGAAGATAGCTCAAATGAAGAGTTTGATTTTAGCACTATGGGAGATGACCGCCTGTTTAGGGATCAAAACAATGATATTCCACATTGTTCATCAAGAGAGTTCTTTGATGATAGCGAAGAGGATACTACTTGGGAAAACAGGATAAGCTCGGCGGAATCGCTCATAGATCACCTTAGATGGCAGCTTAAGATGCTAGACCTCACCCCTGAAGAAAAAGAAATAGCTTCAATCATAATAGGCAATACCAACGAAGACGGATATCTTGAAACAGATATTGAAGAGATCGCGCTTACATACCTAAAACAAGTTGCAAATCAAACCAATGGAATATCTGAAAACGTAACCGGTGAAGAAAGTTATAATAGCGAAAACGAGTCCCGGGATTCAGACAAAAAATATATTGCTAAAATAGAAGAAATTCTACATAAGGTTCAGTCATCCTTTGACCCCACTGGCGTATGCTCGAGAAATCTAAAGGAATGCCTTAAGATTCAGGCGCTTGATTTGGGATATGCGCAGGAGGGACCGGTTGTTCAGTTAATCGAGAAGTATTTGGAAAAACTTGATGAGTTAGACATAAAGAGCGTTGTTGAGACCCTTGAGAACTCTTCAGAAGAGATTCAGGAGGCAATGTCAATTATCTCATCCTTAGAACCAAGACCCGGAAGACCGTTCTTTTCCAAAGATTCTGAAAAATATATAGTTCCTGATTTCTATGTTTATAACGTAGGAAATGAATTGCAGATACAGTTAAACCGTGATTTCCCAAAAGTCAGAATAAGCAATTATTACAAAAACCTTATAAAAAAAGAAAAAAATCTCTCCCCCGAAGAAAAGCAATTTATAAAAGAAAAGATTGAAGCAGCTCATAGAGTAATGAAATGTCTTGATGAAAGAGAAACCACAGTAAAAAAAATAATATCAAAAATCGTTGAGGTTCAACAAGATTTTTTTGAGCACGGGGCAGATTATATTAAGCCGCTAATATTAAAGGATGTAGCGCAGTCAGTAGGAGTTCATGAATCCACTGTAAGCCGAATTACCAGCAGACGATATATCCAAACAGCTCAGGGCACAATTGAGCTTAAATCATTATTCTCACGTAGAATCGAAACATCACACGGAAAAGAGGTTTCTTTTGAGAAGGTAAAGTCCCTTATGAGAAGTATTATAGCCGGCGAATTACCCCAAAGCCCATACTCGGACGAAGATATTTCTAAAATATTTGAAAGAAGAAATATAAAAGTTGCAAGAAGAACTGTTGCAAAATACAGAAAAATACTTAAAATACCTTCTTCTTCAACCAGATCTCGTCAATACAAGGAAAATTCAAAATAAGGAAAATTCAAAATGAAAGTAACGGTAACCACTAGACACATCAATAATGCGCAAGACTCTGAACAAATTAAATCATATGCTCTAAAAAAATCCAAGAGAATAGAAAGGTATGTAAAGGCAGAGAAAGATCCCTCAGAGTTACGGTTTGTTTTATCATCAGAAAAATTCAGAGACACAGCTGAAATCTCTATAACTTGCGGAAACATAAAAGCCACAAGCTCCGTTGAAACTAACGACATGCACACAGCTATAGACAATGCTGTGGACACTATAGTTAAACAGCTAAAAAAACAGACAGAAAAGAAAATTAAAGAAAAAAGAAGAACGGGTGCCAAAACAAAAGAAGATATTGTTGAAACCGGGCTTCCTTTGAGCACTGAAAGTAGTGAAAGCGAAAACATTCAGGTTCATCAATTACCTTCAAAACCAATGTCTGTAGAAGAAGCCTCGCTTCAACTTAAGGTTTCGGATGCAAATTTCGTAGCATTTAGAAATAGTGAGAACGGTTTAATGAATGTCATCTATTTAAGTCGAAGAGGCAAGAAAATCTTGATTGAGCCCTAAGCTTTAATACTTTTACAGATATTAAAAAAATATAATGAAAATTGCCGATATATTGGAACCAAAAACTATAGTTCCACATCTCCACTCCACCAGCAAAGCGGAAGTTATTAAAGAACTTGCAGATAACATATCATCTGTTTATCCAAATATTAATAGGGAAAGACTGGTTGAGGTACTACTAGAGCGTGAAAAACTCTGTAGCACTGCTGTTGATTCAGGTGTAGCAATCCCACACGCAAAAATAAGCGGGGTTACAGATATAACCCTGGGTTTCGGAAGAAGTATTGAGGGAATAGAATTTGAATCGATTGATAGGAAAGAGACCCACTTCTTTATTACCCTAATCGCACCGGGAGATGCTGCAGGCTCCCATATTGGGCTACTGGCAAGAATCTCTAAAGTATTTAAGAACCCGGAGCTAAGGTCTAGGTTAATGAAGCTCGAATCCCAAGAGGATATATACGAGGCAATAACCATAGAAGATGAGAAGTATTGAAGGTGTTAACAAACTTGAAGTTGCCGAGCTAGCCAGAACCTGGAGAACAGAGCTCCAAATAGAGCTTATAGCGGGTCAAGATGGTCTTAAACGCAAAGTCACCATCAATTCAGTACAAGAACCGGGGCAAAAATTAATAGATCCGCAGACAGAGCATAAACCAGGTGAGATACAGATACTTGGCAGAAATAGCATTTCCAATTTCAACAAACTTCCAGATTCAACAAAGCTAAAAGTTTTAAGGTCCCTTTTGTCTATTGATATCCCATGCCTGATATCTCAAAGAGGAATTTTGCCCGGCGAAGAATTAAGGAAAGCATGCGAAGAAACAAACGTACCTCTTTTTACAACCAAACTCCCGGTACAAGAACTAATATCCCGACTTAACAAAATATTACATGACCGGATCATTCCCTTCACAACGGCCCATGGAGTCCTCATGGATATACAGGGGCTCGGAGTTCTGATACTGGGGAAAAGCGGCATTGGGAAAAGTGAAAATGCTCTTGACTTAATAAATAGGGGTTCTAAACTCATTTCAGATGACGTCGTAGAGATAGAGAAATCGGTTTCAGGTGAGCTATTTGGAAGTGGCCCAGAAAGAATAAAGCATCTAATGGAAATAAGGGGCATAGGTATTATCAACATCATGGACTTGTTCGGCAGAGCCTCTGTGATGGATAGAAGAAGAATAAACATGGTGATAGAGCTTGTCGAGTGGAATTCGGATACTGAATATGACAGATTGGGGATAGATGAGAATGTATACAACATAATGGGGGTAGAGTTGCCATATCTATTAATTCCTGTAACTTTGGGCAGAAATACTGCAACAATAATAGAAGTTGCCGCACGGAACCAGCTGTTAAAATCAAAAGGGACCTACAGAGCAGAAAAAATTCTAGAGTAAACAAAAATTATCATGCTAACTAAAGATAACAAATGACAAACTTAGTTTTCATAAGCGGACTTTCAGGTTCGGGAAAAAGTACGGCTGTAAACGTCCTTGAAGACCTTGGATATTATTGTGTAGATAACATCCCCCCGACCCTGCTACCGACATTCATAGAGCTTTGTGAAAACTCAGATAAAGGAATAAGTAAAGTAGCATTAGTCATCGACATCCGTGAAGGAGTATTCTTTGATCGTGCTCCCGGAGTAATAAAAGAATTCAAACAAAAAGGTTACCCTGTCGATATAATATTCTTAGAATCATCGGACACAACTCTTGTAAAGAGGTACAAAGAAACACGCAGGAAACATCCTCTATCATCTAACGGAAATATTTTAGAGGGGATATTGAAAGAAAGAGAAATGCTTGAAGAACTAAAAGCCCTTTCTAATTACAAAATTGACACGTCAGAGCTGAACGTTCATCAATTAAGAGATATTATCAGAAATAAATTTGATAAATCGAACGCCCCAAATATTTTGGTAAACTTCATTTCTTTTGGTTTTAAACATGGAATACCTTATGATGCGGACATGATCTTTGACGTCAGGTTTCTTCCTAACCCGCATTTTGTTGAAAATCTAAAACACTTAAACGGAACGGACAACGAAGTCTTAGACTTTATATTAAGCAATGGGGAATCCATAACATTTATAGAAAAGCTTACTGAATTTCTAGAATTCTTAATTCCCAATTATGAGAAGGAAGGGAAATCCTATCTGACGATCGCAATAGGTTGTACCGGCGGCCAACACAGATCAGTCGTCATTACAAATAAGCTTGCAGAGCATTTTGATTATCTGTCGCCAATAACGCGACATAGGGATATATCTAAGAATTAAGGAGGAATAAATGGTAGGGATAGTCGTAGTAACACATGGGGCACTGGCTAAAGAACTTATTTCCGCTGTAAATTTTGTCCTGTCTTCAAAACCATCTGTAAAAATTAGCGGCGTGTGTCTAGATCCCAATAGTGAGTTTGAATCTTTTAAGCAGGATATCAAAAACGCTATTAAAAAAGTTAAGGGAAAAGACGGAATCTTGCTGGTTACCGATATGTTCGGGGGAACTCCATCAAACATTAGCCTAACGTTCCTTGAAGAAAATAAGGTTGAAGTAATATCAGGGGTTAACCTTCCAATGCTTTTAAAACTTGCAACTCTTTCTAATAAAGTAACCCTGGACGAAGCAGTTAAAATAGCAGAAACGGCTGGTAGGGATAATATTATTATAGCAAGCAGGCTACTGCACAATAGAAATTCATGAAAACTTTATAACCAGCAACACATTTAAAAAATATATTGATTGAGTATACTAAGGGCTTATTGTAAGGCTCGATTCAAGAACTAAATATTAAACAAGGTAGAACAAATGAAACAGGAAATCATAGATAGGGTAATTAATGCATGGAAAGACTATTTACTTCAAGGTGAGTTAGAAGATTATCAATTGGAAGTAGATGAAAAGATACCAGTTAAATTTGCAGCAATAGCTCTGCATTTAGATTTGAGAACCGTGAGGGCTTCAAGCAAAGAGGAAGAATACTATGAAGGCTATAGAGATGCTGCTTTAGAGGTTTTAAATTTACTTCAAATTGAAATTGCTCAGGATGATCAGCTAAAAGTCATATCGCTATACCAAAAAGAAACGGATGAGGATAAACAGGAAGAATTAAAACAACATATTTGGGGTTAACAAATTACTTTAACAAGTCCGCCCAACTTATTAATATCACTACAAATTAATCCATTTCCCATGATATAAAGAATATGAAACTCGCAGATTTATTCAATGGCTTCCTTTTAGATATGGACGGCGTAGTATACGTTGGCGGGAACCCTATTAAGGGCTCGGCCGATACAATAAAATATCTTAAGGAGAAGGGGAAAACTGTATTATTCCTAACTAACGACCCCAGAAGATCCCCTTCGGAATATGCAGATAAACTTCGAAGTATAGGAATTCAAGCAAGTGCAGAAGACGTTATTACATCTGCAATGGCAATTGCACTGCATATTTGCGAAGAACATGATAGTCTCGAAAATATGACTGCTTATGTGATAGGAAGTAATCCCCTAAGAAATCAAATCCGGGAAACCGGCATCAAAATTGTTAATGGAGAAGAAGGTAAATACGCTGATTTTGTGATACTGGGGAGTCACCCTGACTTTCATTATGACGAAATGAAGATTGCTACCCTGGCCCTTAGAAACGGAGCTGATTTTTATGCAACAAATCGTGACCCTGCTTATCCATCGGAAGAAGGTCATATTCCAGCAACCGGAGCTATTCTGGCGTCAGTCGAGGTTGCGTCAGGAATAAAAGCTAAAGTGGCCGGAAAACCGGAAAGCATGATATTCGAAGTAGCTTTAGAGAAAATGAACAAAAATAAGATTGTCATGATAGGGGACCGGCTTGATACTGATATTTTGGGCGGCAAGAATGCCGGGCTATCGACTATCCTTGTACTATCGGGATCAACAAAGAAAAAGGACCTGGAAGATTCGGAGATCAAACCTGATTACGTTATAAATGACGTAAGAGATCTACTAAAGGATATCCCCGCTAAATAGAAGTGATGCTCTTAGCCACAAAAGTCGCGGATTTTCGAAGAGACTATAACGACCTACTTTAAATTAGTCCTTAGCGTTATACTTCATAGCCACTCATTAATTCCTACAATAATAACAGCGCCGTAAATTTTGTCTGGTAAACTATTTAAGAATAGATTCTTATATTTCTTCTAAAAAAAAGCTGCACTGAGAGCAACAAGTAATTACCTGCAGGAAATAATAAAGAGTTATTAAGAAGCTGATATAATTATGGCAAATAAAAGTATAGCTACGCAATCTCAAAGCACTTTGAACAATAAGGCCGTTCTTTGGATGACTTTTGGTGGTTTTGCATTCGCCACTATGGGGGCTCTCATACATGAGCTTGGCGGCTATTGTGACTGGCTGATTATAGCGTTTTTTAGAATGCTTATCTCCTTTATAATAGCATTAGCTCTCGCACTAAGAGCAGGCATCAACCCATTTCTATTTACAAATTCGACTTTATGGCTTAGAAGTTTTGTTGGAAGCTCAGCAATGCTGGCAACGTTCTATGCTCTTACCAAACTACCTATATCTGAGGTCGCTGTCATAACTGAGACAAGACCTATATGGGTAGCATTAGTAGCAGGCTACATACTGGGAGAGGCGTCTGGCAAAAAGATATGGCTCTCAATAATATTTGGCTTGATAGGGGTAATTTTCGTCGTACACCCAAGGATCTCGGAGCAAAATTTTGCGGGACTACTGGCTTTGTATGCGGCGCTTGGGGGAGCTGTGGTGATGATCTGTTTAAGAAAACTAAAGAGATTAGATCCCAGGGTAATTGTTACCCACTTTTCAGGAACTGCGACAATTATTATATTAATTACGCTATTTTCCGTCCGTGGTGAAGTTGATCTATCCGTTTTTGATAATGCAACAATCACTTTAATGCTGCTCGGCGTTGGAGTTTTCGGTACAATAGGTCAGCTTGCCATGACAAAAGCATTTTCAATCGGCGAGGCGCCTAGCGTGGCTTCCGCGGGCTTTATCAAAGTCGGTTTCTCCGCTGGTTACGATTTACTGATCTGGAAGTATGTTTTTGATGTGCCTACAATAATTGGAATGTTATTAATATTAGCCTCAACAGGGTGGTTATTTAACCGAAGGAAGAATTCTGCCTTTGAGAACCAAATCTTAGACCCCGATCCTGAAAACAAAGATTGATAACCGAAAAGGAACCATCATTATAGAGAGAATATCTTATTCGAAGGACTTCCAAACAAACCTGCCTTTTTTGTCTATATAACCCCACCTACCGCCGCCCAATTCCACAATAGCAAGCCCGCCTGAAAAGCTCACAGCGCTTTCAAATTGAGGCTCTATTATTATCTCTCCCCTCTTGTTAACAAAGCCCCATTTATTACCTATTCTGAAAGTAGCAATCCCCTCTGAGAAATCCCCTACCTTGTCAAATTCAGGTTGAACGATAAGAAGACCGCTCCTATTAATAAACCCGAACTTCCCACCTCTGGATACTGCGGCCGCCCCTTCACTAAAGTGTCTTGCGCTTTGGAAATCAGTTTCAAGTACAACCTCTCCAAACCTGTCTATATAAACATATTTACCATCTTTAAATACACACGCAATACCTTCTGAATAACCCTCTGCATATTCGAAGTTAGGCTTTATAAAAACATTTCCATTCTTTTTGATATACCCACCCTTTCCATCAATCAGGATCAGGGCTAACCCGTCTGTAAAGCCAAAAGCCTTTTCATATTGTGGCTCGATTACAGTCTCTCCATCTTTATTGATATATCCCCACATTCCGTTGTATTTAACACTAGCGAGACCCTCTGAGAACGGATTTACCTTTTCAAATTTTGGTTCAATAACCATTTCCCCAACTGTGTTGATATAGCCGTAAGCGCCGTCCACTTTAACGGGTGCAAACCCTTGGGAGAACTTATGAGCTTCTTCATATACGGGTGTAATTAGTAGAATATCCCACTCGTTTATATATCCCCATTTACCATTTTGCTTAATTAGCGCCCTCCCCTCGGAGAAGTCCACCGCACCCTGATATTTAACCGGAATAACAATATCGCCCTTACTATCTATGAAACCCCAGTTCTCTCCTTCTTCTACCGGGAAAAGCTGCCCGCTTTCGGATTTAGCAATATCCGAAGGAGATGGACCTGCACACGATAGAATAAAAAGAAAAACTAAAACAAATAGAACTTCAGCAAATTTCAACTCAATCTCCCTTTTAGTGTTTAATAGAGAACGTGCCTCACCACCAAATGAAGGAATAATGTTAATCAAAATAACAATAATTTAAAGAGGACCCTAAATGTTACGGGCAATAAACAGGCCTTTTCTGAGCAAGTATTGTTTAGTTTTATCAACTGCTTAAAAGAAAGGACCCAGAGAGAGAGGAGAAGGTCTTGCCTGAGTCCTAAAACTATCTCTTAAGCTTCTTCTAAATTAAGGTTCAATAACAACCTTTACGGCATTATCTATTCTCTGATCCATCAACTCATAACCCCTTGGGCATTCATCCAGCGGAAGTCTATGAGAAATAACAAGAGTGGGGTCTAATTTGCCATCTTCGACAAGCGGCATGAGCTTTGGTATATAGCTTCTTGAAGGCGCTACTCCACCTTTTAAATTGAGGTTCCTCAGAAAAAAGTCAGTCATGTTAAGAGGAAATGGTTCCCAGAATAGTCCGGTTATAGAGATAGTGCCCCCCGGGCGGGACATCTCAAGGGATGATTGTAATGAGTCGGTATTACCGACGCACTCAATGACAACATCAGCTCCATGTCCATCACTTAAATTTTTGACCACATCATTTGGATCTTCATTCTTTGAATTTATTACTGTTGTAGCTCCGTATTTCTTTGCTATATCAAGCCGATAATCATGATGACCAACTGTTATTACATGTGCCGGATCAAAAAGTGTGGCTGCGTAAGTAGCAAACAATCCAACAGCCCCGTCTCCATAGATTACTACTACATCCCCAGGCTCTATATTCCCATTTTGGGCCCCGTGGTAACCTGTAGAGATATTATCACCCAGAAACAGGGTCCTCTCATCCTGGCTATCATCTGAAAGACTTTCAGGAGTCTTTACCAAAGTACCCTCCGCATGTGAAACCTTGATGTATTCCGCCTGACAGCCCGCATGCCCTCCGAGCAAGTCTCCAAATCCAAAACACCCGCCCTGCAGACAGGAAGTGTAGAGACCTTTTTTACAGTAATAACAATCGCCGCAGCTTACCCAAAACGGGCCGATAACTTTATCGCCCTTTTTGAGCGAAGTAACTTCGCTTCCAACTTCTTCAATGCGGCCCACAAACTCGTGTCCCACCGTATCACCTTCATTTAATGGAAAGTGGCCTCTATAAATATGGAGATCCGAGCCGCATATTGCGCCCTTTGTAACTTTTACAATCACATCTGTAGGATTCTCAATCACCGGGTCCGGAACTTCCTCAACCCTTACATCTTTTAATCCGTAGTAAACAGTAGCTTTCATATCTTTCTCCTATTAATCTTATTTATGCATAGCAAATTAGGCTACATAATAACTATAGCTAATTCCAATTCGGAAAAGGAATTAATTTTCTAAACTAGCTTAATCATTTTCGTATTACTTTGATAGCAATTTGCAAAATGGTAGTATTTTAATATAGATACCCTGCGCTGATGGAAGATAGTACAATGGGAGAGAAAAGATAATGAGAAAAGTTAAGGAACTAAAATATACTCAGGTATACCGAATTTGTGATTTACGCTCTCTTAAATTCAAAACAACGGAAGATTTGACTCCCTGCACAGATTACATAGGACAACAAAGAGCAGTTGAGGCAATTAATTTTGGCTTGGGAATGGAGTTTAGGGGATACAATTTATATCTCGCAGGCCTTCCGGGAGTAGGAAAAACTACAACCATCGAAATAATTCTTTCCTCAGCAGCCAAGGATAAACCATCCCCGCCAGACTGGTGCTATGTGTTCAACTTTCAAGACCCGAATGAGCCAAAAGCTATTGTGCTTCCCAAAGGTAAGGGAAAAGAATTACAAAATGATATGGAAGATTTCCTCCAGGATCTCAAGATGGATATCCCAAGAGCCTTTGAGAGTAAAGAGTTTGAAGAGCAAAAACAAAACACAATGAACGAATTCCAGAGAGAAAAGAATAATCTCTTTGAGGAACTGCAAAAAAAAGCTGCTGAAAGTGAGATACAGGTGCAGTTCTCGCCAACCGGAATAATTACAATCCCACTTATTGAGGGTAAACCCGTAACCCAAGAAAGCTATAACTCTTTAGATGAGAAGACCAGAGAAGAAATAAAAGCTAGAAAAGAAAAGATCGACATTGAAGTTGCCGAATCCTTAAAGATCGCTCGAAAACTTGAGAAAGAAGCCGGAGAAAAAGTTAAAGAGCTTGAGAAGAAAGTAGCACTTTTTTCCGTTAGAGATCTCATAGAAACCATTAGAGAAAAATATAAGACATACCCGCAGGTTATTGATTATTTTGATCAGCTTCAAAAACATATTTTGGAAAGCATAGACAATTTTCTCCCCGCCAAAGGAGCACCGGCAGGGGCTCAAATGCCTTTTAGGATGCCTCAGCAAGAACCGACATTCACGGAATACAAAGTGAATGCATTCATAGACAACTCAAATACCCAGGGAGCACCTGTAATTTTTGAGGCGCATCCGACCTATACTAATCTATTCGGGTCTATTGAGAAAGAAGCCCGCTTTGGAGCACTGGTAACAGATTTCACTATGGTACGCGCGGGCTCGCTCGCAAAGGCAAGCGGGGGCTACCTGGTGGTAGATGCACTTGATTTATTCAAATACCCCTTCGTATGGGACTCCCTTAAGAAGGCCCTCGAGAATGAAGAGTTAAGGATAGAAGACATATACCAGCAATATGGGTTCTCAAGCACGATAGGAATCAAACCCGAGCCTGTGAAATTAGACGTTAAGGTAGTAATAGCGGGTAACTCACAGCTATATCAGATGCTTTATGCATATGATGAAGATTTCAGAAAATTATTTAAAGCAAAGGCAGATTTTGATTACGTAGTAGAAAGAACTGATATGACATTGTCGCAATACTCCTGCTTCATCAAATCAGTTTGTGACAGAGATGGTCTTAATAAATTTGATAGAAGCGGTGTGGAAGCCGTAATTGAATATTCATCAAGGCTTGCAGGGGATCAAAACAAACTATCCATTCAGTTTGGATCAATTACTAAAATTTTAAAAGAGGCTGATTACTGGGCTAAGGTAGACAACAACAGCAAATCAATAAAGAGACTACATATAGAAAGAGCAATAGAGGAAAAGATATATAGATCAAATATGATTGAAGAGAAAATCCAGGAGATGATAGCTAAGGGGAGCATCCTCGTGGATACAGAGGGAATGGTGACAGGGCAAATAAACGGGCTTGCGGTCTATAACATGGGAGACTATGCGTTTGGAAGACCTTCTCGGATAACATGTGAGACTTATATGGGCACAGAGGGGCTAATAAACATAGATAGGAGAGCGAGGTTAAGCGGAAACATACATGATAAGGGAGTGTTAATTCTAAGTGGTTATATAGGAACTAAATATGCCCAGAAAAAACCTCTAAGCCTATCGGCAAGCATCGGATTTGAGCAAAGTTACGAAATGATTGACGGGGACAGTGCTTCAACTGCTGAATTAGTAGTTCTTTTATCGAGCTTATCGGGAATACCGGTAAAGCAGAGTTTCGCTATTACAGGCTCGATAAATCAAAAAGGCCAGATCCAGCCAATTGGAGGAGTAAACGAAAAAGTTGAGGGATTTTTTGAAGTATGCAAAGCGAAGGGACTTACGGGGGAGCAGGGAGTTATAATCCCATATCAAAATGTTAAAAACCTGATGTTGAAAAAAGAGGTCGTTCAAGCTGTAAAGGATAAAAAATTTCACGTCTACCCCGTAGAATCCGTCGATCAGGCAATTGAGTTGCTTACCGGAAAAGAAGCCGGCGGCAGAGGGTCTACCGGGAAATTTAAAACGGGTACGGTCAACTACCTCGTAGATAAAAAACTTAAAGAATTCGCAGAGGATTACCGCAAGTTTGGAAGACAAAATATCAATAGTAAAAAAAGAAACAGCTCGGATTAGAAATTATTGGTCACTATCTTGAAGGCAACGTTTTTCGCTTTTTATTATAGCCGAATAACTCTACAAAATTGCCGAATACAGAGTTGCTAAGCTCGTTAAGGCGACCAATGAAATCCGGGGTTTCGGCTCTAATCTGCTCTGGATCAATCTTTCCCTTTAAATCCTCAATCTCTTTCTTGTTTTCCGGCACACGGAGCCAACGCTCTATCATTGGTGTATCTACTTCCAGATGAAACTGGAAGCCGTAAATACTTTCTCCATATCTAAAAGCCTGATTTGTACAAAGAGGAGAAGAAGCAAGGACTTTAGCTCCATCGGGCAAATCAAATGTATCGCCGTGCCACTGAAAGATTTTTTCCACATGCATAAAATTTGAGATCAGAGGATCACTCTCACCTTCTTCTGTAGGAGAAAGTGCATACCATCCAATCTCCTTTTCAGGATTTTTTCTAACTTTAGCCCCCAGTGCCTTTGCCAAAAGTTGTGAACCAAGACATATACCTAAAATTGGAAATTTCTTTTCTACCGCTCTTTTTATAAGATTCACTTCAGTTGCCAAATTAGGGTACTTATCAACCTCATCAACATTCATTGGCCCGCCCAAAACAATTAATCCATCATAACCCTCTAAGTCAGGCTCGGCATCCGGATGGCGCTCGAAATTAACATATTTGATCCTAAACCCGGCATCCCTTAGTAGCGGATCCAGGGTACCTAAGATTTCATATGCAACATGTTGAAAGACCAGCAATCTCGGCATTAACTTGATACACCTCTATTTCATAGTATGAGTTCATATAAAGAGAAAGTAGATTCTACCTTGTTATTACAGTTAAGAGAATAAAACTAAAGTTTTATTTTTCCGGCAAGTATATCTTTAAACATAACCCAGTCACCCATCAGACTATACAAGGGGTATGTAAATGTTGCTGGCTTGTTCTTTTCTATAAAATAATGCCCTATCCAGGCAAATCCATAACCCAGTATAGGCACCAGGATAAGAGCGATCCATCTCTGGGTAAAAATTACTAATAAAACTACTACAATTGTTAATAGAGACCCAAAGAAATGGAACCTGCGGTTTACGGGATCTCCGTGTTCAGAAAGATAATACGGATAGAATTCAGAAAAGCTTTTAAACTTCCTCTCTCCCTCTCCCATACTCTTTTCCATACCTTTTGGGGAAAAATGTATTTAAAGAAAAGTCTATCTGAAATCAATATGTTAGAAAAGAAAATATCGTAAATGAAAGTTAGAGACGACCTCCTAAGGCCGTCTCTATTAACAATCTGAATTTTCTGCGGGAAAAAGAAAAGAAAGAAAAAAGAGAGCTAATTACTCTCCCTTAAGATATCTAACGACATCTTCTTGGATTGATTCATCTACTAATTCTCTCCATTCATCGTTACCTTCAGCAACAGAAGCTCTGATCTTAGTAGCGGAAACCCAACCTATGTTTTCAGGTGGGGAGAACTCGTTCATCTCATAACCAACGCCTCTTCCCCAATTAACGGATTCAATGTCAGGAATTATCATTACCACAACATCATCACCCTTGCTCTCATGATATTTTCTAATCATGTCAACTGTCTGCTCAGTAGTAAAGGGATTTTTCTCGTCAGGCGGTATATCTCTAACCATAATCAAGCATGGAACACCGTTATCGAGTTTCTGTTTTACCAAACTCAAATGTCCAACGTGATAAGGCTGATACCTGCCTATAAAAATAGCCCTTTTGCCCTTATTGGGCTGTATATCAGGATGTCCGTGATTTGTAACTGTCCATTCACTCATTATAAATCTCCTTTCCTTATAATTTCTGATTACATTTAATGGATATTAGAGGATTTAACGAAAAAGGCGAAAAACATTGCTCTATCAATCATCCAACTTAAACGAAGTTTTGATTATACCAGTCCCTACTTATTTTTCAATTTGTGTCAATCAGGCTTTTGAAGAATCTGAATAACACTGTTTTTTGCTGCTGCTGCTAATTGTTTTTGCCCCGCAGAATCAAGATGAACCCCATCACCGGTACTTACTTTTAGATATTTCGATGTGTCAAGAAAATGACATCCGGTAATATCGGCAACTTTCTTGTACTCAGCCGCCAGTTCCTTAGAAACAGGGCTTTGTCCTTCAAAGAAAAATTTCATAAAGGTAGAAAGCTTACCAAGTGGAGGCGGCGCTATTAGAAGTATTTGGGGAACGCCTAATTCCGGACCAGACTGGCTTTTTTGAACCTTCCAGATAAGCGACATACAGCAAACCGCTATATCAGAAGCGCTTAAATCAAAGCCCTTCCATAAATCATTGGTTCCGAGCATTAGAATAAACAGATCAATCGGGGCATGGCTTTCCAAAACCATATTAAGCGTCTTGGCTCCATCTCTGTCCTGGAGAAAAGGACTGTCTCGATTTGTTGTTCTCCCGGGTAAGGCTTCCTCAACCACTCGCACCCAATCCCCCAACTCATTCTGAAGAACTCCGGGCCAACGCTGCTCAAACGGAAATCTGCTCCCGTCCTCAGGATTATATCCCCATGTAATCGAATCGCCGTAACATAAAATGGTTTTCATTTGTAATTCCCCCTCTCCAATTATTTTAAAATTATAAACCCCAGTTACCTAATTTAGTTTTTTTCCCTAATGAACCCTCCAGCATTCTAAGAAACTCTCCCCTCTCTAATTCGCTGCCTCCCAAACCTTTCATATGATCGTTTGGAACTTGAGAGTCAATAAAGTCAAAATCCCACGAACGAAGCCTCTCCACAAGAAAATACAAAGCTACCTTTGAGGCGTTACTCATATCAGAAAACATTGATTCTCCGAAAAAAGCACCTCCAAGAGAAACCCCGTACAACCCTCCTACCAAGTTCCCGTCATAAAAGGTTTCAACACAGTGCGCATACCCTTCTTCATGCAATTTGACATAAGCTTTGAGCATATCATCGGTAATCCATGTTCCATCCTGTCCCCTTCGATCAGTCTCTCGGCACCGTGTAATAACATCGTGAAAAGATGTATCGAATCTGACGTCAAAAATATTTGATCGTATGATCTTTTTCAGTTTGCTTGATACATATAAATTATCTAGAAATAAAACCAATCTAGGGTTTGGTGAGAACCACATTATGGGATCACTTTCGGAGAACCAAGGGAAAATGCCGCTCTTGTAAGCTAAAAGCAATCTGTCTGTACTCAGATCGCCTCCGACTGCCAGAAGACCGTTAGGTTCCGCATGCATCGGATCAGGGAAAACTAAGGAATCATCTATTAAGTAGACTGTCATTTGCTTAGAGGTTATTTGTGTTGTATCTCATTAAAATTCTTGATTTATTTCTCTGTGTGCCCCAATGATTTCCCTGGAGCAATCTTATCTCTCAGAAGTTTTTTGAGTTCTTTAATATCCGGAAATCTGCCTTCATTTTTAAGAGACCATAAAAGTTTATTATTAACTTTTATTTCAAATATACCGCCTGTCCCCGGAATGAGAGAAACTTTCGAAAGCTCTTCATCAAAAGTAGTGAGAATCTCCTGAGCCATCCAAGTAGAGCGCATTAACCAGCGGCACTTCTTGCAATAAATAATTTCTATCTTATTACTTGTTTCCAATTTTACCTCTCAGATAAGAACGTCGATTTATTTTATCAGCTAGATATTACAGAGTCTAATATAAATGTAGCCTAATAATATCAATTGAAATCAATTCAGGTCTATGAGATAATCGATTAACATATCCATTAAGTGGAGGAAAGAAATGTTTAAAGAGTTTAGAGAATTTGCAATGCGGGGCAATGTTGTCGACATGGCAGTTGGTATTATCATAGGTGCGGCATTCGGAACAATTGTTCAATCTCTTGTAAATGACGTAATAATGCCGCCTATAGGACTGGTGCTTGGAAACGTTGACTTCTCTAACCTATTTGTCGTTTTAAAACAAGGCGTCCCTCCGGGGCCTTACGCCGCATTGGTAGAGGCAAAAGAAGCAGGCGCTGTGACAATTAATTACGGCGCGTTCGTTAACACGGTTATTAGTTTTCTTATTGTAGCATTTGCGGTTTTTCTTCTGATTCGGAGTATTAATAAGCTAAAGAGGAAGGAAGAAGAAGCTCCTGAAGCACCTCCGGAACCACCAAAAGAAGAACAGCTCTTAACAGAAATCAGGGACCTGCTAAAACAGAAGTGATGCGAGATACATACAGCAAGTATTTATTCTTCTGAGGTTTTGTCAGATAATTCGGAGGATTCGGCTTCAGCCTTTTCTTTTTTCTTGCCCGAGTCCAGCGGCATAACTAAAGTTACGGGGATATTTAAGGTCTGCTTAATAATTCCCAATAGTCCCGCCCCTATCGTATGAGTGGACAGCTGCACTACTTTGGGATCAGATATGCTCCCGGTAACCTTTACCGGCAATGATACGAATTTCTCACCTAGTACCGTACTTAATATAGGGATTTTCTCTATTACGGAATCAACCGCCATAACCGGGATTACCAGGACCTGAAGATCGAGCGTTTCCTCTACAAGATCGATAGAGCCCTCACATACGATTTTAAGCGAAGGGCCGTCCATAGCGGCTTCATTAATTATTAGCTTGCCGTCCTTAATATCCGCGCTTACGATAATATATTCATAAGGAAAGCCCTCATCTTCATAATCAATTGTGTTCCCTCGGAATACTTCTCCAAAATTAAGCGCTGAGAAAAACCTTGCCATACCACCGTATTTCGTAACCCGCCCGTTACTCGATGTAAGCTCCAATTCTCCCTCAAGAGAATTCATTACATTTACCGCATCACCGTCAGAGAACA
Organism: Deltaproteobacteria bacterium; assembly: GCA_029262255.1. Taxonomy (GTDB): domain Bacteria; phylum Desulfobacterota_D; class UBA1144; order Nemesobacterales; family UBA2774; genus CR02bin9. Next base: position 28,662 of record JAJCZT010000007.1, read on the forward strand.
AACTTCCGCCAAGGTTAAACTCTCCTGTAATTATTCCAGCTTTATCGAATAAGCATTTAATTGCATTAGCCAAATTCTCTTGTTCCGTAAACGGTTCAAACTCCAGTTTTAAAGTAGGGGAAGTAACCTCAAGTAGACCAGGAGTGGCTATACCGCAGAGATTCGCTTCATTTATATTCACGTCGATCTTGTCCCCCAACAAAGCCACTTCCGCATTAATGGAATCCCAGTTAAAACCCTTAAATTTAAAATTATCAGATTTTATCAAGACCTTGCCGTTAAGAGAAGTCCGGCCGCTCTTTGCTTTATTATCCTTAGTCTGTTCCTCTTGCTTTAGATTTTCTTGTTCCTCAGTAGTTTCAGGATCTGCCCACTCCAGCGATTCCGCTACAACATTAATATTTAGATCAAGCTCCTTGGTTGAATCACTCCCATTGGAAACACTTGAGTCACCAACTGACGACGAGACTGAATCAGGTTTTTTTTGCACCACCAAATTGGAATCGGAAATTGAGATCGGGCTATTAAAATTGAGATGCCGGGGAACGTTAAAGTAATCAGAAAAAAGTTTTGCTTCATCGGCCAGCATTTCACCGTAAAAATCCATACGAAATTTAAGCCAATCAGTGAGATAGTCAGTCAAAACAGCCCCGACATTCATTTTACTGTCCTTGATATCGACAGTGGTGGGAGATATGGACATTTCCTCTGATGTGGACTTGATTTCCGCTTTAGAAATAGTCATTTCACTTCCTAACCCATCTAAATTCAAATTGACGGTGTTGATGTTCCCAAGGGCGTTTATTTTCCATTCTTCAAATTGCGATACCGGACCAGCAAAATCAATAGAAGAGAAAAATGCCGACCCAGTCACCGATTTTATATATTTCAAATGAGGTCTGATAATCTCAAACGAGGACAGCCAAGGAAACAGAATGCCTAGATCGACCTCCGTATCTTTAGAGCCAAGCTTTAAGAACTTCTCGTCTTTCCAGTGGAAAGAGCCTGTAGTTTCAGGAGAAGAGAATTTGCCGATATCCATATCCAGACCTTCAAATTCTATTGTATTATCAGAGAAATCAAACTTATCACCTTTTATATTTACAGGTTCAGGAACCCTTTCATAATCACCCGTTATATTCAACTTTGACACATGGATACTAGCTTTGGGTGACTTCTTGCTATCTCCGAGCTTCAACTTTCCACTCGCCTTGCCCTGTAGATTGCTAATCAGGTCAAGTTCATATAAAAACCCCTCATCATGAACAAACTTCTTTATTATCGGAGGAATCTCGGCGGCGTCAGAATCAACCATAATATCTAGACTCAAGGGACCTGCAGGCCCATCTATACCAATTATAAAGGTGCCGTCGTAACCAAGAGAATTGCCTGATTTCGCTCTGAGATTTGTTCCTTCAAGCCTGCCGTCAGCAATTACAGCGCTTCCGGACACATCCGTTAAATTGAAATCGCCAACAGGAATAAATATCTTCCCGTCAATCAGACTGCCCTTAATTTCAAAGTTCCCTATCTTCCAGATATCTTTGAAATTCTCTCCACTTGCTTCGAGCGTGATCTCGGAAACAGTACCACCCCTGACAATATTAAAGATAAGATTGACAATACGATCCTCACCTGCTACAAAGAGAACCGCATCACGAGATGACTCAACATTTATATCGGTCCCACTTAGATTTAAATTAATCTTCTTAAGATTTTTATCAATTACATGCTTACCGCTTGCCTTTATATCCGGATACGCAAATTCCGCATTGTTTATAGTGAAGACTGATTTATTTTCATCAAGGTATATGTCGGTATCTATTTCCCTTCCGCTAATCTTAAACTCTTCATCCCCCTTACTTAGAGTTAGCTTTGAATTTGTAACAGCAAGATTGCCCTGAAGGACTTTTAATTCGTGTGATGTGTAATCTATATCCATGTTTATCTTGGAATCTGAGATTAAATCACTTTTAGGCAACATATATTCCAAAAGCATATGAGGTTTAAATCCACTTAAATTAAAGTTGCCTTGGGAGTCGAAAGATCTTGTATTAATCCATCCCTTAAAAAATACTTGCTCACTTATATTTGAATTTCCATAAATTCTATAACTCAAGGTGTTACCCGGAAATTCAATAACAGCATTTACATTATTGAAATTAAGAAAATCTTCTCCTGAATGGGTAAACAAGAATTTGCCGTATTCAATTCTGACATTCAGCCCTTTCCAATTAGAATTTAGATATTCTAAAATGTTAGTTACTTGATCTTTATGCTCATCAAAAGAAAAAGGGCCGGTGCTTTCTGATTCAGATTCAACTGACCTCTTAGGCAAATTAATTTTAATATCAGGTTTATAGAATCTTAATGTCGATAACTCAAAATTGCCAAACAGAAGCGGAAGTATTTTCGGATACACCATAACGGTGTCAAAACTGCCTTCAATTTTATCGGGTATGGAGATTTCAGCATTTTTTATAAGTACATGGGGCCAGTGAAAAAAGTAAAGGTTCATGCTCTCATATTTAACATCACCCCCCACCTTCTTTGAGATAAGGGTGTGGATCTTCTCTTTCGTCGACTCTTTTTGTACCATTTTAGAGGCGACAAAAAAAGCTGAGGCGATGAGAATTAGGATAATGCCCAGGGATACTGACAACCAAATTGAGAACTTCTTAATTTTTCTCACTTGCTACACCTGATCGGTTTATAATAAAATGCCCGCATGTCCTCAGATTTACAGAAACACGCCATCGTGAATTGCACAAATAAGAGTAACTCACAAGAGGGCATTCTACAATCAATTTTTATGTGTTTACAACACCATCAAAGCAAAAGTTGAGAACTTACCTTTATTATTACTATATATATAGAAGAAGGTTTCTTGGTAGTTTCTTAAATTTATTCAACGTTATTTTGGCTAACCTTTCCTTTAACAAAAAATACGGCTAAGAAAGCTCCTACGGAAGCCAATGCGGCTGTAAATATTAGTCCGCCACTTACACCCGTTATATAGGCATGGTGTATATGCGTAATGACCTCATTAAACTTTTCTAGTCCTAAAGAATTGGTGATTTGCTGCTTGGTACCGCTCCCAACTATAAAGCTAATTATTTCTGCTTGCTCTGCATTAGAGAAACTCAAACTTGAATCGCGCAACTTATTTATAAGATCGTTTTTGGCGAGATCTGTAAAAATTGTTGTTGCTACAGCAAGACCGAACGCTCCACCCACCAATTGAAACATATATACGATTCCACCCGCCAAACTACCTCTTGATTCACTCACCGAACTGACTGCCGCAGTGGTAATCGAAGGAACTGCAAAACCCAGCCCTATACCGCATAATATGTAACCGGGAATTAAACCATAGAAACCGGAGCTAAAACCGAACAAAACTACACAAACAACACCTACTATGCTTAGACACATTCCAATAAATATAGATAATTTCGCTCCGATTTTGTTGTATACTTTGGCTGATATAGCAGACGTAGCAGCAAAAAATACAAGCATTGGAACTAGAGCTGCACCGGCTGATAAGGGACTATAATTCAGAAATTTTTCTAAATATTGAGTGACATATAGAAGTATAGCAAAGAACCCGGGTATATAAGTAAACATTATAGTACCAGCGATCATGAATTGGAAATTCCCCATAACATCCTTTGGTATTAATCCATCTTCTTTCCTTGTCTCGATCACTAGGAATAAAACCATCACTACAGCAAATATAACTAACAGCGAAATTGTCTTATATGAAGCCCAACCCCATGAAGGTGATACGTTTAGGGCATATAGGAGAGCTACCAAAGATACAGAGATAGTAAGTATTCCAAGATAATCTACGTCACTATGCTCTTGTTGTACTTTTTGTTCTTCAACCTCTATATAAGTAATAATTCCAGCGATAATACATACCGGGACATTGACAAATAAAACCCAACGCCAAGATGCGAATTCTGTTAAAGCTCCGCCAATTAAAGGACCCGCCGCATTACCAATACCGGCGATACCCAAAAGTAATCCACC
>JAJCZT010000008.1 GCA_029262255.1 Deltaproteobacteria bacterium
AATAAGTATATTCACCAGCAGACCGGCCAAAGCGGCAAACTGTTCTTTGTAGAAAATAAACACGTATGTAAGAAGTATTGAGACCAAAACCGAGCGCTCAAACATTTGATAAGAGATCAGCCTCGAGACTCTTATGTAGTAAACTCCCAGTAGCACAAAAACGCCTGATAATAAGGATGCGAAAATTTGAGCCTTATCAATAAAAGTCAGATTAGGGGTCTTATCCACAATTCGATCCAAAATCTTAATATCTAAAATACTATCCCAGCCGAGTCCGTAAAAAAATGTAAACACAACTACGTAAGTTAAAGTAAGTAACAATTGCCCAAGAAAAAATATCACTACTGCAGCTCGAAAATACTTGTAGCTTACGACCTTCGAATAGAAATCCCGAAAACTTACTTTGAGCTTAGTATAGAAACCAGGCTCGGATGTCGGCGCCAATTTTGAGCCACCTACCAAATCCCGAACTGATTTTGTAAGGGGATTCTCCGGATCGCTTTTATCCAGATATTTTATGACCTTGTCTTTCTCATCCTGATCAAGATTCTGAAGCGCTACTTCTTCAAGTCCCTTTAGAGCGTTTACAAGATATTCTTTCTTTGTAAATGTCCACCCGGACCTGATCATATGAATGGAGAGAATAATCAGGATAAAAACGATATACATTATTGCAATTGACGGCTCAAAGAAATAGTTGTTGTCACTCGTTACAAACTTTCCCACCTCATCAATAAATGTCCCAAAACCGGCTCCTCCCAAAATCGCGGCCCAAAGCTCAACAGATTTTCCTATAAAGGAAAAGAGCATAATTATAGCAATCAGCATAAGCAGACCACCCCAAAGCATGTGTGCTATATGCAGGGTGCCGTTGCCAATTTGCGGGTACCCCGTAAGATGGAGAAATAGGCGGATTACGAGTATGGACGCCACAGCGCACACAATAAAGACCTCAAGATAGTAAAGCGCATCCAGATTCCTGACGATAGGTGTATCTTTCTTCATAATTGACTCTTTTTAATATTCTATGTTAACCTCACAATTAAATCCACAAAGAGGGCGGACATTTCTCATAGAATTAAGTAAGTTATATAATACTCATAATGAATAAAGCCGATAAAATTTCCTCACTTCCCTCACTCGAAGCACTTACAGAGGATAATAATACACTTAGACTAAAGATTAAAGGCACACTAGACGCCTATACAACCGGCAAAATATGGAATGACTCACTTGTCGCTCTAAAGAATACGAAACCAAAAGAATTGATTGTAGACGGAGCCGCAATTGATTATTGCGACGCATCAGGAATTGCCTTATTAGTTAATCTCCAGCTGCGCCAAGAAAAATCCGGGGGCAGTTACAAGGTAGAAGGGCTTTCCGATGAGACAAATAAATTATACAAGCTTTTTGACCCTGCGGATTTTAAAGAACCCGGAAAACCTGATCCCTTATATTCTGACAATAAGATTGAAGCTGCGGGAAAACTCTCTTATCAAGTCTGGGAAGAAATCAAAATATATATTGTATTTACCGGACGAGTTACAGTCGGCCTTATTAACGCAATATTAAATCCACACAAAATCAGATGGCGTGAGGTATTTGTTACCTCAGAGAAATTCGGAGCAAATGCCCTATTTATAATAGCCCTTGTCAATTTCCTGGTAGGACTTGTAATCGCGTTCCAGTCCGCAGTCCCAATGAAAGCCTACGGGGCTCAGGTATTTGTCGCCGATCTGCTCGTAATAGCCTACTTCAAAGAGTTGGGCCCTCTAATGACCGCATTTGTGGTGAACGGAAGGAGCGGGTCCGCATTTGCCGCCGAGCTAGGCACAATGAAGGTAAACGAAGAGCTTGACGCGCTCGATACTATGGGTCTTGACCCGGTACCCTTTCTGGTTATTCCCAAAGTTATAGCGTCATTAATTATGCTCCCAATATTAACAGTTTTCGGCAACCTGTTCGGACTGATTGGGGGACTGGTTGTAATGTTCTCCCTCGGTTTTACATTTACTACGTATATTAACCAGCTCACCACGGCAGCCACGTTTGGCATGCTATTATCAGGGCTATTCAAAACACTCTTTTTTGCTGTTATTATTGCAGGCGTTGGGTGTCTGGCCGGAATGAGGGCATCCAAAGGTCCTTCAGCCGTTGGAGACGCGGCTACAAAAGCAGTTGTCATCGGTATTGTACTTATGATAGTTGTAGATGGTCTATTCGGCGTAATATATTATATTTTGGGTATATAAAATGGAAGATAAGGTAATTAACGTAATTGACTTTACCGCTGCTTACGGCGATAACATAATAATTGAGAATATAAATTTTGACGTATACAATGGAGAGAAATTTGTAATCCTGGGAGGGTCGGGATGCGGAAAAAGCACCCTCTTAAAACATATGATTGGACTATATCGTCCTGCTAAAGGCAGCATTCTGATAGAAGGAGAAGATATAGCAAAAGCCGAAGGGAAGGAAAGAATCGAAATACTAAAAAATATCGGCGTCTCATATCAATCAGGCGCTCTATTCGGATCGATGACCGTTTTGGAGAATGTAACGCTTCCCATTGAGCAATATACGGATCTCAGCAAAGAATCTATAGATCTAATCGCGAGGATGAAACTTAACCTTGTAGGTCTCACGGGATCAGAAGAGAAAATGCCCTCAGAGCTTAGCGGAGGGATGATCAAACGCGCTGCTCTGGCAAGGGCAATGGCGCTTGACCCCGATATGTTATTTCTTGACGAGCCCTCAGCGGGGCTTGACCCAATTACTTCAGCAGAGCTTGATCAGCTAATAATCCAGCTCTCAAAAAGCCTTGGCGTCACTTTTGTTATCGTCACACATGAACTAAACAGTATTTACAATATCGCTGATAGAGTTATTATGCTAGATAAGGACACGAAGGGAATAATTGCAAGCGGAGAGCCTGAATACCTAAGGGACAATTCGGAGATTCCAATTGTGCAGAAGTTTTTCAAAAGACAAACAGATGAGCAGCTCGGCGGGTAACAAAATTTGACGGACTATTATTTATTATGAGTCAGAAACCTAACTACTTTAAAATCGGTCTATTTGTAATAGCGGGAACATTGATCCTGGCAGCGGCAATTATACTTTTTGGTGCCGGGAAGTTCTTTGAGAAAGAATATATTGTTGAGACCTATTTTGATCAATCCATTCAGGGTCTCGATGTGGGTGCGGCACTTAAATTTCAAGGCGTACAGGTCGGGAATATAAGCGAAATTGGTTTTGTCTTTCAAAACTACGATACAGACTTTCAATATGTTTTAGTCCGAGCGAAAATATATCCTAACAAAGGAGGGGGTAAAGGCAAAGGGAAGTTATTCATAGATAGTGATGATCTGAAAAAAGGCTTAAAACAGATGATTGAAAAGGGACTAAGACTCCAGCTCGCCTCTCAGGGAATCACAGGAATTGCTTTTTTAAATGCGGTTTATCTCGAACCTGAACGTCATCCCCCGCTCAATATTGATTGGAAACCTGAATATCCATATATACCGTCTGCTCCCGGAACTATCGCACAAATAACCAAGACTATTGAAAAACTTACAGAGACTATTGATAGCATTAACTTTAAGGAAATATCTGACGACGTAGAACAGCTTGTTCAGACTTTAAATATCGCCGTTCAGCAAGCCGACATACCTCAAGTCAGCAAAGATCTTCAAAACCTGCTGGTTACGCTAGATAAAACGGTTGCCGACGCGGATAAGATAATTAAGAGCAAGGATATCAAGCAAACTATTACCAACATTGCTCAAACCACCGAAGAGCTCAAACAAGCCCTGCGGCGCACAGACCGTCTAATCCAGAGCAGAGAGCAGAACATTCAGGCAATTCTTCAGAATGTCGAGCACATCTCAGAAGAGGTGGGAGAGTTCATGGTAACGATAAGGAGATATCCTTCCTGGGTCCTTTTCGGAGAACCGCCGCCTCATTTCGGACATGAAAAGAAAGAGGAGAACAAAAACAAATGAGAATCATGCACACAGTTTATTTCTGTTCCTTTTTGTTATTGCTAGCTCTTACTTATGGATGTCCCAATGTAAGCAAGCCGTACCCGGAAAGAACTTATTACCTTTTTGAAATCCCAAATCCAACTACAACCATGACCACAATCAAAGGTACTACGCTTGAAATAAACAGATTCAGTGTATCCCCAACCAGCCAGGGAAGAGAATTTATTTACAGAACGACAGATTTAGAATATAAAGCTGATTTCTACAACCAGTTTTTCAAACCTCCCGATAACATAATGACAGAGGCGGTCAGACAATGGCTTAATCAGTCGGGCTTGTTTGAGGACGTTTTAAACCCCACTAGCCAAGCTTTGCCCAAATATGTAATTGAAGGAAACATCGTAGAGCTATACGGCGACTATAGAAATCAGTCAGCAGCTAACGCCGTTTTAAAACTTCAGTTTTTTCTACTACAAATGCCAGAAGATGACGGAGATCCGAACATCATATTTGGCAAAACCTATGAATCGGCAAAGCCTATAGGCGAGTCTACGCCGCAAAATTTGATGAACGGCTGGAATCTCGCGCTTGGAGATATTTTAGGTGAGTTCCTTAAAGACCTGAGTTCTTATCTACCTAAAGCTCAACAACAGTAATATAATCAAGAGAAGAATACTTAGTTCTAAATTTATACACTATGTATTATTATATTTAGCAAGAGGAGCAAGATGAGAGCAATTTTAATTATAATTTTCGTTCTGCTGATAGCTATATTTGGTCTGCCGTACTGGTTTGGAATGAAGGCTGAGGATGAATACAACAATCTGATAGAAGCAGTATCTACATCTGAGAACCTGGAAATCGTTAGTAAAAGCTATAAACGAGGTTGGCTAAAATCTTCAGCGGAAACAACATATTCAATAAACCAGGGGGAAGAGATCCCTGTTCAACTCATTGAAAAAGATACTATCTATCACGGCCCGATCCCAATTGGGCTGCTCTCCAAAGGAAGGCTCAATCTAAAGCCGGTTATGGCGGTTATTGAAACTAAAGCTGAAATTTCAACTGATGCGGAGAATCAATACGCCGAATCAATTAATTCCCTGCCCCCGCTTGATTTTGAAACAAGCCTCGCACTAAACGGACATGGAACAACTATTGTCTCCATACCGGGTATCGAGAAAAAGCTTGAGAACGGGAAAACACTCAAGTGGTCAGGACTCAGTGGAGTTACAAATTTTACCCCTGAGCTTACCAAGGTCTCATCCAATATTAATTCTTCTAATATAGAAATAGAGGACGATACCTTTCGTGTACGTATAAGCGGTGTTGATATTAACTCTAATCTGTACTACCCCACTGCTAATTATACAAACCCCCTGGGTGATGCTGAGATAAGAATAGAAGAATTTAGCTCGGAAGACAAAGAGGACAGCGAACGTAACAAAGTAACACTCGCAAATCTACAACTTACCGCTTCTACAAATCAAAATGAAGGGCTGCTCAACCATGTACATAGTCTAGAGTTTGAGACACTTGTTGTAGGCGGAAACAGTTATGGCCCAGGTATATATGAGCTTGAATTAAGGAATATAAATAAAGTAGCATTTGAGAAAATACAAAAGGAACTTAACGAAAATCAGGACACTCAACAATCCACTACATCAAGCGAGGAGATTTGGGCACAAATAATGAAGGTGCTCCCTCAGTTATTAAAGGACTCACCGGAGATTGAGATCACAAAGCTAAGCATAAAAACAGGGGAAGGGGAGCTTTTGGGCCATGCGAAGATCGCGGCAAAGGGAGACGATCTTAACGATCCTGAGCTTGCTGCAAATCCCTTGTTTCTCTTGGCGGCAGTATCAGCCGAGTTGAAGCTAGTGGTCTCAAAACCACTTCTGGAAAATTTGCTAAAGGATTATAAAATCGAAGAGATCACTGATGAAAAAAAGAGCAAAAACGAAAAACTACCCGATGACAAAGAGCTTCAGAATCTAGGCATGAGCAAAGCCCAGGCAGAAATCACACAAATGGTGGATCAAAACATATTGGTTATCAAAGAGGGGAATTATGAGATACAGGCCGCCTATAGACTCGGACAGATTGAATTAAATGGCCAGCCTCTTAATCTAAACTCCCTGTTGAATTTATAAAACCTTAGAGATTAGTCTTAAACTTAGACTCCATATCTCTATATTTAGCGGTATTTATGACCTCTTCAAAATCCTTAAACGAAAGCATCTCTTCAAACCCCTCTGTAGTCCCGTTTTCTTTAAGATGATTAAAGCACGATTCTATGGCTTTAGTGGCCGAGAACAGACCTGCAAGAGGATAAACAACTATTTTATAACCCAAACGCTCAAGTTCATTTGTACTCAAGAAAGGTGTCTTGCCTCCCTCAACCATATTCGCAAATAGCGGTACACCCTCAAAGGCTTCCGCAATTTCTTTAAGCTCTTCCACACTCTGTGGGGCTTCGATAAATACAATATCGGCGCCGGCCTCAAAATATGCTCTGCCCCTCTTTATAGCCTCCTTGATTCCATGGGACGCCCGGGCATCAGTGCGTCCGATTATCACAAGCCCACTATCCCCGCGCGCCTGTACCGTAGCGCGTATTTTCTCTACATGCTCGTCAATTGTAATAACCCGCTTCCCCTCAAAATGCCCGCACTTCTTAGGCCACTGTTGATCCTCTAAAATGATCCCTCCGGCTCCAATGCTCACTACATCCTCTACAGTACTTATAACATTTAATGGATTGCCATATCCCGTATCAATATCTACAACGACAGGGATGTCTACCGATTTCACAATCCGGCTTACACTCCAGAGCATTTCAGTTGCGGTTAAAAAACCGAAATCGGGCCTCCCAAGCGTTGCGGCCGATAGACCAAAACCGCTGGTAAAGGCCACTTTAAAACCGGCTTTTTCAGCAAGCTTTACGCTCACACAATCATGCACTCCGGGAAGCACTAATATTTTGGAGTCTGATAAAATTTCTCTTAATTTTTGCCCTTTAGTCATAATCTTATCTCCTTGATTCTATAACTAGAAAAATAGATAGCGCTTTACCTGCTGTCAAGAACGATTGAACTGGTAGATTGTTTATGATAGTTTTGAAACTATGGAATCAAGATACATTTCAGGGGCGCCGGGGATAAAAAAAGAACCAAAGCAGGATAAACCCAAGGGTATTACTATAAAGAAAATAGAGAAAGGGCTTAAAAGTATAGATATAATCCACCTCATAGAGGCGCTTGAGGGGATAAAGCTCGACTTTGATCATCTTTATTACTATGAACACACCGACCTAGTAGTGCCTAGTTTAAAGAAATCGCAGGGAAGGGGAACCCCTAAACTATACTCCACAGAAGATTTTATTATCATAAGGTGGCTCGTATCTCTTCAAAAAAACGGGATACCTGTAAACCGCTTCCGGGATATAATTCAGTTCATAAAAGAAAAAATGCCCGATGTTTTAGGAACGCCTCAAAACTGGAACCTCATTACAGACGGTAAATCAATCAAGTTTGTTAATAAAGTCACTTCAAAAATTTTTGTGGTCTCTAAAGACACCAGCCAATATCTGCTCTCATTCTCTAAAGACTAGAACAATTTGTAAAGAGATACTAAAACCAGGCAACTTGCAATTATATTTAAATGAAGCGCACTATTTCTGGTCAGACATATTAGATCTCTCCGATTTTGTGCCCTCTGCAACCACATCTGGAATTGAAGTAAAGGCAATACGAAGAGGCGCAGATTCTGAAGCATCGTGCATAGAGCCGAAATATATGCTGTTCATCCCATAGCGCTCGTTGATCTTATCAAGCGCAGTCGCTAATTTATCCTGCTTAAATTCATTTGAGAAAAGGAAGTAACTAGTCTCATGTATCGGGATCAACTCAGAGAAAGTCACAGATACGCTAAGGGGAGTCAGGCCCCGGGGTCTGTCTTTCCAGATTTCTGAAAATGCTTTAATCATACTCTGCGTGTCATGACGCTTTCCGATGTTAAGCGTCCTTCTCCAGCTATTTCTGCTATTAAAATACTTAACCTTAATACTCATATTCCCGGCCAAATATTTTAGCCTTCTAAGCCTAAAGGCAGCCTTGTGTATTAACCTTACAAGCACAGCCCGCGAGCGCTCCTGGGTCCTCATCTCGGGAGCCATTACATGTGAATGACTCACAGTTCTCCTTTTGGTTTCCCGCTCTGCTATCTCCTCACCGTTTAAGAGATAACTCAGACGCTTTCCACCCACATTTTGCCAGATATCCAAAAACCTGTCTCCGGACAAAGAATAAAGATCCTCTACATTATGAACATTATGCTTTTTAAGACGGGCATGCATACGTGCGCCTATCCCCGGCAGATCCCTAAGAGAGAGGGGATAGAGAATTTTGGGTAGATCGTCTTTTGTTATTACAGTAAACCCGTCGGGCTTTTTCATGCCGCTTGCGACTTTTGCAATAAAACGGTTAGGCGCAAGGCCAATAGAGCAGCGCAAATATCCCCCCACACGCTCTTTAATTGCTCTCTTAACCTCATGGGCCAAAGCAACGGCGTTTTCATAATCCCTGTGCCTTCCCGTTAACCTACACGACATTTCATCGATCGAATGAACTTTATCTATCGGCAAAACACTGCCTACGGCTGAAACAATCTGTTTGTGATACTTGATATATACGGTGGGTCTTGATTCAACAACGTTTAAAGTACTACAAAGCCTCTTTGCCATAGCAACCTTTGTACCCGTTTTTATTCCATATTTCTTAGCCTCATAACTTGCGGCTATACAGCATGTGCTGTCAGCCATCACGGGAACGACAACAGTAGGAGAGCCCCTAAGTTCAGCTCTCATCTGCTGCTCGACAGATGCAAAGTACGAGTTCATGTCGAGAAAAAGCCAATCCAGTTTTCTATTTGAATTATTAGCCATGACTGGGAATTCTTACCTGCTGCTATTTTCTAAACGCCGGAACTAAATTGAAAGGGTCAAGAACGTACAGACCCTATGAACAAGTATGGACCCTTTTTCAACTATATCCAAGGGGCTTTTTGTAACTTAGAAATATGGACTTTCTAAAGAGGGTGGAATTACAACTCTATCTTTATCAAATCTTTATCAAATCCCCATCAATATGCACTTTGTATGTATTTACGCCTTCTTGAGCCGGCGGGGCTAGGACCTCTGCGGATTTAAGATCAAACCCTGCTCCATGCCAGGGGCATGTTACCGTCTCACCTCGACAAACTTACTCTGACCCGGAACTCGCTCACCCTGGCGAGGCGACTTCTACAAGATTTCCCATATTGTGTGATATCCCCTTTAAATAATTAGAACCAACTGAGGGTTATTCATCAAGAAACTCCAGTGCCTCTTCAAACTCTTCTGCCATAGATGGGTGCCCATGACGATTTGCCGCCTCTACACCCTTGCTATAGGACTCCTTTGCCTTCTCGACATCTCCCGTTCTCACATAACATTCAGCCAGCATACGATAAACGGCCCCTTCATCGTCTTTTAATTTTAGATACTCGTATATTTGAATGATCGCATCTTCATATAGTTCCGATTTAAAAAGTTCATTTGCAAGACCGTATCTTCCTAAAGGGTTGTTTGGGTCTTTATTGATAAGCGTTTTTAATTGTTCTATCCTCGGATTACTCATCTTCAGTCTCTCCCTAGTTCACATGATTACAAGAATTCTAGCACAACTTCCTTAGGCAACAAGATTATTTGCAACGCGCGGGCTAAATATTGATTGTTTATATTTTTCCTGCATACTCATATGCTAACAAATTTAGAGAAAAGGGCTTATGTACAAAAAAATTATAGACTTCTTATTTCAAGCGCTGGCTGTAAAACAGTACCTAATATTCTCGGGTACTTTTTTTATACTTACAGCTTTTGTAATGCTTATACTTGACGCTCAACTGAGGCCTGTGGGATGTCCGGATATGATATCGCTTGAGCTGGCATTTACCAAATCCGCCTTCAATCAAATACTAAATGCATGCGGAGCCGAAGGTATCCGTTCGCATTTGATCATGATATGGGTGGACTATCTATTTATATTTGCCTACACAGGCTTCTTAGCAAACCTGCTTGGCTCTTTGCTGAAGGGCAGGGGCATAGATTATGGCAGAGCGCTAACATTCTTTTCTTTTCCCATCGTTGCCGGAGTCTTGGATCTTATTGAGAATACCATTCTCCTAATCCAGCTCCCAAATATCGAGAGCTTAAACGGAGGATTAATTTTTCTAGCCTCAAGCGCAGCCGCCATTAAATTCATCCTGATAGGAATAACAATTATCCTTATTCTGTATTATCTAATAACTGCGAAATCCAGACTTGAACCCAAGAGCTAGAAGTTTAAATGTTAGGGTAGGTACCGTAGAGCTATTACTCCTTAGGCAATCCCATTTCTCATAGAGAATTTCACAAGATCAACAAGGTTATGCACCTCAAGCTTCTTCATTATATTCGCTCTGTGGGTCTCTACAGTCTTTACGCTTATCAAAAGCTCATTTGCAATACCGCTGTTACTTAAACCATTTACAATTAATCCCAATACTTTCTTCTCTTTACCGCTTAAGACCTTAAATTTTTCTTCTTCCTTTTCTAACCCCTGTATTATGGTTTCGGGTTTTACGTAAAGAGGGCTCTTATAAACATTGTTGCTTTCCACAATAGTTGGATGGGTTTTTAAAATTGATAGAATATCCTTTGAGCTTATTCTATCAACCTGATATTGATTCATTAATATTATGGGTTTTTCAAGGCACATTTTATTCAAACAAGCTCTTGTTCTAAGCCGTTTGGAGTTCGTCAAAAAATAAAAATTATCGCTATGTATCATCAATATTCTAAGCGGCTGATGTCCCTTTCTTAGCACCCCATCAATTTTATTTTGTATGTTTGTTATAAACGCTTCCGCTTTTTTTGAGTTCTTAACGGGATTACGAAGAAGAATCTCTTCAAATATTTCTCCATTACTATTGTTAAACTTTGAGACTCCATAGCCTTTTAATCTATTGAGCAAATCTGAAGGAGCAGGACGATCGGAGATATATACACATTTGTTCTTGTGCTTAATCCCATGGACAAAAAAGTTTGTGGCTATTTCATAACACTCCGACACATCGTAATAGAGATGACAGATATGCTCGTGTCCACTAAGGGAATTAAGGTATGTAAAAACTGAATTTTCCATTGATTTTAAAGCTTCTCAATCGTTTCTTTAATTATTAAAGCCGCATTTCTTATGACTTCAATTCTGCGAAGAACCTCTGTATCATATTTAAGGGTCCCGTCTTCAAGAAACACTTCAGTATTTCCTATTATCGCTGCAAGAGCGTTTTCTGTCTCTAGGATTAATTTTCTTTCAATTTTGTGCTTATAAGATGCTATCTCAATCGAGGTGTGCATATCCGTTTCTTGAAACGGCTTTAATATGTATCCATAAGGTTTGGCCGTTTTCGCACGATCAAGGGTTTGTTCATTAGAATATGCAGTGAGAAAAATTACAGGGATATTAAACTGTTGGCGTATTTTATTGGCAGCAGCAATACCGTCTATATCGCCCTCAAGCATTATATCCATAATAACAAGATCGGGTCTATGGCATTGTGCGTGTTTAATCGCGCCTTCGCCAGAGGATTCTATTCCAGATACCGAATAACCCAGGTTTGCCAACATAACTTCAATATCTGTAGCAACAATAATCTCATCTTCTACAACAAGTATGTTAATCTTATCCATATCAGGTCCCTCACAAAGACACTAGCAACTGAAATCGAGCTTAAACCCGGTTACATCCTTCGTGTTTAATGTAATTGAGCCTTTAAGTTGCTTGGAAAGTGAAGAAACCAGTTTTAGCCCCAGCGAATTACAGTTGTTAATATCAAGCTCCTCAGGAAATTGAATGCCATTATTACTCACATTTAAGATATACCTATTCACATCACGGTTAAAATCCACCGTAATTTCACCACTTCTACGATCAGGAAAACCATGTTTTATTGCATTTGAGACAAGCTCATTTAGAATCAACCCGCACGGTATGGCAGTATTTATATCAAGATAAATACGCTCTGAGTTTATATTGATTTTTATTGAATCATCCGCAATCCCGTATGAGTGCAGTAAATTATCCGTCATATTACGGATATAGGCCGTAAAATCAATTCTCAAAAGATCTTTTGAGCGATAAAGCTGCTCATGCAGAGTAGCGATTGAGCGGATTCTGTTATTACTCTCCTTAAAAGAGTTAAGGATTTTTTTATCCTTTAACTGCCTTGACTGAAGGTTCAAAAGACTTGAAATTATTTGAAGATTATTGTTTACTCTATGATGTATTTCTTCAAGCAGCACATCCTTTTCCGTTAGTGACTGTTTCAGCCCGTTTTCCGCATATCTGCGTTCCAGAATTTCTTTTACAAGTAACCTGTTTGTTTTCTCGAGTTCCGAAGTACGCTCTCTAACTCTTTGCTCGAGATCGTCATGCGCTTTTCTAAGAGCTTGTTGCGAATTTCTGAGTACCTCTGCTTGTTTCGCGTTATTTACCGCGGTCTCAATCTGATTTGCTACAATTTCCAAGAGATTTAACTCTTCATTATCAAAAGCATATCTCTTAATAGAATTAATATTAATACACCCGATTGCTTTTCCAGAATAACAAATTGGCATAGATACATAACTTTTTGTTCCGAGTTCTCTCCCTTTTGACCCGATAGAGGAATCTTTATCAACATTCGGACAATGAATCGGTTTTCCGCTTATTATGGTCTTCCAGGTAAAACCTTTAGGACGAGGTATCCTCTTTAACTTCTTTATCAAATGTTCCGGATATCCCCGATAAGATTTAAGAACGGCATCTTCCCCTTCAACCATATAAATTGAGATATTTTCAGCAGTCTCAATATGTTTATTCATTGCATCTAAAGCATTCTCTATAACATCCTTAAGGTCTATAGATCTGTGCACACTCTGAGTGACAACCCTTATAATCTTTTCATATCGGTTTTTCTTAACGTAGCGTTTTAAACTCTTATAAAGAAATTCCTCGGGTGTCTCTGTGGATAAATTTTTATTATTTGAAACTCCGGGTTGGTCTTCAAGTTCAATATCTCTATTCTTAATTATACTCCCTATTTCTCTGCGTATCTCTTGAAGCTTCTCACAATAGAGCTTGCGTGCGGAATCGGTATCTTCTATATCCTCTACTTCCAGTAAATCACTTTCATTATTCAGTGATTTTGATTTAATTTTAATATTCACCTAAAGCCTTCGGCCCCATTTTTATCTACCCTTAAACATTTCTAAAATTGACACATGAAAGATAGTTTAGCATAGATCATACAATAAATTCTAGTGGTCTGAATTTAGAATATAAGCACTTATTTACCTTCATTATGCTTCATAACATGCTGATATCCTTAACAATTAGTTAACTGCATATACAGAATCACCCTACTTAAAATACAGTGATCACCTGATTGATTTAAATATTCGAATTTGATATACCTTAATCCGGTAAGAAGGGGATAATCTATGGAAACTCTTTATATTGAAAATATAATTGGTAAACGCTTATACCAAGATCAGGGAAAACAAGATATTAGAACTTTAATTGTTAGTTCTCATCAGCTTGTATCAAAAGGCCTTTCAGGACTACTTGATAACAAGCCTAATATAAAACTTTTAGAACATGCGTCAAACAAATTAGAGATGATACTAAGGATTCAAGAATCTAGCCCTTCACTTATTATTATATATGATGATGGAGTAAATGCCGGTTCTTCAAATACCTTAGAAACTATAAGTCTTGCTACGCAAGAGTTTCCCAATATTAGAATACTCTTGATTATTAAAAACCATGACTTCAATAAGGAGCTATTTGTATTAAAAATGGGTGTTAGAGGAATTCTAATCGACAATGTTGAACAGAGCACACTAATGGATTGCATAACAACCTTAGCTAATGGAGGACTCTGGATTAGAAGAAGGGTTATGGAAAAATT
>JAJCZT010000009.1 GCA_029262255.1 Deltaproteobacteria bacterium
GCAAGCGATCAGCAAATACAGGAGCTCAAACAGATGATTGAGCAGAACCAGAGGGAGAATGAGCAGAACCGCAGGCAGAATGAATTGTTGAGTCAGAAGATAGAACAGTTGGAGGCCGAAAAAGCGGCTAATCAGGCCCAGATGCAGGAATCTGAAGCCCAAATGCAGAAGTCTGTATCCAAGAAGTCGGATAATCCGATCGGGGCTGAGTTCGCGCTCACTATTGGAGCTCAGAGTGGACCGTTTAAGACGGGAACGGGATTTTACATGTCTGGAGAGTTAGGAGTGCCGCTTATGAAGAACTTGGGCCCCGGAAAATTAATGGGCTTGATTAATATCGGTTGGGCAAAAACGGATGAGGATATTACGTTTGAGCCAACTATTAATGCGGTGGCTCCTGGTGCTTTGCCTACACAGCACACAGTTGATTTAACAACTCTATCGATCGTTTTAGCTTTTAAATATAAGGTTGAAGCTCATAATATAGTTCAACCCTACATCCTTGCCGGACCGAGCTTTAACGTATTTCTCAATGAGAGCGATCCGGGTAACCAAGTTGGTGGTATTGCTCCGCAACCAGGTACGCTTCAAAATAGAGGCTATCCCTCAGGTCAGGGGAACGTCGAGTTAGGTATTGCCGCTGGAGGAGGAGTGGATTTCAATGTTACCAAAAAGATCTTCGTAGGCGCCGAAGGACGTTACAACTATGTCGACAGGAGTAACGGCTCATTTGGTACTTATGGAGGAAGACTAGGATTTAGATTCTAATTTCTTGTATTCTCCTGAAGCCCGTAAGGGCTTCACTCCCTTGGAACAAAGAGGGTATGCCGTTAAGGGTGCCCTCTTGTTGGGGTTACAGGTTTTTATTCAAGAGTTTCATTAGAGTCTTTCCAAATGTGGCTGCACAAATATTTCCGACCATATAATCGGGGCTAATTAGAACTGTACTAGTTTCTGACACCTTACATTCATATGGGTTCTAAGAGATAGTAATATCAACGGATTCTCTTGGCATCTTAATTGCACTACTATGCAATACTATATGTAGTTATAATATGATATTATATTATATAGAATACAAGCTTATATCAAAAACACATTGTTAAGGAGAAGAATGTATGAGAGTTGGTCTGGGATTTAATTTTTCAGTTTGGCTTCTGATAGTTTCAATTGCCATTGTATTTGTAGCGCCCGCTTTGAGTAGCGGCGAAGAAGATAAGGCTGCCCCTAATATGGAGAGTGTAGAGAAAGGAAAAGAACTTTTTCAATCAAAGAGCTGCGTTGCGTGTCACACGATCGGAGGCGGCAAGCTTTCGGGCCCCGATCTCCAAGGTGTTACGGATCGAAGAGAGCAAGTGTGGTTAGAGAAATGGCTTATGTCCCCCGACACCATGATTTATACGGACCCAATAGCGAAGGAGCTTCTTAAAGAGTATTTTGTTCCTATGCCTAACCAGGGTCTTACAGTTGAAGAAACAGTGGACATTATCTCATATTTGAAATTTGAGGATTCAGAGAAATAAAAGAACCATCAATAAAAGGAGGTAATTCTTTATGTTTATAAGAAGAGTAATGGGATTCAGTAGTTTGGTTGTCCTGTTGATAGCCGGGCTTTTTATTGTTTCATGCCAAAACAATAGTGCCAATGGCGATAAGAAAACAGGCAGTAATAATGAGACGAGTTCCGTCGAACAAAATGGAAATATGGCCGCAGGTGCCGAACAGATTGCAAAGGACCGTAATCTAAGCCCGAAAGACGTGGAAGCGGCGTTAAAAACATATACCCCTTCAGGGATATATGATGATTATTTAATGTTTTCATCCGGGGGGCATTCAGGGCAGGTCTTTGTAATAGGAGTACCGTCTATGCGTCTCCTAAAAGTAATAGCGGCGTTCACTCCCGAGCCATGGCAGGGATTTGGATACGGCTCAGAGGAATCCGCGAAGCTTCTTAAAGACGGTGATATGAAAAGCGGAACGAAGCTCAGATGGGCTGATACGCATCACCCCGCTCTTACCGAGACTAACGGTGAGTATGACGGTCAGTATCTGTTTATAAATGATAAAGCCAATGCTAGAGTAGCCCTTATTGACCTTCGCGACTTTGAAACAAAACAAATTATTAAGACTCCTAACATTATTTCGGATCATGGTTCTACCTTTGTAACTCCTAACAGCGAGTACGTGATTCAGTCTTCTCAATATGCAACACCTCTCCCCTTTCAAGAATATGCTACTATGGATGAATATCAGGAGAAATTCCGTGGAGTAATGGCTCTTCACAAATTTGACCGAGAAAAGGGGAGGATAGTAGCAGAGGGCTCATTTCAGATGGAGCTTCCTCCATACTGGCAGGACCTATGCGACGCTGGAAAGAAAGTAAGTGAAGGATGGATTTTCTGCAATTCGATTAACACAGAACTTGCAACAGGCGGTATAGAGCAGGGCTTGCCACCATTTGAAGCCGGTGTGTCTCAAAGGGATATGGATTATATGCACGTAATAGACCTAAAGAAAGCCGCGGAAGTTGCAAAACAGCCCGGGAAAACCAAAGAGATCTCCGGCGTTAAGGTTATTTCTCTTGAAACGTCCATCTCCGAAGGTCTTCTTTACTTTATTCCAGAGCCTAAGAGTCCTCACGGTGTAGATGTCGCTCCAGGAGGCGAATACTTGGTAGTGGCTGGTAAATTGGATACACATGCTACGATCTACAGCTTCGATAAAATACAAAAGGCGATAAAAGACAAAAATTTTGAGGGAAATGACGTCTATGGCGTGCCGATTCTCACCTATAACGATGTAGTTGCTGCTCAGTTGGAAATTGGTTTAGGCCCTCTTCATACTCAGTTCGATAATGAAGGCAATGCCTACACAAGTGTTTTCATAGAAAGCACGCTTGCTAAGTGGAAGCTCGGACCTCCTTACAACGAGGGTGAAGAAGCTTGGACGCTGACAGAGAAAATTCCTGTTCAGTACAATATCGGACACACTGTTTGTGCCGAAGGAGATACAACTTCTCCGGACGGCAAATACTGTGTAGCGCTAAATAAGTGGTCTATTGACAGGTTTACGGCTGTCGGTCCTCTTTTGCCTCAGAACTTTCAGCTTATTGATGTGTCAGGCGAGAAAATGCAGCTCCTCTACGATATGCCAATTGGTATAGGAGAGCCTCATTATGTGCAGATGATCAAGGCCGACAAACTTAATCCATGGTTTGTTTATCCTGAGGTTGGATTTAACCCCGGGACGATGAGCGTGGATCCTGACGCCGCCAAATCCGGCGGTGAAAAGATTGTTCGCTCAGACGGAAAGGTAGAGGTATGGATGACGGCTATAAGAAGTCACTTTAATCCTGAACATATCACTGTTAACCAGGGAGATGAGGTAATTCTCCATATTACAAATGTTGAGCGAGCAAGGGATGCTACCCATGGATTTGCAATTGAGGGTTACAACATAAATCTCAGTCTTGAGCCGGGTGAGGCCAACACGGTCAAGTTCATAGCTGATCAGCCGGGTGTATTTCCTTTCTACTGCTCTGAGTTTTGTTCTGCTCTTCATCTGGAAATGATGGGGTATTTGCTCGTAGAACCCGACAACACATAAAGGGTCTAAAAAAACTCTCTTATCCCCCTTAATGGTTTCTTGTTAAGGGGGATGGAGTACAAGAAAGAATCTTAGTGAGGAGGTAAGAATGAGAACACTTAACACCTTATTTATAGTAATGTTGATTCTTGGTTTTACAGGTATTGCCTATGGGGCTCAAAACGAAGAGACCGCCAAGTCATGGCAGCAACAGGCTACGAGCACCAGAGAGGCTGTTATGAATGTATACGGAGAATTGGAAAAAATGGGTGACAAGGATAACCCTGTCGCCAAGGAACTTATCGCGGATGCTGTCATCCAGCTTGGAGAAGGGGATAAATTTCTTAAGCAGGGTGATGAGGCCATGGCTGCAAAAGAATGGGAAAAAGCTAATTTCGGTTATAATATGGCATGGCAGTACTATGTAAAAGCTGCAACGGCGGGCTTAAACGCTAAAAGTATCCTAAGCGGACAATAAGAAGAGTTTACAGGATAAACGGGGGGGTGCTCATAAGATGCATTATTATAGAGGGCTCTCCCAAAATACAATTATTAAGGGTTGCCCCTGCAAAATTAGTGCTTGTCACAACGGAGGTTGCAGATGAATGAACCAATAAGAGAAAATGACTTAATATTTGGTCCTCGTATACCGAAAGAACTTTGGAAAAAGGAAAAGGGGAGATTTCTGCTCCCCTCTATCATAATGGTATTAGCTGCCTTTATACTGTTTATTTCAATCTTTTTCCCTTACTGGAAATTAACCCTCTTTGCACCTCAGTATCCGGATGGTCTGCAAGCAAGTATGTATGTAAACCGTCTAACCGGCGATATTCAGGAAATAGACGGGCTTAATCACTATATAGGAATGAAACCCATGGGTGAGGCAGCGGTGTTGGAGCGGACGCTAAGTATCTTTATGATTGTGGGGCTCGTCTTGCTCATAGCCGGCACTATCTTTGTACATAGTCCCTTTGCCCTATTTCTATGTATTCCAGCCATATTGTATCCGCTATTCTTTTTAGGGGACCTCTATTTTTGGATGCGGACCTTTGGTATGAATTTGGATAGTAGAGCGGCGCTTAGTAATGCCATACAGCCTTTTGTTCCTCCTTTGTTAGGCGAGGGTAAGATTGCGCAGTTCCTAACAGTCGCAAGTTGGGAAATAGGCTTGTATATGTCTATTGCGGCGTCCATACTAATTATTATAGGACTCTACTACCACCGAAAGGCATACAAGCCGCTAATTGTTGGTTCTGCCCCTAACTCCTAACATTAAAATAAGGAGGCGAGTTGTAGTAAGGAAATAATATGGCTAGCTATATCTCGGTGCTTGTTTTTCTGACTGCCATTTCGACCTCTGTAGCCGTGTCGGCGGAAACAGTTCATATCGTCTCTCCTAAAGGGCCGTTTACCTCTATATCTCAAGCCATATTGTCGGCAAAGAGCGGCGATACCATTAGGGTTAATGGCGGCACTTATAATGAGCACATAATCGTTGATAAAACTTTAAATCTAATCGGCATAAATGAACCTAATATTGACGGCGGCGGGAAAGGAACCGTTGTTTTAATAAAGGCCCCGGGCGTTACTTTTAAAGGGTTTCATGTAAGTGGAAGCGGTGAGAGTCTGACTGTGGAAGATACGGGAATAGTTCTTGATTCCGCACAGGGCTCAATCATTGAAGATAATTATTTGCATGATGTGCTGTTCGGAATATATTTAAAAAACTCTTCAGGAACACTCATACGCAACAATACAATAGTCGGCAAGGATCTCCCTATTCCTGTTAGAGGGGATGGGATTCGCCTCTGGTATAGCTCAAAAACCAAGATCCTGGATAACACAATTACAGGAGCCAGGGATCTGGTCATGTGGTGGTCGGGTGATACTCTGATTAAGGGTAACAAAATAGAGCAGGGGAGATATGGGCTTCATTATATGTACAGTGATAACAACGTATTTGAAGACAATCTGTTCATTGGTAATTATGTAGGCGGCTTTCTTATGTATAGTAATAATATTAAATTCCACTACAATATTTTCGCGCTCAATCAAGGACCGGCAACCGGTTATGGAATCGGATTTAAGGACCTTGATGACATAGTTGCTTCAGAGAACCTCTTTATAGATAACCGTATAGGAATTTATATGGATAATTCCCCTCATTCAGTAGATTCCTGGAACACATTAGAGGACAACGTAATAGCTTTCAACGATATAGGCATATCTCTTATGCCGTCAATACAGAGAAACATTATAGTCTCAAACAGCTTTATTGATAACGTTGAGCAGGTGGAGGTAAGAGGGGGCGGAGTTCTTGCGGGTAATAAGTGGTTTGAGGAGAATAAAGGGAATTACTGGAGTGATTATCGAGGGTATGATGAAGATAAAGACGGGATAGGAGAGATCCCGTATAAGGCTGAAAGCCTTTTTGAGGGTCTCATTGATTCAAATCCGGTGCTAAGAATATTTATATACAGTCCTGTAGCTCAGGCCATCGAGCTTGCCTCTGATGCCTTTCCGGTAATGAAGCCGGCGCCAAAAGTTACCGACAATTATCCACTGATGTCCTCTCGTATCAGTGACCGGTTTGATAGTCCCAAGGGGAAGTTCTCTCTTAATCTTTTTATTGTATCCGCCTTTATGACACTTATTCCTCTTTTTGCGTTTTTTTACATTATCAGGCGGTGATTGGAGAAAATATTGATTAAAGTAAAGGATGTAACAAAGCGTTTCGGGAACATTACAGCTGTTGATAAGGCTTGCTTTAGTTTAAATGCAGGAGAATCTCTGGCGCTCTTAGGCGTTAACGGTGCCGGGAAGAGCACTCTTATCAAATGCGTATTGGGGATACTTGATTATAGCGGGGAAATAACACTAAACGGTCTCAATATTAAAGAAAATGAAAAAGAGGCAAAATCACTAGCGGGTTACGTCCCACAGGAGCCCTTGTTTTACGATATGAGGACTAGGGATGTGCTAGGGTTTTTTGGCTCGATACGACGGGTTAGATCATCAAGAGTCGATGAAGTGCTGGATTTGGTAGGGCTTAAAGAGCATGAGAGGAAATCCACCTCGGAGCTCTCAGGAGGGATGAGACAGCGCCTCTCTTTTGCAATAGCCTTACTTTCCGACCCCGAGGTGCTGATACTGGACGAGCCTACCTCAAACCTCGATGCGGGTGCAAGAGGGGACTTCCTTAATCTTATAAAAGAATATAAAAATAAAGGTAAAACTGTACTTTTTTCATCACATAGGTTGGATGAGGTTGATTTACTGGCAGACAGAGCGCTATTTATGGAATCGGGAAAGGTCGTTTTTGAGGGTCGGCCGGAAAACCTGCAAGAGCTCTTGGGGCTTAAGATCACCATCAATTTAGTTGTACCTCAGGGTAGCGTAGAAAGAGCGATCGGTATCCTGGCCAGGGAGGGATTTCATAACGCTGAATCTAATGGCAGGGGGCTCAATATAGAGACTGACAGCAAGCAAAGAGTAGATGTCCTTAAAAAACTTTTACAGGAAGAAATACCCATTTCTGATTTCAAAATACAAGAGCCCTCTATGGAAAACATCATAGATAGGATAAAAGAAAATGGATATTAAGAACGTCTTATTAATAGTGAGAAAGGAAGCAGGGGAATCTATAAAAAACAGATGGTTTTTGCTTTATACGATCTGCTTTTCGCTGCTGGCTCTTCTTGTTTTGTTTCTCGCTTCTTCAAGGAGCGAGATTGCGGGCTATTCGGGATTCGGCAAGACTGCCGCGAGTTTAATTAATCTCGTATTATTATTTGTGCCTTTAATCGCGCTTGTAACAGGGGCAATCAGTATTTCTTCCGAGAGAGAAAACGGCACGCTTTCTTATCTCCTATCTCATCCGATAACAAAGTCTGAAATATTTGTGGGGAAATTCATAGGAACCTTAATTCCGATCTGGTTCTCCATATCCTTGGGATTCGGGCTTGCGGGAGTCGGCGTAGCCATAGGCGGGGGAGAAGGGGATGTCTCAAAATACATTACCACCGCCTTTCTATCCGCTCTTCTTGCCGCTTCTCTTCTCAGCATAGGCCTACTGGTTTCGGTTTATTCCAAAAGGGCGTCGAAATCCATTGGTATTGCGGTCTTTCTATGGCTCTTGTTTATAATTCTGGGAGATCTGGGAATTATGGGGACAACAGTTGCTATGGGTCTGGGAATTGAGCAGGTTTTCGCATTGGCTCTCTTGAATCCTGCAGAGGTTTTTAAGATAGCCTCGGTTTTAGCGCTTAGTCCCAGGTTCGAGATTCTGGGTCCCGTGGGGATTTATGCGGTCAGGACCTTTGGGAAGGAGGGAGTGTTTTATCTCCTGTTTGGAATCATGCTTCTCTGGACCCTGATCCCTCTGGGATACGCATATTTGGCCTTTACGCGTTTTAGGAAGGAGGAGATATGAAGATAAAATTAGTTCTTTTGTTTGTTATGGTTTTAGTGTTTTCCTGTAAAAATGATCCTCAAACAGGACCAGTTGAAATTTATTACGGAGAGAATGTATGTGAGAGATGTAAGATGATAATCAGCGAGAAGGATTTTGCCGCCCAGTATCAATTGTCCGTGGGTGAGGCCGTAAATTTTGATGACCTGGGCTGTATGTTCCATTACATGGCTGAGGTGCACAAAGATGGCATATCTGCGATTTATGTAATGGATTACGGCTCTAAAACGTGGATCGACGGGAAAAACGCGCACTATGTCTGGGTTCAAAGTATTGCTACCCCTATGGGCCATGGAGTAATAGCTCTGGGGAACGAGGGAGAAGCAAGGGAATTTGCCGATAAAGAAAACGGTAAATACCTGGGCGGTCTAAGCGAAGCAACAAAGTGGGTTATGAAAAAATAAATTTTAACCCCGGGGGTGCGTTATGGAATATGTCAATCTTCTAAGTGGTATTGAATATAACGAGAGTCATCCGATAGCCCGGTCGATTCATGTTGATAAAAATGGAAGACTTTTACAGTTCGCTCTCCTGCCGGAGCAGGAAATTAAGGAGCACAGCTCTCCGTCCTCTCCCGTTTATCTCTTGGTGCTAAAAGGCGAAGGAGTTTTTAAAGGCGGTGACGGCTCTGAGGAAACCGCCGGGGCGGGCTCAATCCTTATCTATGATGTTAATGAAAAGCATTCTATTAAAGCGGGAGATGAAGAGTTGGTTTTTGTAGCTATTCTTCACGGATCTCCTAGGAAGGGAGACTGAGTTGCGGGGTCGAATCTTGGTATTGTTAAATGTATAAATTTTGACAATATACACCCGGCATGCATGATTTATAAGTGATGATAGCAGTGAGCAAAATTGGCATTGTTTTGCGCTATATGCTGCTGTAGTGTCAAATAAACACAGTAGTGTCAAATAAATACAATAGGGGTGAGAGATGCTTGTAAAAGAATATATGACTAAGAACCCTATTGTTTTGCCTCCGAATGAAAATGTTAAAAATGCATTTAATTTGTTGCTGGAAAAGGGTATCCGTCAAGCGCCGGTTGTAGACAAGGGAGAATTAGTCGGCATAGTAACAGACCGTGATCTTCGCATGGCTATGGTTCAAAACCTAAAAATGAACGATCTAACGGTGGGTCTTATTATGACCAAGGACCCTGTAATTATTACAGAAGATTCGCAAATAACCGAAGCTGGCAAGCTAATCAGTATTGGTAAATTTAATGCTATACCTGTAATCGAGAAATCCGGTGAACTGACGGGGATAATTTCAACAACCGATATTCTTAAATGTTTTCTGGAAGTAATGAATAATCATTATGTGCCGTTAATTACAAAATAATTGCACCGAGCTGATTTTCCAGCAGGTTTCTTATTATCTGTTTAGCAGCACAAGAACATACGATTATTGCTTTATACTATGTGCTTGATGATTATGATGGTTCTCGCCCGCTACAAGATGGAGCGTAATATTTGTTAATCCAACCGCAATTAATAACACACCCGCGGCAATCGCCAGTGTCCTCGGGGCTCTCTTGAATGTCTTTTTATATATATAAGGGAATGCCGATAAAGCAGGTACTGTACCAAGCCAAAATATAAAAAGTATTCCTGCGCTGTAAAGAGGACTCTTTGTTGTAACCGCCCCGATCACAAATATGTAAACCCATCCGCAAGGGAGAAAACCGTTTACTATTCCCAGAGTGAGGGATTTAACAGGTCTTCGCTGAGAAAGAGACCATTTAGCGGGTTTTGAAATTAGGGACGCAATCGTTTTACTCGGTAGAAATTCCAGGGGTTTTCCCGCAACGAGCTTATACCCCGTATAAATAAAAAATATGGAAATTAAGACTATGGAAATAGTTGAAATAAGAGGGAAATTGTTAGACAGAAAAGCCTCACCTAAAAACCCGGCCAGTATTCCAAGGATCAAATAACTTATTAGTCGTCCTATATGGTAAAGGCTCATGTAGCCGTTGCTATTATTTACAGTTATAGCTATGGGACCGCACATTGTAACGCAGTGCGTGCTTCCCAGAATACTTGCAACAAAGACGGCAAGCGGTACAGAGAGGAAAGACCAGTGTCTTATTAGTTCCTCAAATTGACTTAGGTCCGACAAGCTTTACGTCCTCCTGTATTTTAATCTTATTGTCTTTTGCATCTATGAAATCAAGTTTTATGTTTCTTGATCCCTCTACTCCCGTAACAGAGGGGGGGAACTTGATGAATATATGTAAAGTAGAGTTCTTTCCTCCCTCAAGCTCAATTGCCTGTGTCTGGGATACAATATGAATATTCTTTTCTTTCCATATGTCAGGCAGTACCATCTCAAGGCTTAAATTTTCAAAAGTCTGATTTTTTAAGCGCAGTTTGAAATGATTTATTACTTCTTCGCTTTCTCCATCCTTTTTTATTACTTGGTATGGGCTGTCTTTTCCTCTAAGCACAGTTATCACTATGTCCTCTCTTTTGGAAACAGAGAAAATGAGGGCAGAAATTACGGCGATAAGTAAAACGGAGTATATTGCAACTCTAGGTTCCAGAAACTTTGATTTGATTCCTCTTAGACTGTTCCCTGTTGCGTATCTTATAAGTCCCCTGGGTTTATCTATCTTCTCCATTACTTCATCACAAGCATCAATACACGCCGTGCAGCCTATACACTCGAGCTGAAGCCCATCTCTTATATCTATTCCGGTCGGGCACACGGCTATGCATTTGTAACAGTCTATACAGTCACCCACTGGCTCTTCTGATTTTGTTTTCCCTCTTCGGGGCTCTCCTCTCCCCGGATCATAGGAAACTGTTAAGGAATCGTCATCCATTAGGACGGATTGAAACCTTCCATAGGGGCACATAATAATACAGAACTGCTCCCTGAACCAACCGAAATCAAATAGGATTACAGCCGTTGTGAATCCCATGACAAGAAAAATTGTCCAGTTCTCCTCAGGGTTGTACTGGGTCATTTCGACAAGACTGTCCGCACCTACAAAATAGGCCAGGAAGCTATGCGCGATTACGAGGCTAACTAGAAGAAATAACGACCATAGCAGGCTTAATTTAAAGATTTTTTTTATGTTCCAGGGGGCTTTGGCGAGATTTCGCTGCTGTATATGACTTCCTATAATCCAGTACTCTAGTTTTCTGAAAACCCCATCAATAAATACAGTCTGAGGACACGCCCATCCACACCATATCCTGCCCCATATGGCCGTGATAAAGGCCAGACCTATTGTAAGGAACGCAAGCAAAAAAAAGATAAGGGGAGCGTCATGAGCCCAGAATGTAAGGCCGAAGATAGAGAATTGCCTCTCTCCGATATTAAGCAATAGAGCCTGATGACCTCCGATCTTAATCCACGGAAGTATCAGGAAAAAGATTATAAGGAAAATCTCTACAATACTCCGGCTGCGCCTCCAAAAACCGCTTACAGGAGCTGGGAAAATAAAGACCCTCCTCCCGGACTCATCCATGGATGCCGGGCGCTCATCCGGGAGGTTTCTTTGATCGAGAACTCTCACTTACGCTCTACTTTTTCTCCTTGGGGTGGCCTTGCCCCTGGGGGATTAGTCCCCTGGAGGCTGTAAATATATACTGCTACCGCTTCAAGCGTTTCTTCGGGAATCACTCCTTTCCAGCCGGGCATCCCTTTGTCCGCTACCCCGTTGTTGGCAACCTCAAGTATAGCGGCCACCGAGCCGTCTCCATTGATCCAGTACTCGTCGGCAAAATTTGGCCCGATAAGTCCTTGTCCCTTGTCACCGTGGCATGCAAGGCATTTTAGTGCGTATTCCGCTTTCCCTTGTTCAAGCACTTCCTTGTTACCCAGGAGTGCAAGATAGTCTTTTTCCGACTTAACCGGAACCGTCTCCTGTGCTAACTGCTGCTCCGAGCTGATAACGCTCATCTGTTGCGCAAGCTCCTCATCCGAAGTCGGTCCGCCAAAAAAAGTGTAATATGAGTAATAAATAACAGCGAACACAATTGTTATATAAAAGGTCATTAACCACCAGCCGGGTAGGGGGTTATTTAACTCCTGTATGCCGTCATAATCATGATCTTTTATTAGTTGGTCTTTGTCACTCATTTGTTGTCCTCCTTTAACTCATATTTCTCATCTTCAAGAGGTAAGCGTTCCATTTCCTCGTATAACTTTTTATTTTTTTTACTCATTACGCTGACGACAACAATAAGGAATGCCACCAGGAACAGAATAAGAGCCAGATTGGTAAGCTCTATGTTTTCAAAGTACGAAAGCGCTACTTGTTTCATTGTGTCTCCCCCTCACTCAAGTTCTTTTTGCCAAGGCATTGAAGATAAGAAATTAGCGCGATGATCTCCGTATCCTTTGCCGATTCCAGGGATTTGTCCTGGCTCAGCAATTCTTCGTATATCCTGGCAGCCTCTTTTTCGGCGATGATATCCGCGTTTGCAACTTCCTCTTCATTATAGGGGACCCCAAGCATCTTCATCACGCTGAATTTCTTTCGCAGAATGTGATAATCGATCTTTTTAGCCGCAAGCCATGGATAAGAGGGCATGATCGAGTTTGGTGTGATCTCCCTTGGATTTATCATATGGCGTAGGTGCCACATATCAGGATACTTTCCTCCCACCCTCGCAAGATCGGGTCCTGTCCTTTTTGATCCCCACTGAAATGGATGGTCATACATTGACTCCGCGATAGTTGAGCTTGGACCATAACGGAGGACGTCAAATGGAAGCTTTCGTATCATCTGCGAGTGGCATACATAACAGCCCTCTTTTATGTAAATGTCTCTGCCGGCTAACTCAAGCGGGGTGTAGGGCTCTGTCTTTTCACTTGAGGGGAGGTATTTATAAATCGAGAGCGTAGGCAGTATCTCTATGACCGAGCCTACTAGTACCGAGATAAAGAGAATCACAGTGAAAACAAGACTCAGCGCCTCGAGCTTTCTGTGTCCTGTTCCTATTGCGGTCACGTCTGCCTTAAGAGGGGAGACCTCAACATATGATTTCACCTTTTTCGGGGCGTGCTTTATTGTTACCCACACGTTATATATTAGGAATAGGAAGCCTATCAAAAACAGAGCGCCGCCTATAAATCTAACCCAGTAAAGGGGTACTATTCTCATCACTGTTTCAACAAAATCAGGATATACAAGCTGCCCGTTCTCTCCAATTGCCTGCCACATGAGTCCCTGAGTTATACCGCTTGCCCACATGGAGATGTAGTAGAGCAGGATTCCTAAAAAGCCGATCCAGAAATGCCAGTTCATGAGCCTTTCACTGTGCATCTTCGTGTTCCAGAGCTTTGGTACGAGATAGTAAATAATTCCAAACGTAAGAAATCCGTTCCAACCGAGAGTGCCTCCGTGAACGTGCCCGATAATCCAGTCCGTATAGTGAGCTAATGAACTTACGGATTTAATCGATAGAAGTGGGCCTTCGAACGTAGACATTCCGTAGAATGTTATAGCTACAGCCAGGAATTTGATGATAGGATCGGTACGTAGCCTATGCCATGCTCCCCTTAATGTCAGAAGACCGTTAATCATACCACCCCAGCTGGGAGCCCAAAGCATTACACTGAATACCATGCCTATCGTCTGTGCCCAGTCGGGAAGAGCCGTATTTAAGAGATGATGAGGCCCAGCCCAAATATAAATAAAGACCAAGGACCAGAAATGAATGATAGAAAGTTTGTAGCTGTATATAGGCCTGTTCGCCGCTTTGGGGACATAGTAATACATCAACCCTAAAAAGGGTGTTGTTAGGAAGAATGCTACTGCATTGTGTCCGTACCACCACTGTACTAATGCGTCCTGAACCCCGGCATAGACAGGGTAGCTTTTAAACAAAGCAACAGGTATTTCAATTGAGTTCACTATGTGAAGAAGGGCAACGGTCACAATGGTTGCTATATAGAACCATAGGGCGACGTAAAGGTGCCTTACCCTTCTTATTGCGATTGTGCCGAAGAAATTTATCGCGAAAACCACCCATATTACGGCGATCGCTATATCGAGCGGCCATTCGAGCTCTGCGTACTCCTTACCCATCGTATAACCTAAGGGCAGTGTGATCAGTGCGCCCACGATGATTAGCTGCCAGCCCCAGAAATGGATCTTGCTCAGCATGTCAGAGAAATTTCGAGTCTTAAGCAGTCTTTGGGTTGAATGGTATACGCCCGCAAATATTATGTTACCGCCAAATGCGAAAATGGCGGCATTTGTATGCAGAGGCCTGATCCTACCAAATGTAAGCCATTCGAGTTCCAGGTTCGCTGGCCAGAAAGCTAACTGGAGGGCCGCAAGTAATCCTACGACAAATGCCGCGGCTCCCCAAAATATCGTGGCATATATAAACATTTTTACGATGTCGTCATCGTAGATGATTCTGTCCATGATTCCCGCGTTAGGTTTGATCGTTGAACTCATTTAACTTGCTCCTCCTTTTCATCCTTCTTTGTTTCTGTTATTTCGTAATCATCAAGTAACATTCTTTGGCTTGGTGTTGTAAGGTCGTCGTACTGCCCTTTTTTGGTAGCCCATATGAAAGCCCCCAGGAATAAAAGCGCTATTGCAATAGAGACCCCGAGAGTTAGAAAAATTATATTCATAAGATTGCACCTTGCCTCTTTTGATTAAGATTGTTCTGCCCGTACAGGCTTGAGCCGATTAGAAGTAGAGAGCTTAGGGGCATTAGCACTGCTGCAGCTAGAGGATTAATATACCCAAGCAGAGCAAGTGTGCCGGCTGTTATGTTATAAGCTACTGAAAATAGAGTGTTTCTCTTTATGCTTTTTTTTGTGATGTTCCCATGTTCTAAAAGATCCGCGATATTAATAAGGTTGTTATTTAAAATATAAGCGTCTGAGACCTTAAGGCTTTCCTCCACGCTTCCCTGTACCGAGACCCCTACATCCGCAGAGGAAAAAGCCGAGGTGTCGTTTAAGCCGTCACCTATCATCATGGAATGTTTAAGCCCTTTAACAATTAGAGCTTTTTCCTCAGGAGTTTGCTCCCAATAAATATCCTCCTCCGCAATTCCGAGTTTGAGCGCGGTCTGCTTAACATTATTCTCGTTATCTCCGGACAGGATATGGAGCTTGTAGCCCTTGTTCCTGAGTAGATTGACTACAAATTTTGCATCTTCTTTTAAGGAGTCACCCAGGTATAACTCCGAGAGGGTTTCTCCATCCTTATTAATGACTATTTTTGTGGTTATGATTTCGTTGATATCATTTGAACTCTTAATATCTTTGTCTGACATAAACTCATAAATATGATTGCCGACCCGGGCCTCTATTCCTTTTGTATAGATGTGCTTAAAATTTGTTACTCCCGGCAATTTAACGTCTTTGTCGCCAAGGTGAGATACTATGGCTCGAGCGATTGGGTGGCTTGATTCTTTTTCAATTGCCACGATGGCTGCCTGATCATATTCTGAGAGTTTCTCCGTGTTCCATTTGAGGATTTTATACACACCTTTTGTCAGAGTGCCTGTTTTATCGAAGAAAATATTTGTGACGTGAGGAAGTTTCTCAAAAATTTGCGTACTTTTTATAAGTATCCCTTTTTCAACAGCGGAGTTTAGAGAAAACCCCAATGAGAGTGGTAGAGCAAATACAAAAGCACAGGGGCAGGCTATTAATACAAAAGCCATTACTCTACTTAAAGCGGTTGCCGGGCTGATGATCGTAGAAATTGTAACGAAAGAGATAATTGCTATAACACCGACTAAGAGCGTGAAGATTGCCGCAAATTTGTCGCTATAAGTAGAGGAGCTGATTTTGCTTCTATAGTTTTTCTCAACCTCATCCAGCAATTTGCCGATACGTGTGGAGTCCCCGGTCTTTGTAACCTCTATAATTGCTTGTTCTGATTCCAGAATTGATCCGGCGTAGATAACGTCATGTTTGAGTACAGTTTGTGGTATGTTCTCTCCTGTCAGGACCGATAGATTTAGCTCGGCGTCAGGAGATAAAAGTTTTCCGTCTAGAGGAATACGCTCACCTTTTTTAAGCTTCACCTTTTGCCCCGCTCTTAGATCTTCAATGGGTTCAAGAAAGAATTGTTTGTTTTGGTTATCCCAAATCAGTATCCGATTTTGAGAGAAGAGTAATCTGCTCGCCGGCTCTTTTCTGGTAATTCTCTCTTGTATTGATTTAAGGAAATATCTGCTTGCGAGAAGTAAAAATATAAAGGTTGTAACCGAATCAAAGTAGACTTGATCGTTTCCGTTTAAATAGTTATAAGTGCTGAGAAAAAATCCGACTACAATTACAAAAACAATTGGGATATCAACTGTTACGCGCCTGCTCCTGAGTGAACTAATTACGCTTTTATAAAACGGGACGGCGCAATATGCGACTACGGGCAGAGATAATAATAGATTTAACAGCCCGAAGTGTTTGGCAAATATCCCCTCTGCACCTGAATAAATTGCGGCAGACAGGAGCATTATATTTCCGGCGCACACTGCCGCGATTGATAACCTAATAAGGGATTTTCTGTTTTCTTTCCTCTTTAGTTCCTGGGCTTCTTCATCAATCTTGATTGGATGCGCTTTATACCCGAATCGTTTTACTATTTCGGGAAAGCTTGAGAACTTCTTTTCGTCTTTGAAATTTACAGTGGCAACGTTACTTGACATGTTTAGAGAAACCGACTCGATATGAGGCGCGTAATCAGGGATTTTCTCAATCAGCCAGAGACAGGCTCCGCAGTGGATACCCTCGATATAAAAATCCATCTTAAGCGGGTATTCAGAACTCGTGTATTGATTTATAAAATTGTCTTGATCCAGGTATCCGTATTCTTCAGCTTCCTCAGGATCAATTGGACGCCCGGTTTTCTCTATATTTTGCTCTTCTTTGATTTTGTAGAAATTACCAAGTCCCAGGGTATTAAGCAGCTCAAAGACAGAGCTGCATCCCGTACAGCAAAAATAATTGCCATTGGAAAAAACTACATTGGATAGATCGACCTCTTCCCCACAGTGCAGACAGTGAGCGGCTTTGGGTAAACCTCTAGGGATTCCAGTCGAAGATGTGGTATTTTTCATTATCGTATTCTTATGTAGATAATACTGTTTATTATGTAGGTAATATAATTATTTGCAATAATCATGCCAGTGTGTTTCTAAATAATTACGGAGTGCTGTTAATATTTGGAATGTCAGATGTGCGATAATCTGACAATTTTGAGTCGATTCTTAAATATATTGCTGAGTACTACTATTTTGTTGATAATGAACTTTAGTATGCGATTTGTGAAAAGGTCGTAACAGAGCCGTCGATTCCTCTGTATACGAAATCTGGTAAATAAGGGCTGATTTTCACTTCTGAGTTTTTTTGCCCTATTCTATAAACCTATGAATCAAGATTTCCAAGTATTATATCTTTAAATATAGATTCCATATTATCCAAAAGGGGCCTAGTCGCATCTATAGTTATTAAGTTTCTTCCGCTGAGCTCGGCAGGTTCTTCGAACTCGCTAATAAATCTATCCAATATCTCTAGTCTGGCATCTGAAATAGATGTTTTCTCCTGCTCTCTTTTTATGAGTCTTTGCTCGATTACATCTTTAGGAGCGTGTGTTTGTAAAAAATATAAGGGGATATTTAAACTTTCAGCCCTCTCCACAATAGACTCTCTCCATTTTCTTTTTGAAAAGCTTGCATCAAGAATTACCCCTCTGCCGTTCTTGGTTTTTTCTTGTGCTCTATCAAATAATTCTTGATATGTGAGCTCAGTAACCTCCTTTGAGTAAATCCCGCTATCATATTT
>JAJCZT010000010.1 GCA_029262255.1 Deltaproteobacteria bacterium
GGAAATGGAATTTTATCTGTCAGTCAATTTACAAAACAAAAGTTCATTGATGCCCATAAGGACCTGCAAACATTCAACTCCTTTTGTAACACTCTTGACCCATATTTTGGGACCCCCTCAGTTCTTGGAGTATTACGTATCTAAGCTTTGTAATACTTATATAAACTTAGATAATTGAATTTAAATGATTATACCATATGATACAAAACAACGCGCAATAGCTGAATTAGAATATTAAAACAATAAAGATATATTTGTGATAAGTCATTCCGACATAATGACCTGACCCCCTATAACAGGTTCATAGCATGAGTTAGATTTTGACAGAATTGCCCTCACCCAAAAGCTGTACCGCGAAACTAGAGATTCCTGGCTTTTTTAAATGCTTTTCCTCATACTCCTTAGGCATCATATTATCCATCGCCGAGTTTATATAATCTTGTACTTTCAAATTTTACGCATTTGCTTCTCCTTATTATTTCTTGTAGTTTTTTTACGTTATGACCGGGTATTTTATAGCCTTGTCTTAAAATGCGCGGATCATCTAATTTAATTCTTATGAATTGCAAATGACCGGAATTAAAAAAAAGTTCTTTTTATCTATTGTACTCCTTATTTTTATTAATGCTTTCGGCGTTGCCGGCTATATGATCATAGAGGGCTGGAATTTTAGGGATTCCCTCTTTATGACGGTAATAACGATAACCACGGTTGGGTATGGTGAAGTCCATGATCTTACAGCTGCAGGAGAAATATTTACAATTGTTCTTCTGGTACTCGGTGTAGGTATAATTCTTTATCTGCTTGGTACCGAAGCAAAACTTCTTTTAGAGGGAGAACTTGAGGGTTTAATAGGGAGAAAAAGGTTGGAGAAAAAGATCAGAGAATTAAAAAACCATTATATCATATGCGGATTCGGCAGAATGGGCAAAACCATTGCGAAAGAGTTTTCCTCAAGAGATATAGACATATTAATAATTGAAAAGAATTCAGTGTCGGATGCAGAGAAAGGCGAATTTTTAATACTTGAAGGTGATGCAAATAACGAAGATGTGTTAAAAAGCGCCGGTATTGAAAACGCCAAGGGATTAATATCCGTACTACCTACGGATGCAGAAAATTTATTTTTAGTTTTGAGCGCCCGTGATTTAAATCCTGATTTGTTTATAGTGACCAGGGCCAGTGAGGAGAGCTCTGAAAGAAAGATTCTAAGAGCGGGTGCAGACAGGGTAGTGTCTCCTTATTTCACAGGAGGAATCAGGATTGCAAACAGTATACTAAAACCCGCAGTTGTTGATTTCTTAGAATTTGCCACAAAGACCGGGAATCTTGAACTTCAGTTGGAAGAGATTCTTTTGGGCAAAGGTTCTATATTGAGTGAAAGAACTCTTGTGGATACGGGAATCGGGAGAGACCTGGAAATTATAATAGTTGCTATAAAGCGCCCGGATGGAACAATGGAATTTAACCCGAACTCGACCAGCATAATAAATTCGGGGGATACTTTGGTAGCCCTTGGAGAACCGTCTAAGCTAAAAGAACTAGAAAAACTTGCCGCACTTCATAAATGATATTTTCGGTCCTGTTATCTAAAAACATATACCTATTTCCTATAATCCCCTTAAGTTACTGAGAAAAGGTTGTATCCTATTAGTATTGCTATATTCTTTATATTATGAGCATCATCATAATCTTTGAAGGGAGGGCAGAATGAAGAGAACACTGATTCGAAGCACGAAGCCTTTAAAAGATATACTGAACAGGAATGTAATAACCATAGGTCCTTCAGCACCTGTTTCAGAAGCCGCATATCTTATGATGAGAGAAGATATTGGCTCATTAGTTGTAGTTGATGCTGAGAGGTTTCCGGTTGGTATAATTACGGATAGAGATATGGTTATATCGGTAATAGCTGAAGGGAGAAATCCAGAGGAAGTTATTATTGAAGAGGTTATGACTAAAGATTTAATTTACGTCGATGAGGCTGTTAATATCATGGATATCTTAAGCACTTTATCAGAGTATTCGATAAGAAGGATGCCGGTTACTAAAGATGGGAAACTCTCTGGGATTGTCTCTGTAGATGATTTGATAGTGGTAATCGCAACCGAGCTTGTTGACCTTGCTATGGCTCTTAGCAACAAGTCAAAAATACTGTGATATTGGGATGGAAGGGTATTTGCATTTCTATATGATTTATTGATAAAGTAGAATGAGTTATTAATTTGGCAGATCAAATTTATTATTAAATCAATAAAGTTTAAATCAATAAAGCTAAGGAGCGCTCAGAATGAAAATGAAAAAGATAGTATGGGCAACTGATGGCTCTCAGGAAGCGGATAGAGCTTTGGACTATGCAAAGTACCTTGCAGGGAAATCAGGTGCTGAAATTTTGGGTGTACACGTAGTTCCTATGCCGGTGCAATTACTTTTTGATAATCTTAAAGAATCAAAAACAGATATCGGAAAATGGAGATTAAAGATAGAGAATAACGCTGCTAAGAAATTTGATGAAGTAAGCAAGAAGCTTCAAAAAATCGGTATTAACTTTGACGGGGTTATTCTAAAGGGATTACCTAGCGATAAAATAAAAGAGTTTGCCAAGAGAAAGAAAGCAGATCTTATAGTTATGGGTAAGCATGGACACGGATTTTTTGAAAGCATGGTAGCTGGTAATGAGACCGTAAGGGTTCTAAAAAACTCCCATGTGCCGGTATTGGCGGTTAAGGGAACAAATAACAAAAAGAAAGCAGAGTTTGAAAATATACTTGTTCCCATAGATCTATCGGAAGGAAGCGATTCCGCGCTTACTTATGCTCTAGGCATAGCACAGCTTAGCGGGGCTAAAATAAACGTGATTTTCGTGCTTAGGTTAGATATGTATGCACAGGATCTACCGGCTGGAGCGCTTGAGCGGGTTATAGAGCAGTCTACGAAAGCACTTAATAATAGAGCCTCTCAAATTAAAAAAAGATTCGAAAGTAAAAGAGGAGCTTCTAAAGACATTAAAATGAACACGGAAGTGGTTCATGGCATGAGTGAGGCTGTAAGCATTTCACGTTATGCCGACAAGCACAATATGGACCTGATTGTTATTCATACTCACGGAAGAACAGGTATAACAAGGTTCCTGCTCGGAAGCGTAACGGAAAGAGTTGTTTCCAGTGCCCAGTGTTCCGTTCTTTCAATGAGGCCTGAATAATAAACAAGAAGCTTTCTTTATGAAAACTCAAAGCGGAATTGAAAGATCCGGGGTTGAAAGATCAGAATTAATCGATTTCCTCTTATTACCCTCTTCCTATCCGCACTCGCCAGCTCAAATAGAGCATATTCAAACCCATGCCTCGGATGTATTCATGGCGCCCCCTTTTGTATATAAAATCAAAAAACCGATTGACCTGGGATTCCTCGATTTTTCTACTCTAGAGAAAAGAAAATATTACTGTGAGAAGGAGGTAGAGCTCAACACGAGGCTTTGCAGTAGCACCTATCTCGGGGTTGAGGAAATATCTCTAAAAAACGGGACGCTCAGTCTGGGTAAAGGAGGACAAACCCTCGAGTACGCCGTGAAAATGAAGATGCTCCCGGAGAGATATTTTCTGCAGAACCTCCTTAAAGAAGACAAGGTTCTTGAAACCGATTTTATAAGGATTGCAAATAAATTGTCGGATTTTTATAAAGATCAAAAGCCCGACAAAGAGATTCGTGAATATGGTCTCTCTAAGAACATCAAAATAAATATAGATGAGAATCTCGCCCTCTCTGAGAATTTCCTTGGGGAGACGATTTCTCCTGTCGCATATAGCGCAATTAAATTTTATAATGACTTCTTTTTTGAAAATAAATCCGATTTGTTCAGGGCAAGAATTGAGCACGATATGATAAAAGACTGCCACGGAGATCTTCGTCTTGAGCATATCAATTTCTGCTCAGGGGATATATGCATTTTCGACTGCATAGAATTTAACGAGAGGTTCAGATACATAGACCTGGCCTCCGATATTGCCTTTCTTGCAATGGACCTCGACTTTAATGGCTATTATATGTTCTCTAAATTTTTCGTCTCAGAAATATCCAAAGCTCTAAAGGACGATTCTATCGATGACGTGCTTGATTTCTATAAATGCTACAGAGCGTATGTAAGGGGGAAGGTAGAAAGCATTAAGGCCCATGAACCTGAGGTGCCGGCGGGAGAAAGAGACCTTGCGCACAAAAAAGCCGAGTCATATTTTAAGCTGGCCTTGAAATACGCGCTTTTCGGCTCAGGTCCTGTGATTATCGTCACCTTCGGACTTATAGGTTCGGGAAAGTCTACTGTTGCAGAGT
>JAJCZT010000011.1 GCA_029262255.1 Deltaproteobacteria bacterium
CGGGAGAGCGCTTGCCTTACAAGCAAGATGTCACAGGTTCAAATCCTGTACCGCCCACCACTTGAAATACTATTTTGCGGAGCCGTAGTTCAGCCCGGTTAGAACGCTGGCCTGTCAAGCCAGAGGTCGCGAGTTCAAATCTCGTCGGCTCCGCCACCTTTCTCCAATAATCACAGCAAGTTAGAGCAGCAAGCTTTAAGCCTTATATGTTTAGGTTGTTAATATTGCTACGGGTTTCTACCAATCAAATGGGTATACAGCGTTCTTTAGGCCCTCATTGGGGTTTAGATATCTCCTGGTGGTTTTCGGGTTTTGTGGCTTAGAAATTATCTAAATGTATTGAACGTAATTAGGCGGGTCTAATTTATTTCCAAAGACAAATTAGACCCGCCATTTTTTCTTAGCTGCTGAATCGCTCAAGCGAATTAATCGCTTTCCGGGTAGTACCTAGAAATTGATTACGGATTGAGCATAGAACCAATCAAGATCATCCTTCTTATCAAAAACCGCCCCTACACCGCTGCGTCCAAAGAAGTGAGAATAGCCGAGTTGAAAAGACAGAAAATCCAGAGCTGCTATATTTACGCCTAAATCAATCTCACCGCCCAGGTCTTGCTCGATATCATTTCCTTCTACCGGGTTTCTATATGCATAACCAAAAACCGAGTCGTTAAAAGGTCCTGATCCGCCGATCCAAACTTCGTCGTCTGAGGCTAACCAAAACAGATGTCCGTCAACTGCCAGTTTGACCCTTTTGTGCGGGGATAATAAAAACTGGAAGTAGGCATCCATAAGGTTACTAAAAGCGTTTGCATCCGCATAACCATAAAATTTATGATTGGTCGGAACCATATTGAAAAAAGTGCCGTTATTGGAATCATCAGGGTCGCCGTCTCCTGAAGCATATGCAAATCCTGCTCTAATCCACGGTTTCCACGGCATCTCCGTAAACTGGTACCCGGCCTCACCGATAAACGCTACGGCTTTTTGATCTAGGTCCCCAAAATTCCCGAATTGAAACGCTACCCACATTAGGAGGTCTATTTCTCCCGGTCCGGCAGGATAAGCGCCTACTACATTGGCACCGATAGTATCAATTTTCAAATCGTCTCCGGCTTTGGTAATAGCCACATCTCGATTGTCAAAATAGTAATAGTTGAACAGTTTAAATTGAGTGTTTTGCAATAGCACACCTTCTTTCAAGGTGAACGATCCGCCCACGACAACTACATTATCCAGGTCTTTCCAGTAACCGTCGTCAATATCGAATCCGCCGTATGTCACCCACGAACCGAATGCGTTAATGTCAAATGTAGAGTTTTGGTAACCTAAACTTCCTCCGTCAAATCTTCTTCCTATATCTGTCCAGTCCCAGGTGCCGATTAGCCTTTCGGAAAGTCTTTTTTTGATTACCCAGTTAAGTTTCGGCGAATCTTTATAGAGGACCTCAGCTCCGCCCTTGATCGGAATTCTTCCCCCTTTGACATAGAAGCCCTTGGGATGCTTATACTGCAGAAAAGCTTCAACAAATTGAAAATTACCCGGTCCTGTTTTTTGATCACTGGCGTTGTAATAGAGCGGCCCCGGTCCGAAAGCTCCATTACGGGGAAGATCAAAAGCTTTGACTCCTTGTACTAAAACATGAAGTTTGAAATCCTCCCAAGTGAAGTCTCCAAATGCTCTTGCTCTTATGAGGAAAAAGTTGTAAGACCCGTCTTTGTCCGTTCCTCTTTTCTCAAAGGTATTCCAGTATTCGTCTCTGAGTCTTATATTCACTCCGAGAGTTGTGTGGTCTTTAATACTCTGAGAGAAACTGGTTGCATCTTGTGAAAAAGCCTTTTCTGCTTCCAAACCTATTATAAGAAGCTGAAGAATGAAAAGCAGCGAAAGAGCTCGAAAAGCCATACTAAACATACTTGTTGTGATTTTGTACATGATACTCCCCCTCAATAATTATTTATTGTTACTATCAAAATTCATTTTTTTTGATTGTGGGTCGGGGTCCCTTAACAGGGATCGAGTTGGGAAATTCTGCTTACTGATAATTTCAGAGAAATTGATATTCTTCATGCCTTTTTGGATTTTCTTCTTGCTTTTGCGATTTTATCAATCGTATTAGCCGATAAAAATTTAGTGATCTTTTCTTTCTGTTTAGACCAAAATGGATGAAATACACATCCGGTTTCATCGGAGCAATCAGGCATTCCTACAAGACATCGTTGCTGCAAAAAAGGATCATCGAACGCGATACAAATCTCGCAGAGGGTAATTAACTCGGAGTTTTTTGCGAGAGTAATTCCTCCACCGATACCGCGCTGTGATGTTACGA
Organism: Deltaproteobacteria bacterium; assembly: GCA_029262255.1. Taxonomy (GTDB): domain Bacteria; phylum Desulfobacterota_D; class UBA1144; order Nemesobacterales; family UBA2774; genus CR02bin9. The sequence goes on from JAJCZT010000011.1 coordinate 2,330, forward strand.
AGTTCTTTCTGGTTAATTCATTGACTATTTTCGCCAGATAGGGATGTGGTATCCCCGTGACTTCGGAAATTTCTCTGATCAGGACTGGCTCGTCCCTTTCAGCTAAATACACTAAACATCTTATGGCGTATGCGACTTTTTTGCTAAACATTCTTCCTCATATATTTACCTGATTTTTTATTGTTAACCTACATCATGACTTGACGATCATGATGTCTTGTGTATGATAGTATCACATGTCAGATATTTATCAAATTATTTTTAGATTGTTTCACAATTAATTTTGCTGAAGGAGGCTAGAAATTATGACATCCAAAGATAAAACACCAGCTGCAAAAGTAGTGAGGAAGTTTCCAGTCTTAAATCCAGTCTTAAGTAAAGAAGTAGAAAGCACAATAGCGAATAAGTTGTCGGACGACCAGGTTTTAATCAAAACCACCTCGGAAGATCGCATTACTGCTGTTGGGTCAAATTTGAGAAATACTGTACTATTTTCTGACACCTTACATTCGTACAGATTATGAAAGGCAATAGAATCAATGGGTATTGTTTGGCATCCTAATTGCAACATTAAATTGCAATAAAATTATGAGGAACTTTATGAAAAAACAAAACTTTCAACCAGCTGGCCAAAAAATTAACAAGGGATTAAAACGCTGTGCTGTGTTCTTTATTGCAGCATTGTTACTTGTAATCACAAATACTGTCTGCTATTCCTCTGAGGCGGATCAACTCGAAGGGGCTGCATATTTTAAGCAGATGTGTGTGGCCTGTCATACGATTAACGGAGGCGTTCTGGTTGGTCCTGACCTGGCGAATGTTCAAGATAGAAGAAGTGATGAATGGCTTCATGGATTCATAAAATCGTCCCAAACGCTTATTAACAGCGGTGATCCGGACGCAGTTGCAGTGTTTGAGCAATTTAACAAGATAGTCATGCCCGATCCTCCTTTCTCGGATGATCAAATAGCTGCAATCATCGTCTACATAAAAGCTGCAAGCGGCGGCGAAGCTGAGACTGCCGAGCAAGAGCAAGAAGCAGCTTTGATTGAAACAGGCGTAGGGGGCACTGAGGAAGATATCATTCTGGGCCAAAATCTTTTCCAGGGAAAAGTACGGCTGGAAAATGCCGGCCCTTCATGTATCTCCTGTCATCACGTAAAAAATGACGCTGTAATTGGAGGCGGCATCCTGGCCAAAGAGCTTACTACCGTATTCTCCAGGATGGGTGCTCCGGGAGTTCGCGCGATTTTAGGAAGCGCTCCTTTCCCCGTAATGCAGCAAGCGTATTTGAATAAACCTCTTACGGATGAAGAAATATTTTCAATAGTTTCTTTTCTCCAGCAGGCGGACAGAGACCATATGTTCCAGCAGCCAAGGGACTATGGTGTCAAGTTGGCCGGCACGGGGGTTGTAGGGCTGCTGGTGCTGTTGGTTGTTTTTTCTTTAATTTGGCGTAAACGCAAAATTAAGCCTGTTAACAAGGATGTTTTTGACAGGCAGGTTAAATCAAAATAATTAGTAATGCCATAATGATGAAAAAAAGGTTCAACAAATCTAATGATAAAACGAGGAAGGTCAAATGAGTTGGATACAAGATATTATTTCCCCTCAAACTAGAAAATGGGAAGAATTCTACAGAAATCGCTTTCAACATGACCGTGTTGTAAGAAGTACTCACGGTGTGAATTGTACCGGTGGATGCTCCTGGCAGATTTTTGTAAAGGATGGAAT
>JAJCZT010000012.1 GCA_029262255.1 Deltaproteobacteria bacterium
TGGCTGGGGCACAAGGATTCGAACCTTGATCTTCGGATCCAGAGACCGACGTACTGCCATTATACTATGCCCCAGTTGAGCTTTTAGTATTTATAATAATACCTATTCAGTCAAGTTCTTTGCGCAGCGTAAAGTATTGGATACAATTAGAATAAATACATTTGTCCAAAATAGGGAAATAGAAATGGGAGATAAACACTCAGATATTTTAGAGACTTTCGAAAACCAGTATCCGGGCAGGGAGTATGAGATCAATATTTCATGCCCTGAGTTCACATGCCTTTGCCCCAAAACAGGACAGCCCGATTTTGCCACGATTAACTTGAAATATGTTCCTGATAAACTCTGCATAGAGCTCAAATCGCTTAAATTATACATGTTTTCATACCGTGATGAAGGTGAATTTCACGAGCACGTTACGAACAAAATACTCGATGATATTGTGGGAGCCTGCAGTCCCATAAGGGCTGAGGTAACCGGGGACTTTAACCTAAGAGGCGGAATAAAAACTGTGGTTAGAGCTAATTATTTCAGGGATGAAAATTCTAAGGCGGGCTTTAAATAAAACAACTTTATTACTTTTTATAAAGCGCAATTGGTAAAAGTTATTTCTTTCTCGGCAAATTGAAGTTAGTATTTTTCATAACCACCTTTAAGGTAGATATGAATTGCTTCTAAAAGCTCAAATATATATTACAGGCGTAATTATCCTGCTCATCATAGCAACTGCTTTGGCAGCGCCCTATATTGCTCCATTTGCATATGATGATACGGACTTCTCAAACACGTTGAGCTCACCTAACAAAGTAAATCTTATGGGTACCGACCAGGAAGGCAGGGACCTCTTTAGTAGAGTGATCTACGGATCGAGGGTTTCAATCTCGGTCGCTCTGGGCACTGCTCTAATCGCGTTAATAGTGGGAACATTATACGGAGCTATCTCCGGTTACTTGGGCGGCAAAGCGGATGAGCTGATGATGAGAGTGGTAGATATCTTCTACTCTCTTCCCGATCTGCTGTTAATAGTGCTCGTAACATTAGTAATAGGCCGAGGTGTGCTCGGAATCGTACTGGCCCTGGGGTTTACGGCATGGATGAGGGTCGCAAGAATTGTGAGGGGAAACGTGCTTCAAATAAAGGGGGTAGATTACGTCCAATCGGCAAGAAGCTTGGGGGCTTCGCCCTTTAGAATTGTGGGGCTTCATATTATTCCAAACATTTTAAGCCCCTTAATTATTACAATCACATTCGCCGTTCCCTATGCAATACTCGCGGAATCTACTCTTAGTTTTTTGGGTCTTGGAATTGCGCCGCCTGAATCGAGCTGGGGCACGTTGGCAAGCACAGGATGGCAGGGAATAAGAACCTTCCCTCATTTAATTGTTTTCCCAAGTGTTGCTATTTTTATCACGGCGTTTTCATTTAATCTCTTTGGAGAGGGGCTAAGGGATATGCTCGACCCACAAAGGACAAGGAGGTAGGATTTCTTGAAAGAAATATATAGCGGAGAGAACTCATATATGAAGCAGGGTTTCAAATTTGCAATATGCTCTATTTTTATTCTACTCACATTTCTTATTGTTCCCGCCGCCGCGCTTGCTCAATTAAACTGTCAGTCGGAAATCCATAAGCCTGCAACGAACGACCCAAAGGATAAATTTAAGAGGGGCTACTGCTTTATAAAACTGGGGCAATATCAACAAGGAGTCACTTGGCTAAACGGGGTTGAAGGTGAGCTTCCTGAGGTTGGAGACTACGTTATATACTATCAGGCAGCCGGGTATGAAAACCTTGAGGACTACGGAAATTCTTCAGCTCTATTTAATAAAATACTAACCCAATATCCCAAGAGCGGACTTAAAAAAAAGACTCTGGCGCGTTTGGGAAACATATACACACAGTCAGGGGATTATGGAAATGCGGAGAGAATCTTCCGCTCTCTTTACAGTGAAGAGAAGAGTAGAAGTGTAAAGGCTTCCTACCTACTGGGCCTTGGTGAGGCCTTGGAAAAACAAGGAAAATATTCAGACGCCATAAGCACTTATAAAAGCGTCTGGGTTGAGTTTCCAGAGACCAATTCGGCCCAGCCGGCTTACACGGCTGCCACTAATATAAGTAATGCATACGGTATAGCTTTTCAGCCTACCGAGAACGATTATCTACAGCGTGGGAATGTCCTGTTTGATAAATCCAGATGGCGCTCGGCTCTACAAAATTACAACAAGCTCTCATCCAAAAGCACTGAAGTTAGAACAAATATTGGAATCGCAATGGTCAAAACTAAAAGACTAAACGAGGCTGAAAACATTCTTAAAAACATTAATTCGCCAAGAGCGCTTTTTTGGCGGGGGAAGTTAAAGACAAAACAGGGACTTGATAGAGAGGCATCAGAACTCTACACTCAAATTTACATGCTATATCCTAACAGCCCTCTTGCACCCGAGGGGCTTTATAACGCAGCCAGGCTCTATCAAATAAATAGCGACACGCAAAAAGCGATCAAAACCTATGATGTCCTCATAAGGTCATATCCCAGAAATAAATATGCCGAGGACGGCGCATGGAATTTGGGATGGATATATTACAGAAAAGGACAGTATAGAGAGGCTCTGGGTACTTTTTCGGCATTTACCGATTCAGACTCTACTTTTAATGCCTCAAACGCAAAATACTGGAAAGCTAGAACTCTGGAGAAGCAGGGACGATTAGATGAAGCCCATGTTCAGTATAGAGAGCTTGCGGGTTCCACAACACCTACCTATCACACTTATCTTGCGCATAAAAAAAGCGGCCATACTCCCGCATTCGCTGACATAAACCCGGAATCAACCGTGCTTGGTCCGAAAGCAAGCTCAAGGAAAGAAAAGGCGCAATTGCTGATCAACCTTGGAATGCCCCAAGAGGCAAGGCTTGAAATAATAGCAATGGAAGATGAGGCGGGGACAAAGGAAGAATTTGTCATAGTAAGC
>JAJCZT010000013.1 GCA_029262255.1 Deltaproteobacteria bacterium
GATTTGTCGTTCGATCCCGGGTTGCTTGTATTTCCCGTGGTGTATCCGGTCTCGGCTATGAATGATTTGCCCAGGCACGCTGTAGGGGTATTGGTTTCGTACCATCCCGTTATGCTGACGTCTACGCACTGAGGCGGAGTGTTGCATCCGGCCGGCATATTCTTGCCCGTGCATACTGTCGTTGCTCCCGGGGGACTCTGACCTTTAAGTGGACAGTATAGATCGAACCCTACCGCATCAACATCTGTGGCGTTGCAATACTCCTCGGCTGTGGGTGTAGCCGGAGAGGTTGGGATGCCGACCAGTGTTGTAGCGATCTTCACACTGCTGCCGCCTGTGATTTTATTAAGAGCCGCGCGCAGGTTAGTGGCCGCTTTTCCCACAAGTGTCGGGCTGCACGGTGTACATCCAAAACTTCCGTTCACCTCATTTCCCAAAATAATGCCGACTATGGTTCCGTCCTTAATGTGCGGCTCAAGCGGAGTTATGTAAGGGCTATACTGTCCCTTGAGATATGTTGTGGCGAAAGCTGCGTCATTTGCCAGCTTTGCGATCGTCCCGTTCTCGGTTCCGATAACAACGCTGACTCCCTGCTTGCTTGCGGCATCTGTTACGCTGTAGTTAGGGGAGTATAGTCTTAAGAGTCCGACGCCTTCGGAATTCATCTGCATCGTGTCTACTTCATAGCAGGCTACGCACTCATCGAGTGTGCAATAGGGATTGGCGCTCCCGGTGCAGGCTGGCTTTGGCGCGCTCGGGATGTTTTCAAAGGCTGCGTTTACGTCGCATCCGTCCATCGAAGTATCCCGATTGTTCTTGCAGCGGGAAATACTAGTCCATGAGTAGTCGACCCCGAACTGTCCTCCGGTAAATATAGTTGTTAATGTGCCGCCCAGGCCGCCGCCGTTATCACTGTCGTCCGTATTGCCGCCTGAGTTGTTATTGTTACACCCGCTGATATTTCCCAGGGAAATTAACAATAACAAACCGATAACCGCAGGGATATTAATCCATTTATTTCTTTTTTGCATAATAGAAATCTCCTTTACAAATTTCATCCTTTGTCTTGTGATAAATTCAATAAACTAATCTAGGTCAGGTTTTATAATAGGCACTAAAATGAGACCTCCACCATCTATTGCCATCTTAAGACAATAAAAATACTATAACCGTGATTTGATTGATATATTAAAAATATTGTAACCAGAGTATCAATTTTGATATTCTTTTAACTAGATCCGGGCGCCGGACTGCTAACGATATATCAATTTATTTTTTTCCAGCATTATTTTTGTATGGAAGCCATACCCAAAAGAAATTAGCAAACAATCCAATCAATGACAAAACCCCCAAATATAATGCAATGGGCCACAGAGTGTCTATCTTAATTCTCATCGCCCAGGTTGCGGTTATTGAGGACACGCCGAATACAGTCATTACCAAAAGTGCGGAAGCAGGTCCGGCAACGTTCTTAAAATCACCCATTGCCCCGGCGTTAACAGCCGGCATTACTAAGCCTGCGCTAAATCCAAACAAACTGAGTGAAACGATAATAGCGATCAGACCTGAAACATTCATAACAGCAAGACCAAGAGTTATGATCGCCGTTAAGACCGCCGATAATATTCCTAGAAAGATAAGTTTCTCTAAATCGTATTTTTTCAAAAGCATGCGATTTATCAAAAGACCTAATATATAGAGTGCAACTGTCGGTACCGTGAGAAACGCGTAGTGATTGGCGGCAATACCCAGCTGAGAAACATACCAATAAGGCGCAGCCGAATAGTATCCAATTATCCCGCCGGTCATTACAGCATAACAAAGGGCATATCCCCAGAATGACGTGTTTTTCAAAATTGAAAGATAATAACCTAACAATTGAGAAGTTGTCGGAGGTGGATTTTTATCCGAATAAAGTCGGGTTTCAGGTAAGTCTCGGAAAGCTAATAAAAGATATAGAACCGATAGAATCAGAAAAAAACCGAAAATTGCACGCCAATCAATCCAGGTTAGTAAATAACCTCCAACAATTGGAGCCAAAGCCGGCATGGTAGATGCGGCGCCGCTAATTGTACCCATCGATCGTGCCAGATTCTTTCGATCAAAAACATCTGTCAGTATAGTTCTGGCAACAGGAGAAGCACTCCCCATTCCCAGTCCTTCCAAGGTTCTTCCGATTATATAAGTTGGCAGATCAAAAGCAAGCATGGCTATCAGTGAGCCGGCAATACTGACCAGTATGCCGATGAGCAACGTCGGTCTGCACCCTATTTTTTGTGCAATTCCACCCCAAATTGGCTGAGAAAGTGCAAAGAAAATAAAGAAGACCGTAACTGATAGTTGCACCCCGGCGGTGGTGCTGTGAAAAACCTCAGATAGCTTTGGCAATGCGGGCATAGATATCTTAATAGACATCCAACTTAATATAATTACCGCAAATGCGAGTCTAAAAGCCCACTTTTGTTGATGTTCCGTAAATTTATTGTTCATAAAAATTATTCTCTAAATACATGCGTTATGTTTTGCAGAACCCGATTTACGCATAAACTTTTTTGTTCTCACTCTATCACACATAATTGCCCCTCGCAATTGTCCGCTCCCATACAAGTTCTATGAGCTCCGCAGCAGGATTGAAACTGTGAGAATTAATCCTATACCCTGAAATATCTTAGAAACTTTGCGCTGTGTAGCGCCTGCCGGCAGACTTCGATAGCTTTTTTTAGACAGGTACTTGATATTTTTACAATCCATGTACACTTACATCTTGTTCGTTTATGTGGGTTGGTTTCCCATAGACATCAGTCAGCAGAATCGGTTACTCAAAACCCTATTGTCATGAAAAAGACTACGTTAGTACTGACTGTATTAGTAGGAATCATGCTCGGCCTGGGTGGTTTCACTTTTTATTTCGGGGAAGGGCATTCCTATTTAAGCAAGAATCCCGAGGCATGCTTGAATTGCCATATTATGAGGCCGCAATTCGACTCTTGGCAGAAAGCTAGCCATCACACTGCCGCCACCTGTGTCCAGTGTCATTTACCGCAAAACTCCATATACACATATGTCTCGAAGGCGGAGAACGGCTTTAACCATTCCACCGCGTTTACTCTGCAAAACTTTGACGAGCCGATTACGATTACCGCAAAGAACAGCCAAATACTACAGCAAAATTGTATATATTGTCATGACAGCATTACCGAAAACCTTACACACGGCAGCATGACAGACGCCGATGGCCTCAGTTGTGTCCATTGCCACCAAGCGGTGGGACATGGAGAACGTTTAGGCCTCGGAGGACCCCTGCGCCATGAAGAGAAAGGAGGAATTGAGCAATGAGCGGAATTTCGTCAGTACTGCGATCTAAAACGGGCATCGTAATTATTGTAATAATTGTGGCAGTCATCACTACTGTCATCACTGCGTTGCTGGTCAATATTATTCATAGAAAAGCAGAGAGCCAAAATACTTACGTCCGTCTCGCCGAGGTCACAGAGACAGATACAGATCCGGAGAAATGGAAGATCAATTGGCCCAAGCAGTACGATTCGTATAAGAAAACCTCTCTTGCAACCCGCACCCGTTTTGGCGGGCATGGCGGCAGTGAGGCGCTTCCCGAGCAAAAAATAGAGAGAGACCCGTGGCTCCAGCGGATGTTCAAGGGCTATGCGTTCTCAATTGACTATCGGGATAGGCGCGGCCACGCTTTTATGCTGCAAGACCAGGAAAATACGGAACGTCAGTCGAAACCGCAAACGGGCTCTTGTCTGCACTGCCACGCCTCCATCATGCCACTATACACAGAGCTAGGCGACGGTGATCCGATAAAGGGATTTGAAGAGACATACAAATATTCATATACGGACCTGAATCAGAAATTAAAAGACATGGGTCACGATCATCCGGTCTCGTGCGTTGATTGCCACGATCCTGAGACTATGGAAATTCGTGTTACAAGACCCGGATTTATTCAGGGTATTCAGGTGCTGGCCGAGTCTGATGCGCCAACGCCTTATCTGCCCTCGGTCGAGCTATGGAGAGAGGGGCCAAGGACCGAGCCTTACGATCCCAACGAAGATGCTGCACGTTCGGAGATGCGCTCATATGTCTGCGCGCAATGTCATGTGGAATATTACTGCGCAAGCAACATGAAACTGACCTTCCCCTGGGGAAATGGGCTCAAAGCCGAGGAAGTGGAAGAGTTCTGGGACGATATCATTTTTGACAACGGTGAGCAGTTTTTTGACTATACGCACAAAGAGACCGGAGCCAAGATACTTAAAGCGCAGCATCCTGAATTTGAGCTTTGGAGCCAGGGTATCCATGCCCGAAGCGGCGTGTCCTGTGCCGACTGTCACATGCCGTATATGCGTGACGGCGCGAGCAAGGTGTCGGACCACTGGGTACGAAGCCCGCTGCTTAACGTGAACCGCGCTTGCCAGACATGTCACCGTTTCTCCGAAGAGGAGCTCAAAGAGCGGGTGGATATCATTCAGCAGCGAAACTTCGATCTTCTCCAGAGTGGCGGGGCCGCGCTTATGGTGCAGCTCGATGCTATCAATCAGGCAAGAGCTGAAGGTGCTACGGATGAGGACCTAAAAGAAGCGCTCGAGCTTCAGCGCAAGGCACAGTGGCGGCTAGACTTTATCGCGGCCGAGAATTCCATGGGTTTTCATGCCCCGCAAGAGGCAGCACGTGTGCTGGGTGAGGCCATTGATTACTCCTGGCAGGGAACCGTATCTGCTCTAACATGGAAGGAGAGAGCAAAACAGCAGTAAGCAGAGCTCATATGATTTCTGTTTGTGAGTGCGTTTATGAATGAAACTTAAAGACTGAATCGATTTAAATTAAAATACAAAAGGGAGCTTTGACACTATCTGTCTAGGCTCCCTTTTTCGTATGGAATGTTTATTCCGGAAAGCCTATAATTGTGAACTGAAGCTGGTGTTCGTTGGTGCGAGGCTCAGGCTGAGGAAAAAGCTCAACATCCGTCAAAATTATTCCCGGGCTGTTTTGTTCCATATTCTCTTCTGCGTCAGGATCTATCACGTCATCTAAGTCCAGACCGTCACCTTCATCATCACCATCTTCTTCCTCAACATCAAGCAATCTGCCGAGGTCATCGAACTGTTCAAATTCAAATGTAACTCCCTCAGCCTCAGCAATTGAATTGCCGTCCATCACCTGAAAATGCAGATGCGGAGCGCCGCTCTGTCCTGTATTGCCTAAAAGTCCTATAGATTCACCCTTTGCCACAAAATCACCAACTTCCAGGTGGTCGTTGCTGCCGGGAATCAGATGCGCGTACAGCACATAGATGCCGTCCCCTATGTGTATAATCACAATATTGCCTGCGCCGTTTGACAAGCTTATTGGAAACGGCGGCGACTCACCCGGCTTGTTATCCGGTATACCTTTGACCACACGGCTTACTACTCCGTCTGCTACGGCAATCAATTCAGCCCCGTATCCAAGCCAGCTTTCATTAAGATTGGCATCACCGACAAACAAATTGTTTTCTTCGTCAACTTCCAGTATATCAATCGAATAACGCTCGGGGAAAAACTCTTCTCCATCTACTGAGCGTATCACACGCCTGTGAGCTGAGTTCGCAAAATCGCAGCAGCCGTTTAGGTTTATCCATCTGCCGCCTTTTATAGGCTCACCCAGTACTAGTGCTTTCTCGTGATTTACATAGATATCGGTGCTGACAGTCAAAGCGCTCTCACCCAGTATCTGTGCAATAATCGGAGGGCCCTCTATCTCAACTACGTTTATTAGCCTATCAGGCACATTCTCAAAGTTATCTAAAGTAACATCAAGGAAAGTAACACCCGTTTGACCGGGTCCAAGCTGATCTATTGTAACCTCATCAAGCGGGGCTTTTTTAAATGGATGATATTGAAGCAGGAGTGTTCGAATCATGAAGTTGCCGCCCTCTAACACTTGCAGCGGCACAGGTGCTTCATCCCCCGTCACTCCAAAAACAGATAGCTTTTTTAAGTCAACTGTCTCAGTAGTAAAATTCTCTATCTGCACCTCATAGACAAGATGAACCAGGCCGTCATTTGCCCTAAAGGGCTGAGGCTCCTCTACTACTCCCATGATTAATGGTTTTAGCTCATTTGTGTCATCGGGTGATGGCTCAAAATCAAAAAGATTAACCATGTTTCCATCTGAGTCACATCCGGCAAAGCCGAATGTAATGGCTAATCCCGTTAAAATTATCACTGAAAATATAGTAAGTGATTTGCTTAGTTTACTCATTCTTCGTCCTCCGCCTATCTTTCTTTATTAATCTTACGTAGTTCACAAGGTTATTAGATGAAGTTATTATAGCAAATGATCTGTGAAAATCACTTCACCCTTAGATTAATGATATACTCACTATAAAATATAATACGGAGGATGAAATGGATATAGATGAGAAGACTTATAATGAAATTGCCGAATTAATTCACAGTGACCATAGCCCTGTAGGAATTGATGCTAAAAAGACGCATATCTTAATTCTGCACAAACTCACTCAGATCGAAAAACGCTTAGATGCCATAGAGAAGCAGCAAAAGTCAGATATTGGCTGATTCGTTACTTTTTGGACCCACTTATGTTCTTCTTTCACCGAAAAGACA
>JAJCZT010000014.1 GCA_029262255.1 Deltaproteobacteria bacterium
GCAGGGTTATCTCATATATGTGGTATTTGCTTCGGCATTCATTCTGGCTTTTTTAGGCTTCGTTCCGGGGCTTTTTATTTCCTTAGGGCTTTACAACCTTGCGGAATCGGCAATTTTCATCCCGATGCCAATGTCAACATCGAAGATCCTGATGGTCTTTGGTTTAATTTCAGGGATGTGTGCAATCTCGGGGTTGCTAGCAATTCAAAAACTAAGGGCTGCGAATCCGGCTGATATGTTTTAGGAGTAAATATGGAAACAGTTATCGATGTAACAGATTTAGAATTTAGCTATGGATCGGGAAAACTAGAGAGAAAAGTTCTTAAGGGAATTGATCTTACTATCGGCCACGGTGAGATAGTTATTATGACAGGGCCTTCGGGTTCGGGTAAAACTACGTTTCTGACCATCATTGGAGGACTAAGAAGAGCAAAGCACGGCAGTGTTATAGCTCTAGATGAGCAAATGGTAGGGGCTGACGAGACGATTATGGTCAAGTTGCGACAGCAGACGGGCTATATCTTTCAGGCCCACAATCTACTTGATTCTCTGACGGCTCTTCAAAATGTGTGTATGGCGCTTGAGCTTGAGAACGGTAGCAGCGAAAAGAAAAGACAAGATAAGTCGGCGGCCATGCTCGACGCGGTAGGACTTGGAGATCATATGCATCAAATGCCGAACGAGCTATCGGGCGGGCAGCGTCAGCGCGTGTCCATTGCAAGAGCACTCGTACGTGAGCCAAAAATCATCCTGGCAGATGAACCGACTGCATCGCTGGATAAAGTGAGCGGTCAGGAAGCTGTAGATATATTAAAGAAGCTTGCAAAAGAACGCGGCACAACTATTTTACTTGTGAGCCACGATTATCGAATACTGCACGTTGCCGACCGTGTCGTAGTGCTTGAGGACGGTATTATAATAAATGGAAATGGAAACCCGAGGACAATAGATTCAGGAGATCAGTTTGAATTAGCTCATCAGTAGAAACTAACAAAGTACTCAATTCTAACCAGACCATATAACGTCCGATAATGTATATTATGTTAACTAAGGAATAGCGGTGTTTGGGGGAGCGGTTCCGGCTCTCCCCTATATTTATTTGCGAAACAGACAAAATGCCCCTGTTATTGCAAAAGACCGTTCTGTATACTTTATACACAAACTTCTTTCAATGAGGTAATCCATGTACCAGAGAATCAATTTTCGCGAAGTAAACCCCAAAGCCGTTAATCTGATGTCCGCTGCCAGTAAACATATATCTTCCATAGATAAGAAACTTAGAGCGTTAGTTGAGCTAAGAGTTTCTCAAATTAACGGATGCGTATACTGTGTCCATCTTCATCTAGGAGAAGCCAGAGAGGAAGGAGAAGATCAAAGGCGCTTGGATTCAATAGCTGTGTGGCACGAGTCAAATTTATTCACCGAGTCAGAGCGAGCGGCGTTCGCCTGGGCGAAAGCTTTGACAAATGTGTCCGTCACACACGCACCTGACTCTGTTTATGAGGAGTTAAAAAAGCATTATTCAGAAAAGCAAATCGTCGATCTTACGCTAATAATTTCGGTCATGAACATGTGGAACCGGATGTCCGTAGCCATGAGGCGTCTTCCGGATGAGTAAGGAGCCGCAATTTATAAGCCCCTGTAACAGGAAAATCAAACAGAGTTAAAGGATTAGATTCTGAATCGAGTTCAGAATGACTATTGAGGATAAAATCAATTGATTCTAACCACATATAGCAACATAGGGCTTGAAAAATTAGAGTGAATCATTATATTACTTATGATTTTGAGAAATACCTGCAAGACTTGAGGGAGATATATGCCGATATACGAATATGAGTGTAAAAAGTGTGGACAGATTACTGAGGCTCTTCAGGGGTTTAATGATCCACCTTTAAAAAGATGTAAAGAATGTAAAGGGAAACTCGAAAAACTCATCTCTCTTTCATCTTTTCAACTCACGGGATCCGGCTGGTATGCAACTGATTATGCAAAGGGACCGGGAATTCCTCCAAAAGTTGAGGACCAGAGTAATCCGGCGGTTGAGAGTGATTCCAAAAGCACCTCTAGTGATAATGGAAAGGCAACTGTTGCTGAAAGCGGCCCCTCTTCACCTACAGATAAATTTAAATCCATACAAAAAGAAACGAAAAAAGCGCAATCTAAGGCTAAAACTCCTTAATTGATCAGATTTCAAATAGTTGCCCTACCCTTTTATATTTAAATATTTTATTAATAGTTGTCAGGGGAACCCTCATGGAACTAGGAATAAAAAATAGAGTCGCGATCGTAGCAGCATCAAGCAAAGGGCTTGGAAAAGCTACAGCGCTAGGGCTTGCAATGGAGGGAGTAAAACTAACAATCTGCTCTAGAGAAAAAGAAGCTCTCGAAAAAACAGCTGAAGAAATCAGGTCTCAAACCGGGGCGGACGTACTTTCGGTGGAATGCGACGTATCTAAAACAGATCAGATAAAGACCGTCGTTAAAAAGACCATAGATCAGTATTCAAAAGTAGACATATTGATTAATAACGCGGGAGGACCTCCTGTGGGAGCTTTTCTTGATTTCACGCTCGAGGATTGGCAAAAGGCCATTGAACTAAATCTATTTAGCGCCATCACTTTTAGCAGTGAAGTGATTCCCTATATGAAAGAGAATAAGTGGGGGCGCATAATAAACATTACATCCTATGCGGTAAAGCAGCCCGTTGAGGGTCTGTTGCTGTCAAACACGGTGAGAGCGGGGATTATCGGTCTGGCAAAAACATTGTCTAATGAATTTGGGCCCTACAATATACTCGTAAACAACATCTGCCCGGGAAGAATATTTACGGATAGAATTACTTTTCTTGCCTATGAAAGAGCAAAGAAAGAAGAAAAAAGCTTCGATCAGGTAATTACGGAGATGGGAGAGGACGTCCCGGTAGGCAGAATCGGGAAGCCGGAAGAGCTGGCTAACCTGGCTGTCTTTCTTGCCTCCGAGAGAGCAAGCTACATTACGGGAACCACTATTCAGGTAGACGGCGGACTTACAAAAGGGCTCATGTAAGCCTTGACTAAAATGAGCAAGAAAACTCTACAGAACAACAACTCTGTACTTTATCTGGCCCTACTCTGCTTACTGTATTTTCTAATTACATCTAATTATTTATCTCCTTCCACAGATTCTCAAAACAATATTGATACAAGCGAAAATATCTATATAGAGATTTCACAGAACGGTTTTACAACCACCAAGAGCTTTGTTAATCCAAAAGAGCTTGAAAGCATCCGGGACAGATACGGTGTTAGAGACAATTTAAAGACAGGCGACAGTTTGATAATCGGCGATGATAAAGTTCAGATCGCAAGAATAAGCGGACGAAAGAGCATCTCCCTTGGGGTGCCGATAGGGATAAACTCCGCAGGGGCCAAAGACCTAAAAGCTATACCGGGAATAGGAGACGAATTAGCCCAACGAATTATTTCATATAGAGAATCAAACGGAAAATTTAAAGACCTTGATGAGCTTGAGGGCGTAGAAGGTATAGGAGAGAAGAAACTGGCAAATATTAAAAAGTCGGCCAATCTTGATTAACGATTTAGAATAAAATCGATCTCTGTTTCTGAATCGTTGTTGGGGAGACTATAGTCATCGGGATAGGTATCAGAAGGCATTTCGTACTCTTCTCCATCAATCATCACATTATCACGAATTGAATCCAGCACATTTTTTCTAAGTGACTCAACGCTATAGGGAATATCTCCATAGGGAGTACTCACAACCTGAATGCCGGAGGGCCTTTTAAACTCCCCTTCCGGATATTTCACAAGCGCATCTTCCATAAAATCAATCCATATTGGCAGCGCCGCCCGTGATCCGGCTTCCTTTTTTCCAAGGCTCTTGTGATCGTCCCTGCCCACCCACACGGCAGTGGTTAGTTGCGGACTAAAACCCACAAACCACGCGTCCGTATAATCATTAGTAGTCCCTGTTTTCCCCCCAAGAGGAGCAAGCTTTGTGAGGCTAAGCGCTCTCACCCCGGTGCCCTCTTTTACTACAGCTTGAAGCAAGTCCGTCATTATAAACGCAGTCTCGGGACTGAGGGTCTGTTTGGAGAATTCTGTAGACGCAAAATCTATGCGCTCTTCTCTGATTAGATCCAAAAATTCATTAGGTGTTAAGAATGTATATCCGCTGTCCCCAAAAAAATCATTCGTGTCTATAAGAATCTCCTCTTTTAAAGACTCAAGGTCTCCGTCGGTGTCCCTACCCTTTTCTTTTGCTAACTGTTTTATAATATCTAACCGTTTCTCTTCCCTTTGCGCTTTTAAAGCTTCCTCTTTGGACACGAATGTTCCCCCGGTATTGTCCTCTATAATTCGCCCGTTTCTATCGTACATGCGAAGAATAAACTGAGGCTCGACCAGCCTGCCCCCCGTAGCAAACACGTTATAGGCCTTAACCATCTCAATCATTCTGAGATCACTTCCGCCAAGAGCAAGAGAAGGATAAGGGTTAAGATGTGAAGTGAATCCAAAATTCTTTGAATAGTCGACAACATACTCAGGATCGATTTCCAACATAATCCTAACGCTGGCCAAATTTCTTGATTTAGCAAGAGCCTGCCTTAATACGATCGCCCCCTTATACTCACCGTCATAATTCTGAGGAGCCCAGTCTTTAATTACCACCGGCATATCGTACAGAATAGATGTTTGGGTGAACCCCTTATCTAAAGCGGCGGAATAGACTATCGGCTTGAAAGCTGAACCCGGCTGTCTAAGCGCCTGGGTTGTCCGGTTAAACTGGGAGGTCCCAAAATCAAACCCTCCGACCATTGCAAGTATGTGACCGTTTGTATCCATTGAAAGGAGAGCAGCTTGAACCAGCGGATGAAGATAAAGAGAAAAATAGTTCACATCATCTATATTATTAGCAGCCTTAACGCTTATTACATCTCCTACTTTAAGCTCAACTGGGGAGATACTCGCACCTTTTAATCCTGTGTCCCAGCTATTGTTGAGACCCTTTCCCAATGGAGTGCTGACTGTATAGTTTAATATTCCGCTAGCTTCCCCCACACCTATTTCCGCTGAGTAGATTTGTAGAACGTCCCCTTGAGCTTTCTTTCTTTTGTTAACCTTGGTTACAACACCGTCGTATATAGTCCCAGGCTCTATCTCTTGAACATTCTCATTATCTCTAAATTTATTTATGAGATTTTTATTTTTTAATTGCTTGGAAACAACCCTACGACCGTGGCGGGACTCAATATCCAGGACTCCTCTCTTAACGGCCCACCTGGCTTCATTGTTAAGCCCTACATCCAGGGTCGTAAATATCTTGTAGCCCCCATTTAGAAACGCTTCGGTTCCGACTTTATTTTCGAGATACTTCCTCACATGCTCAACGAAATAAGGAGCAACCTTATAGTTAATACTCTTTCTAGGAACAACTTTGATCTCGTAATCAATGGCCTCGGCTCTCTCATCTTCAGTTATAAAACCGCTTTCCACCATTTTTCTAAGCACAAGCTTTTGCCTTTGCAAAGCTCTGTCAAGATGTTTGCGCGGCGAGAAGTATTCAGGTTTTTTGGGTAGACCCGCAAGAAGCGCCGCCTCAGCAACGTTTATATCTTTTGCGGGCTTTCCGAAGTAATTCTGGCTTGCAGTCTCCACCCCGTAAGTGCCGTCGGCCAAGTAAATATGATTAAGGTAGAGAAAGAGTATTTCTTCTTTGGATAAATTGTTTTCAATCTTATGAGCCAAAACCGCTTCCTTAATCTTTCTGGAAACAGTTCTTTCTGGAGTTAAAATAACATTTTTAATAACTTGCTGCGTTATGGTGCTAGCACCCCTAACCCAATCCCCTTCTTGGATATTTTCAAACATCGCACCTAATATGCTCTTTAAATCAACGCCCTCATGCTCAAAGAAACGTCTATCTTCAACTGCTATGAATGCGTTACGAACATGGGGAGGGATATTTTCATACCGGACGATTTTTCGCCTCTCTGCCGCGAATTCCCCTATCAAGGTACCGTTAGAGGAGTAAACCTCCGTTACGAGTTTGGGCTTATACCCCGTAACAACACTTAAATCCGGGAGATCTTTCGTATAGTACATGTAGCCGGCATAGAGCGTTAAAACACCCGCGCCTATTAAGAAAATACAAAATAGTAGAAAGTACAAAAAGAACTTGCTTTTCTTGGGTTTTGATTTAAGTTTTTTATTCTGTTTTGTCGCCATTAAATCAGATATAGTCCGCTAAAAATTATAGGTTTTCTTATAAATCAAAGTTAATTATACCTGAGGCAAGGCTATTACATAAACAAAAAATAAGCTATCATAATAATTATGAACGATACCCCAGACATAGAGACATTTGACACCTACATCCGTAAGGTAGATAACCAGGAGATTAAAGGCATTCTGCTTAAACTCAAAAATGAGATGCGGAAACCGGATGTTACATGGGAGTCAGTTAAGAGCATACTCATATCATTGGAACAAAAAGACACCAAGATTACTAAGGAAATATTCTTGCTGCTTCTTGAAAAAGCACAATGACACAAGTTTTTATATTCAATCCCAGAGACTTATAACCAAGCTCAAACAGGCGGTTAACAACACATTTATGAACCTACCTAAAATGCACGACAATGTAGTAGACAGCATGCTTAATCTTATCGGGGATACGCCTATAATTAGGTTAAATAATCTAACGACTCCTGACTCCGCGACAATCTGGGCAAAGCTGGAAAACCTCAATCCCGCCGGGAGCATTAAAGAGAGAATCTGTTTGAGAATGATTGAAGAAGCGGAAAAAGATGGATCTATTAACCCTCAGTCCACTGTTATTGTGGATGCTACCAGCGGAAACACGGGCATAGGTCTTGCACTAGTATGTGTTATAAAAGGATATAAATTAATCCTAACAATGCCCGATGACAAGAGTATGGAAAGAAGGCAATTATTAGCCGCCTATGGGGCGGAGGTGATACTGACTCCGGCAAATGAGCTCATGGAAGGCGCTATAAATAAGGCGCTGGAGATAGCAAAAAACACACCAAACTCATTCATGCTTAATCAATTTAGCAATAAAGTAAACACGGAGACTCATAAATTGACAACAGGTGTTGAGATAATAAAACAAATCCCGGGAAAAATTGACGCATTCGTTGCTGGAATTGGAACGGGCGGCACAATGAGCGGGGCAGGAGAAACATTAAAGAAGAACTATCCCGATATACATCTGGTTGCCGTTGAACCTAAGGAATCCGCGGTTCTCTCGGGAGGCAAGCCACATGTTCATGAAATACAGGGAATCGGACCCGGTTTTATACCTGAGATACTGAGCATGGAGATTTATGATGAGATTTTTCCGGTCTCAACAGAGGATGCCCGGCATTTTACAAGGGAAATCGCGCTAAAAGAGGGACTTTTGGTAGGAATTTCAGCCGGAGCGGCAGGATATGCAGCATTGAAAATCGCCCAGAGAATGGGAAAAGGAAAGCAGGTAGCAACGATTTTTTGTGATACAGGGGAAAGGTACTTAAGCACAGGTCTTTTCGATTAAGACCAAATTAGCGTCATGTTGGCGTAATTATGCTTTATAATTGGGGAATCCATGTTGAAAACCCCCGGAACCTATGCTATCATTTTGATTGTTTTAACAGTAGTTAATATTATTTTAGTCAAGAGGAAACATTGAACAGCCAATTACTTAAAAATTTGGTGCTATGGTTAGTTATATTTGTTGCGATTATAGCGCTTTATCAGCTTGTAAATACCCCAAGAGAGGGTTCCCAAGAAATACCCTACAGCGAATTTCTTGCCAACCTGGATTCAGGAGATGTAAAAGATCTTGAGTTTAAGGGTGAGGAGATCAAGGGCCAGTACGTCGGGACAAGCGATGATTCAACAGCAAGCTTTAAAACAACCGGACCTGCAAACGACCAACTAATAAAAACATTAGAAGAAAAAGGCGTAACATTTAAATTCACTTCGGATAACGAGGGATCTTTAACAAGTATTCTCTTAAATTGGGCACCACTGCTTCTCCTGGTTGTTATTATGGTTTTCTTCATGAGACAGCTTCAGGCGGGTGGAACAAAAGCGATGTCTTTTGGAAAAAACAAAGCGAGAATGCTAGGTGAGAACCAAAACAAAACTACTTTTAAAGATGTAGCGGGAATAGATGAGGCAAAAGAAGAAGTACAAGAGATCGTAGATTTCCTAAGCAATCCTAAAAAATTCACCAAATTAGGTGGAAGAATACCCAAGGGTATTTTGCTTGTTGGTTCTCCGGGAACAGGAAAAACTCTTTTAGCAAAAGCAATAGCCGGAGAGGCTGGAGTACCGTTTTTCATAATTAGCGGTAGCGATTTTGTTGAAATGTTCGTAGGAGTAGGAGCTTCCAGAGTAAGAGATTTATTCGTACAGGCCAAACGTCATTCTCCATGCATCATATTTGTGGATGAATTAGATGCTGTGGGACGGCACCGTGGAGCGGGGCTTGGAGGCGGTCACGACGAGAGGGAGCAAACCCTAAACCAGCTATTGGTAGAAATGGATGGGTTTGAATCAAATGAGGGAATAATATTAATGGCCGCTACAAACCGTCCCGACGTACTTGATCCTGCGCTACTAAGACCAGGCAGATTCGACAGACAAGTTGTGGTTCCAAGACCTGATGTAAGAGGCAGAGAGGCAATACTCAAAGTCCATTCCAGAAATACACCTTTGGAAGAGGACGTGAAACTTTCAGTAATTGCTCGTTCCACACCAGGGTTTTCAGGAGCTGATCTGGAGAACCTGGTGAATGAATCCGCCCTGCACGCTGCGAGATTAGGAAGAATGAAAATCACGATGGAAGATTTCGAATTTGCCAAAGACAAAGTCATTATGGGCGCGGAAAGAAAGAGCCTTATCATCAGTGACTCCGAGAAGAAAATAACGGCCTATCATGAAGCGGGTCATGCTTTGGTCGCGAAACTGACACCTGGGACAGACCCGATACATAAAGTGACAATTATCCCCAGAGGAATGGCTCTGGGTGTAACACAGCAGTTGCCAATTGAGGACCGCTACACACTGTCCAGAACCAACTTAAACGCCACCATAATGGTACTACTAGGCGGTAGAGCCGCTGAAGAGCTTGTTTTTAGCGAAAGAACCAGCGGAGCGGGCAACGACCTTGAGAGGGTTACTGAAGTAGCTCGAAGAATGGTTTGCGAATGGGGAATGAGCGAGAAAGTCGGCCCCATCACTTTTGGTAAAGGTGAAGAGCAAGTCTTTTTAGGAAAAGAGATCTCAAAGCCAAAAAACTATAGTGAAGAGACTGCAACTGAAATAGATAATGAGATAAAATCAATAGTTACAGGCAACTATGAAAAAGCTAGAACATTACTAGAGGATAACATTGATATTCTCCATAAAGTTGCCGAAGTCCTTTTAGACCTAGAAGTAATAGACGGCAAGGACCTGGATGAAATAATTAAAAACAATAAACCAGAACAGTACCCGTCACCATGGGAGAACCCAATTAGTCCGGAGAGTTCCATGGCCTTTAGAAATAATAATATAAAAGACACTTAATCTTATTAAGGCATTTGTATATTTTTTACTGATAACAAAAAAGTTTGTGATAATACTTGAGCTTTATTTAATTAGAACTTTTGTTGAGGCGGGCCCAAATAAGATCTAAAATGGAAATCCAGGAAAAAATAGCCCGGGAAGAAACAATCCGCAACGAAACTACCCAGATTAATCCGGCACCGCTTGAACGGGCGGACACTGGGTCCTCACCCCTTAGAAAGAACATCTTTAAATGTAGAGATAAAGAGCTCAAATTAGGCACTAAAACCATTATTATGGGCGTGCTCAACCTTACCCCTGATTCTTTTTATGACGGCGGGAAATACACCCAGGTAGATAAAGCCCTCAAACATGTTGAGCAGATGATAGAGGAAGGTGCCGATATAATTGATATCGGAGGAGAGTCCACAAGGCCCGGCTCACTCGGAGTAAGTGAGCAAGAAGAGTGTGAAAGGGTGATTCCGATAATAAAGGAAATCCGCAAAAGGTTTGATATTATACTCTCTATTGATACAACAAAGTCCGGGGTTGCGCTTAGGGCACTCAAGGAAGGAGCATCCATTATAAATGACATAAGTGGTTTTAACTTTGATGAGAAAATCGCTGATGCAGCTTCAGAATACGGAGCAGGCGTGGTGTTAGCTCATACTTCGTCACGCCCCCGGGATATGCAACGAAAAACTCAATATAAATCTCTAATAGAAGATGTAGTAAAGTCCCTAAGGGCTTCAATAGATATTGCGGAAGACAGAGGGATAGATAAAAGCAGTATAATAGTAGATCCCGGGTTTGGTTTTGGAAAAACAGCAGAGCAAAACCTCATTCTTCTTAAGAATCTAGGGAGACTCCGGGAGCTTGGAAAACCTATCTTAATAGGGACTTCTAACAAATCATTTATAGGCAAAACGCTTAATGCCGAGATAGAGGGAAGGCTTGAAGGTACAGCCGCTACGGTTGCCATTGGAATATTAAACGGGGCATCTATCCTCAGGGTGCATGACATAGCGCAGATGAAAAGAGTAAGCACAATGGTCGATGCGGTTCTAAATGTGAACTGAAAATTGATCAAATTAAGCGAGGGCACTTTAGCAGAAGATCATGTTTGATACGATACAGAATTTTAGATATGTATGGGATACGCTGGACATAGTCCTTGTAGCTTTTATTATCTATTACGCGCTCACAATGATAGAAGGCACACGGGCGCTCCAGGTATTATTAGGCCTGGTACTGCTCTTTGTTCTATTTTATCTCTCCCAAAGAGGGCTATTTACTCTAAACTGGATACTCGGGCAGTTCCTGGGCTCAATAATTTTAATCGTTGTAATTCTATTTCAACACGATATACGCAGGGGGCTCGCCGCAATCGGCCGAAGGCCCTTTTTGTTTAAAATATCATCGGGGAAAACCAAAGAATCCTTTGTTGAAGAGATAGTAAAGGCTTCCAGTTATCTAGCTAACCGTCAGATAGGCGCGCTGATAGCGATTGAAAGAAACAATAGCCTTGCGGATTTTATTGAAATAGGCATGAGAATCGACGCCCAATTATCAAGGGAGCTGGCAATAAGCATTTTTAACCCGTCTTCTCCACTTCATGACGGTGGAATTATTATTGTTGGAGACAGAATCGCATCCGCGGGTTCATTTTTCCCTTTGGTCACTGATCCTGATTTAGAAAGGGAATTGGGAACCAGGCACAGAGCCGCAATAGGACTTTCTGCGGAAACTGACGCCGTAATTGTAGTGGTATCTGAGGAAACAGGGACTATCTCCCTCGCATTTGCAGGGGAAATCACAAGAGGACTTGATGCAACATCACTTAACAACGCACTGCTTGACGTTCTGGGAATTAAACGGCCTAAAAGCACTGCAGCTCCAACACCAAAAAAGGAGGAGAGTGAGCAGGCAAACACCTAACAAATTATCATGGTGGACTGGCTAAAACATCCGTATCAATCCGGCAATAATAAAGAAAGCAAGAAAAATCCCTTTCTAAATAATATAGGGAAGAAGGTTCTTGCTCTCGTGATTGCTATATCCCTTTGGCTTGTGGCAAATCTTCAGCACGATGTAGAAAAGAATATTGCAATCGATATAAATTACACCAATCTATCCCCGGGACTGATCGTTGTTAATAACCCGCCGGAAAAATTAAATTTAAGAGTCAGGGGACCCCGCAGCCAGCTCTCTTCGATTACATCTCAAAATATGCTTTTTACAATTGACCTTTCTAATGTATCTAGTGGAATGTCCAAATTTGAAATAGGCACTGACCAGATTACTCCCCCAAGAGATGTACAAGTTACGGGAGTAAGCCCGGCTGAGATCAAAATTGAAGCCGATAAACTCGCAAAAAAGAAAGTTAAAGTCGAGCCGAGCATCGGCCCCGCAGAGGTGGGGTACGAAATTGTAGGGAAGCCCGAAGTATCTCCATCTACGGCCAGTATTGAAGGTCCGAAGAATCTCCTTAGTAAAATAAATAGTATTACTACTGATCCCGTATCGGTAAAAGGGGAGAAATCAAAATTTACTATTGAGGTCCCTTTACGCTCCCCCTACTCTACTGTAAAGATCACTGGAGATAATACGGTAAAAGTCACTATAGATATCCGGGAAAAGACTCTTGAGAAAGAATTTAATGACCTAAACATTAGTTTCATAAACTTCAAAGACTTCAACTACGAAACCAACGGGAACATCTCAACCGAACTTGCATTTGAAGGACCGTTCAGCATTATAAATAATCTTAGCAGCGAAGATATAGAGCTATTTGTTGACGGCAGCAATATAAACAAATCCAATCAAAATAAAAAACACACTCTTAAAGTCGGGGTTAACTATCCTTATAAGGATATACTCAAGTTAACAAAGCAATCCCCCAAAACAATTGAGATTAAGCTCAATTAAATTGGAGAGAACACGTGAAGCACGCAGGTAAGCGTCTATTTGGAACAGACGGAATTAGGGGTCTAGCTAATCATGACCCTATGACTCCAGAGATGAGTTTGAAGCTTGGAAAAGCCCTCACGTATACCTTAAAACAAAACAAAAAACACTCTTATAAACCAAAAATAGTAATTGGAAAAGATACGAGACTATCGGGATATATATTTGAACAAGCCCTATCATCGGGAATTGCCTCTATGGGCGCCGATGCTCTTTTAGTAGGCCCGCTTCCCACACCAGCAATAGCTTTTATAACCGCAAGCATGCGGGCTGACGCGGGAATCGTAATTTCCGCCTCTCACAACCCTTACCAGGATAACGGAATTAAAATATTTGACAGACACGGGTTTAAACTGCCTGACGAGAAAGAAATGGAGATTGAAGACTTGATCTACAACGGAGAGGAGAGACTAAGGAAATCATCTCCAGAAGAGATAGGCAAAGCATTTAGAATTGACGACGCCCCCGGGAGATATGTCGTATTCGCCAAGAACTCATTTCCTAATGATTTGACGCTTGAGGGAATAAAACTTGTTCTTGATTGTGCAAACGGCGCGGCTTATAAGGTTGCCCCAATTATTTTCCAAGAGTTGGGTGCTCAGGTGATAACGATTGGAGTAAACCCTAATGGAAAAAACATAAACACTGACTGCGGCTCGCTTAACCCGGCATTACTAAGAGAAAAGGTATTAGAATCAGGCGCGGACTTAGGAATTGCTCTTGACGGGGATGCGGACAGAGTGATTTTCTGTGATGAAAAGGGAAGCGTTGTTGACGGGGATAAAATCATAGCCATCTGCGCAAGGGAGATGATAGAAAAAGGCAAACTGAAGGGAAATGCGGTTATTACAACACTTATGAGCAATGTAGCTCTTGAAAGATATATATTAGAGCAGGGTGTAGAATTTATTAGAACACAAGTTGGGGACAGATATGTAGTAGAAGAGATGAGAGCCAGAAATTCAAACCTCGGAGGGGAAAAGTCCGGACATATCATATTTCTCGATCACACAACAACCGGCGATGGTACCCTGGCAGCACTTCAAGTGCTTGGAATAATGAGAACAAAAGAGAAGCCTCTCTCTGAGCTTGCAACAATCATAGATCTGTACCCTCAAGTTTTGCTAAATGTTAGAGTGGAAGAGAAAAAGGATTTAAACAAGATCCCCGAGCTTGAAGAGCAGATAAGAAAAAACGAGGACCGGCTAAACGGGAAAGGACGCATCAATATTAGATACTCAGGGACTGAGCCAATTTCAAGAGTAATGGTAGAGGGTGAAGATGAGAATCTTATAAATGAGATTGCGAAGGAGCTTGCTCACACAATAGAGAAAGAATTAGGAGTAAACAAATAAATGCCCAAGCTAAATGTTAATGTAGACCACGTTGCAACGCTAAGACAGTCAAGAGGCACAAACGAGCCTGACCCTGTTCTGGCCGCATATATATCGGAATTAGCAGGCGCTCACGGAATAGTTGTCCACCTCCGTGAAGACAGAAGACATATCCAGGATAGGGACCTAACTATCTTGAGGCAAACTGTAAAAACCAAACTTAATATGGAAATGGCCGCTACAAACGAGATGGTCCGAATAGCGTGTCAGGTCAAACCTGATATGGTTACACTCGTGCCTGAGAAAAGGGAAGAGCTTACAACCGAAGGCGGTCTTGATGTTGCAGGAAATATAAAAACAGTCTCTAAGGCAGTTAAAAAGTTAAGAGACACTGGGATTTTTGTAAGCCTATTTATTGACCCTGATAATAAACAGATTAAAGCTTCAAAAGAGATAGGCGCAGACATGGTTGAACTCCATACTGGCCTATACGCCGATTCGAATAATGAAAAGAGAAGGGATAAGGAACTTAGAAAAATTGAGGAATCGGTAGGGATTGCATTGGATCATGAGCTAAGAGTAGCCGCGGGGCATGGGCTTGACTACTTAAATGTGGAGCCGATTGCGTGGATTGAAGAGATCGAAGAGTTAAATATTGGGCATAGTATAATTTCAAGGTCGGTTATAGTGGGAATTGAGCAGGCTGTAAGTGAAATGCTTGTTTTATGCGGCTAATTTATTCTCTATAGGAAAATAAGCTCAAGCGATTCTAGCGTTGAGCTTCTCTGCAAGATGAGCAGATCCCGTAAATCTCAAGCTTATGATTTGAAACGTTAAACTCATTTAGCTTGGCAACTTGAAGCAAACACGACTCTATCTGCATGTTTGCGAACTCTACAATCTGCCCGCACTCAGTACATATCATATGATGGTGGTGTTCGGTTTCAGACCTTATGGGCTCATAGCGAGCTTTACCGTCGCCAAAATTCCTTTCAGAAGCAATACCGCACTCTTTAAATAATTTAAGAGTCCTATAAACTGTAGCAAATCCAATGGAAGGATTGTTCTTTTTTATATCTTCATACAACTCTTCAACGGTAACATGTCTGCCCATATAACTGTTAAAGAACTCATTAAAAATTATATCTCTTTGCTTGGTTGATTTAAGCTGTTTTTTAGCTATATAGTCATTAAATGTTTTTCTTCTTTCCATTTTTCTTTTAGCTACGGGAGTCATATTGAAACCTCTTTACGATATTGATATTTAAAATCAATAATAAACCAAAGTGGAAACAATATCAAGAGGTGATTGCTACCAATTGGAAATATTTACCATTACAATATCCTCTCCGCACTATCATCTATGATATACTTCATATTAATCTTACAATATTGATATAATTATGCAAAATGGACTCACCTACCTAAACTCTCTTGGTCTTCACAAGGTAAAACCCGGACTTGCCCGTATAAAAGAATTACTTACATCACTCGGGAGTCCTGAAGATAAAATTCCCTCAATTATTATTGCCGGAACCAACGGAAAAGGCTCCGTAGCATCGGCCATATCATCAGTTTTATCAACACAGGGCTACAAAGTCGGGCTATATACCTCGCCTCATTTGGTTGATATCACGGAAAGAATCAAAATAAACGATGTTCAAATCTCTCACTCGGATTTATCCTCAATAATACTCGAGATAAAAGAAGCCGCTGAGCAATCTCTTTTAGAGACACCTAGTTATTTTGAAGCAATAACGGCTGCGGCATTTGTATATTTCGCGAGGGAAAAAGTTGATTTCAACGTGCTGGAAGTAGGGATGGGCGGAAGATGGGACGCAACCAATGTGATAACACCTCTGGCAGCGGTTATAACGAATATCTCAAAAGACCACAGTGAATATTTGGGAGAGAAGATAGGTGATATTGCCGCTGAAAAGGCCTGCATAATAAAATCTAGAACCCCTGTTATAACGGCAGCGGCAAGTGATGCACTGGAGGTAATTAAGCGTGCGGCTAACAAAAACTCCTCTCCCCTTTTAGTGTACGGAAGGGAATTTAATACAGAGGGAGAAAATACGGATAACTTCAATTATAAAGGTCCCTCCTGGGAGCTTAGAAATCTTAAATCAAACTTAAAGGGTCATTATCAACTAGAGAACCTCTCTTTAGCTATCGCGGCTTTAGAAACAATTCAAAACAAACACAATATAACAATAGAAGAAAAATCCCTTAGAGAGGGCCTGTCCAGCATAAAGTGGGAGGGCAGATTTGAAGTTATCAATGAGATACCCCCTCTAATTTTAGACAGCGCTCATAATCCCGGAGCCGCAAAATCACTGGTAGAATCAATTAAAGACAGTTATCCCGACACCAAGTTTACATTCCTAATAGGTATGCTGGAGGAGAAGGGTCACGAACAGTTTATAGAAGAGATTTCTTTAATTGCAGAAAAGCTCATAATTACGAAAGTGCCGTCTGAAAGAACAGCCGACCCTAAACAACTCGCATTAACAGCACAAAAATATATAGAAGAAATTGAGATAATCGATGACTATAAAAGCGCATACGAAGTAATTTTGAATTTAGATAAGCCCTCCTGTATTACAGGCTCGCTTTATCTAATAGGTGCAATTAAGAAACCCACCAACTAGCTCGTCCGCCGTATCTGTCTTGAAAAACGGGGTATGCTATACTAGCATTAAATTTTGGGAGGCAATATTAGATGGCCAAAGTCGGCATCGTGCTTGATAAACTCTACGTAGACCATGATAACGGAATGGGTCATCCTGAATCACAGGAAAGAATCCTGGCAATCGTGGACATGCTTAAGTTTACCAATCTATTTGATGAAGTAGTCCGAATTGAGCCAAGAGACGCGACTAAAGAGGAAATAACTCTGGTTCATACCCCTGAGCATTATGAGAAGATAGCCTCTACAAAAGGCAAACCTAAGGTGTTTTTAGACGCCGACACGTCTACTTGCGCTGTATCCTTTGATGCGGCGCTGAGAGCGGCGGGTGGAATGATTTCCGCAATTGACAGTGTGCTGAGTAAAGAAGTGGACAGAGCTTTTCCCCTGGTACGCCCTCCGGGACATCATGCCGAGGCAGACCGTGCGATGGGCTTTTGTCTATTTAATAACGTAGCTGTAGGGGCGGCTTATTTAACAAAAGTAAGGGGATTGGACCGCGTCCTTGTTATAGACTGGGACATACACCACGGCAACGGTACGCAGCACATTTTTTACGATAAATCCGAGGTTCTTTATTTCTCAACTCATCAGTATCCATTTTATCCGGGCACAGGCGCCGCGGAAGAAGTAGGTACTGGAGAGGGTGCGGGGTATACAGTTAACGTTCCTATGCAGCCAGGGATGGGAGACAATGAATTTATCAAAATATTTCAAGAGATTTTAAGCCCAATTATAGAGCAGTATAAGCCCGAGTTCATATTAGTATCCGCAGGATTCGATATCTTTTTTGAAGACCCGCTTGGAGGAATGAAGGTAACCCCAGAAGGCTTTGCCAAATTGACAAGGCTGCTCACCGACGCAGCCGACAAAATCTGTGATGGGAAAATCGTATTCCTGCTTGAGGGGGGATATAACCTGGACGGTCTTTGGATTTCAACCAAAGAAGTCATTGAAGAACTGTTGGACAAAAAAAAGACTGAGTACAGACTTGGTGTTTCTGAAACAAAAGTGGATTCTTTAATTGATAATATAAAAAAAATATATTCTGATTACTGGGAGTTTTGAGCTTTTTTCTTCTCTTTTCTGTAATCCCTTCCCTGAAGATATAGAAACTCACACATCTCATGAAGCCTGGAGGCAATACGCTCCCCTACCCTCACTTCTAGAATCTCCTGTTTATCGCCAATTTCTTTGGCAAGATCATATGTCACATAATTGGTTGTTATTAGGGTCTTTTTAGATGCGTTATAACGCTTTGAGATAAGCTGATCTAATATATTTAACTCCCACTCATTACTTCTTCCTTTACCAAGCTCGTCTATTACAAGAACGTCTGTTTCTATAAGCGGCAGGATTACGGCATTCTCTGGAGTCCCTTCCGAATAGGCCTGCTTGAGCTCTGAAAGCAAATAGAAAAAATCTTTGAACATACATTTAACGCCGTGTTTAAGAGTAAGCTCGGATATTGTCCCTACGGCTAGATGCGTTTTCCCAAGCCCGGAAGGCCCCATTAGTAAAAACCCGTCTTTAGTAGGGTACTTCTTTACAAATTCCTCTTTCGCGTATTTAAGCGCCCTTTGAAGCGAGGAATTCATCCTTGTAAGCTCAAGGCCGGCGTCTACCTGTACAACATGGGAATATTTGGCGGGTATCTGGGCAATGTTGTAAAGCTTTACGTTTCTTCTAATGACACCGCATGAATGACAGGGAGCGATATAAGAATATCCATTCTCCTTTTCAGAAAGAATGTTTCCAGAGCCTCCGCAGTGAGGACACTCTTTAATACAGTCACAAAAACCGGCCCTGGCATTACTGCCCGAATCATCTATTACATACCCGGACCAATTACACTCATCGCAACCAGCTTGCGGTACTTTTTTAGCCACTATATTCCTCCGCGCTGAACAAAAAACCCTTTAAGTTGTACTTCTTGCTTAAAATTTCATTACGAAAAGAAATTAGGCTTTCCTCAAGAGCGGTCTTGGTCATATGACGAGCCCTACTTCCTAACAGGCTCCGGGCTTCAAGAGTAATCCCCTCTCTCTCTGCTTGAGGAAGATTACCGAAGAACTCTTCAAGACTCTCCTCTTCTATTTTAGCGCTTTGACTTAAAACATTATTACCACTAATGTCGATTGACGCCAATAACTTTTCCTTCATATTCATATAGTAGCTTTTAGTAAGACTATCATTATTAGATTTTATGTAATTATTAAGTCTCTCAACAACTATATCTATACCACTCTCATCATCTAAGGATTCTGCCCTATTTAGATTCTTCCCGATAACAGGTCGAAACTCATCTATTGAGTTTTCTATACATTGCGCACAATGTTTAAGGGTCCGTAGTGATTTTGGTCCTTGTCCGTCTCTTGATTTTGCTTCTGAAAAAGCGCGGTTGATACCCTTGAAAACTACTTCTTTCGGGATCTCTTTGTTTTTCCAGTCCATTATGAGACCATAGTCCATTGAGGACAGCATTATCCCCTCGCCCGCTAATGAAAGAAAGTACGTCTCTATCTCTTTTACGTAATTAGAATTGTTCTCCATTGGGATTTACTTATTCTAAACCAATTTTATTAAATTCCAAAAAGGGGATCTCATCGAAAGAATACTTAAGTGAATACGGGCTTAAGAAGACTCAATTTCACTTCTCATTTGAGAGATTGTCTCGGCATAATCGGGAGTACCAAAAATGCCTGAACCTGAGACTATCACATCTGCGCCTGCATCAGCTACCAGTCTTATATTGTCCAGCTTGATACCGCCGTCTACCTCAATTAGAGGTTTATGCTCAGAGCCGTCGATGATCTCTCTTAGTCTTTTAACTTTCGGCACCATGGATTGTATGAATTTCTGACCGGGGAACCCGGGCTCAACAGTCATAACCAGAATCATGTCTAAATAGTCAAAAACCTCTTCCAGAACCGTGAGCGGCGTAGTAGGGTTAAGGGCAAGTCCGACAGAAACTCCTCTGGCTTTTATTCTCGACATTGTACTATAAAGGAGCTTGCAGGTTTCATATTGTATTGTAATCCCCTGGACCGCATCCCCGCCCGCGTCAATAAACTTTTCAGCGAAATAATCCGGATTCTCTATCATAAGGTGAATATCCATTGGGGGAGGATCAGCTTTACCAAGGGCTTCCACGACCGGTATGCCCAGGCTAATATTAGGAACAAAGTGTCCGTCCATAACATCAACATGTATCCAGTCAGCTCCTGCCTTTTTGATTGAGCTAACCTCCTCTCCCAGTCTGGCAAAATCTGAGGAGAGTATAGAGGGTGCTAATAATTTTTTCATATTTTCGTCCTTTATTCCGGCATTCCGGGAAATTTACGAGAAACTTGTTGACTTGTGGCTACGGATTATACCAGCAAAAAATATTCGGGGGAAATTAGTAATAGAAAAATATCGGTTGTAAAATTAACATTTGGAAATGATCACGTATACTTAGCGGGAGAGAAAAGAAAGGTGATACGGACAGTTGCAGAATTCTTGACAGCAACATTAAAACAATTTACCATAGACGACTTTATTAACTAACTCAAGCTTTACGAAAAGGACTAATATCATGTCTCTTAAAAACTTTATTTTTACATCAGAGTCAGTAACAGAAGGACATCCTGACAAGATGGCGGATCAGATTTCTGACGCCATCCTGGATGCCATGTTAGCGCAGGACATACACAGTAGAGTAGCATGTGAGACTCTTATTACTACAGGGCTAACCGTAGTCGCGGGCGAAATAACTTCAAACGCGACAGTAGATATATCAGGAGTAGTAAGAAGTAAAATTGCGGAGATAGGTTATACGAACAGCGCGATGGGCTACGACGCTCATACGTGCGGCGTACTTGTTGCAATTGACA
Source organism: Deltaproteobacteria bacterium (assembly GCA_029262255.1). GTDB lineage: Bacteria > Desulfobacterota_D > UBA1144 > Nemesobacterales > UBA2774 > CR02bin9. The sequence goes on from JAJCZT010000014.1 coordinate 20,429, forward strand.
AACAGTCCGGTGATATTGCGATGGGTGTGGACTCCGGAGAGTCAAAAGAGCAAGGGGCCGGGGATCAGGGACTTATGTTCGGTTATGCCACGGATGAGACACCGGAGCTTATGCCCTCCCCTATTATCTATGCTCACAAGCTAACAAAAAGGCTGTCTGAGGTTAGAAGAGAAGGCATTATGCCGTATCTCCGACCTGACGGCAAATCACAGGTAACAGTTAGATATGAAAACAATATTCCGGTTGCGATTGATGCAATTGTAGTTTCCTCTCAACATTCAGATGATGTGGACACCAAAACAATCTATAATGACACTGTTGAACACGTAATTAAGCCTTGCATCAGTGAAGAACTAATAACCAAAGATACGAAGATTCATGTAAACCCGACCGGACGTTTTGTAACAGGCGGACCCCAGGGTGACGCCGGACTTACGGGCAGAAAGATAATTGTTGATACATACGGCGGATGGGCAAGACACGGAGGAGGAGCATTCTCCGGGAAAGACCCTTCTAAAGTAGATAGAAGCGCCGCATACATGGCGCGCTATGTCGCTAAAAATGTTGTAGCTGCCGGTCTGGCAAAAGAATGCGAAGTGCAGCTGGCCTACGCTATAGGAGTAGCTGAGCCGGTCTCAGTACTGGTAGAAACATACGGAAGCAACAATATAGATGAAGGAAAAATTGCGACAGCAATAAAAGAAGTTTTTGATTTAACCCCTTCAGGGATTATCAAATCCCTAGAGCTTTTAAAACCTATTTATCAGCAGACTGCCTCATACGGTCATTTTGGACGATCTGGTGATGCATTTACATGGGAAAGAATCGACAGGGTAAATGACCTTAAAAAAGCAGTTGGATAAACACTAAACATAGTCTTATTTTTAGAAAATATACGGAGGCAATAATGAAATACGATGTAAAGGATTTAGCACTAGCAAAGGAAGGGAAGTTAAGAGTAGAATGGGCGACACAGGAAATGCCGGTGCTCGGTCTAATTAAAGAGAGGTTCAAAAAACAAAAACCCTTAAAGGGCATAACAATAGCCGCATGCCTGCATGTAACTACAGAAACCGCTCAGCTTGCAATAACATTAAAAGAAGGCGGCGCGACAGTTGCACTCTGCGCATCAAATCCTCTTAGCACACAAGACGATGTGGCTGCTTACCTCGTAAAAGACCATAAGATTTCGGTTTTTGCCATAAAAGGCGAGAACACAAAGACCTATTACAATCACATTAACAGCGCAATTGACATGTCCCCACATATAACAATGGACGACGGGGCGGACGTGGTTTCAATCCTGCATAAAAGCAGAAAAGAGAAAATTGCCGGGCTACTAGGTGGAACGGAAGAAACTACTACCGGTGTTATACGCTTAAGAGCTATGGCTGAAAACGGAGTATTAGAATATCCGATAGTCGCGGTTAATGATGCTAATACCAAGCATTTCTTTGATAACAGATACGGCACAGGACAGAGCACTCTTGATGGAATAATCAGGGCTACAAACAGATTAATCTCCGGAACAACTTTTGTAGTTTGCGGATACGGATGGTGTGGAAAAGGACTTGCCATGAGAGCAAGGGGGCTTGGCGCAAATGTTGTTGTAACCGAAATTGACGACCTTGCGGCACTTGAGGCGGTAATGGATGGATTTAGAGTTATGCCAATAGCTGAGGCTGCAAAAATCGGAGACTTCTTCTGCACAGTTACCGGAAATATAAGCGTAATCAGAAAAGAACATTTTAAAAATATGAAGAACGGAGCTATTATTTGTAACTCCGGCCACTTTAATGTTGAGCTTGATTTAGATGGTCTAAAAACCCTATCGACTAAAAAGCGTCAGATCAGGGAATATGTAGAGGAATACACCCTTAAAAACGGAAGGAAGCTAAACGTTCTGGGAAACGGAAGGTTGATAAACCTCGCAGCGGCGGAAGGACATCCTTCCAGTGTTATGGATATGAGTTTCGCTAATCAGGCCCTTTGCGCTGA
>JAJCZT010000015.1 GCA_029262255.1 Deltaproteobacteria bacterium
TCTGGTTGCGTTAAGCGCGTCTTCCACTCTTGCCTTCTTCTCTTTCATCTCGGCCTCTGTCGCTGCTCCCACTCTGATCACAGCCACACCACCTGCAAGCTTGGCAAGTCTTTCCTGCAGCTTCTCTCTATCGTACTCTCCGCTTGCTTCATCGACCTGGGCTTTGATCTGTTTTATTCTTCCCTCTATTTCCCCTCGCTTCCCAGCGCCGCCGATTATTGTCGTATTATCTTTATCTATTACTATTTTCTTGGCTCCACCCAAATCAGCGAGCTTTGTGTTCTCAAGCTTCATCCCTACTTCTTCCGCGACTACTTTTCCGCCCGTTAGCACGGCTATATCCTCTAACATGGCCTTACGTCTATCGCCGAACCCGGGAGCCTTAACGGCTGCTGCTTTTAGGTTGCCTCTCATCTTGTTTACTACCAACGTTGCTAGTGCCTCGCCCTCTATATCCTCTGCCATTACCAGCAGCGGCTTTGTGCTTCTTGCTACTTCTTCAAGTAACGGCACCAGGTCTTTCATGTTGGCTATCTTCTTGTCGCACATTAATATCAGTGGGTCTTCTATTTCTATTAACATCCTCTCCGGATCAGTAATGAAGTAAGGACTCAGGTAGCCTCTGTCAAACTGCATACCCTCTACCACATCAAGCTCTGTCTCCAGGCTCCTACCCTCTTCCACTGTGATTACTCCGTCTTTACCCACTTTCTCCATTGCGTCTGCAATGATGTTCCCTATGGTTGCGTCTCCGTTTGCGGACACTGTGGCAACCTGGGCTATCTCGGTACGGCCTTTAACCTGTTTGCTCTGTTTGCGGATGCTGCCCACTACTACTTCAACAGCCTTATCTATCCCTCTTTTTAGCTTCATTGGGTCGTGGCCTGCTGCTACGAGCTTAATACCCTCTCTGAATATTGCCTGGGCCAATACTGTAGCTGTCGTGGTACCGTCTCCGGCAACATCACTTGTCTTGGAAGCCACTTCCTTTACCATCTGCGCTCCCATGTTCTCAAAGCGGTCTTCAAGCTCAATCTCTTTGGCTACGGTGACTCCGTCTTTGGTTACTACCGGAGCTCCGAATGTCTTCTCTATTAATACGTTTCTGCCTCTTGGTCCCAGTGTGGCCTTAACCGCGTTGGATAGGGTGTTTACGCCCATTAACACTGCGTCCTGTGCTTCTCTGCTAAATTTTATTTCCTTTGCCATGGTGCTTTACGCCTCCTGCATAATTTCTATATTTAAAAATTGCTATTAGTTAACTATTGCTAAAATCTCGTCTTCCATAACGATAAGATAATCTTCTCCGTCAAGAGTTATCTCTATTCCGCCATATTTTCTAAAAAGGATTTTATCACCCTTCTTCACATCAAGCGGTTTGATGGTACCGTCAGGGAGTATAATCCCGGTGCCTACTGCAATTACCTTACCTTCTTGTGGTTTTTCTTTAGCGGTTTCAGGAATGATAATACCGCCCTTGGTTTTTTCTTCTGCATCTAGCAACTGTATTAAAACTTTATCATGTAGTGGTCTTGCCTTCATTACAAATTTCCTCCTTAGTGTCGTTAATTCTTATTAAGCTAAGCACGAATATTACCGTGTCAAGACTAAAATTATATCGAGTGATTTATTTCTGGCAGGAATATCAACCCTTCCGGAGTTTTAGCCCTATATAATTAAAAGAATTAAGATAACCCTCCGGGAAGCTTTGTCAAGTATGTACTCGCGGCTCAGCAGGAAAACAGTTATTATAGAAAAATGCTAATAAAAGAGGCCGGTTATCAGGCCTTGGCAAATAAAGTTAGAAAGAGTTTTCGCTCAACATGACTTTGACAGAAATAATCTCAGCAAAAGATGCCGAAGCTCCTAAAAAAGCGGCCTTAGTACTAAAGAAAGGCGGAGTAATTGTATACCCTACCGAGACCCTCTATGGACTTGGGGTTATTGCTTCAATGAATGATTCCGTAGAGAGAATCTTCGATATAAAAGGAAGGCCGCACGGAAAGCCCATACCCGTTCTTATACGAGATAAGGAGATGCTCTCGGAAATTGCTGAAGTTACGGAGCTTGCTTCATCTCTTGCAAATAGATTCTGGCCTGGAGCACTCACCTTAATTCTTAAACAAAAAGCTAATTTGCCACAACTCATTACTTGTGGAACAGCTAAGATAGCTCTTAGAATATCCGCTCATCCCTTTTTGCAGAATCTATTTGACTTGATTGATGCCCCGCTGACTTCAACAAGCGCAAATCTGAGCGGAGGCGAGAATTTGCGCGATTCAGATCGGCTATTAGAGACCTTTAACGGCAAAGTTGACCTTATAATCGACTCTGGTAAGATTCCCGAATCGAGAGGCTCTACAATAGTTGATTTAACCCTTGAGCCGCCCCAAATATTAAGAGAAGGGGATATCAGCACAAACACACTGAAGGAGTTTATTGATGGCAACAGTTAAAGGATTTAGGGGAATCAGATACAATCCGGAGAAAATTGAAAATTTCGGCGACGTGCTTGCTCCTCCATATGATGTAATTAATTCCAAAGAGCAGGATGAACTCTATAATAAAAATCCCCTCAATGTTATAAGACTCATATTACCAAAGGGCGAAGACGACTCAAAATACCAGGAAGCTGCCCAAACATTTAGATCCTGGATTGAAAACGATATACTCACTCACGACGAAGAGCCCAGTATCTATCCCTACTATCAGGAATTTGAAGAAAACGGAAAGAAATTAACCAGAAAGGGGTTTTTAGCGGCTGTAAAGATTGAGGACTTCTCAACCAAAAAGATACTACCTCACGAGAAGACATTCCCTAAACATAAAAGGGACAGGCTCAAGCTAAACACCGCCTGCAAGACAAATATGAGCCCCGTGTTCTCAGTTTATTCGGACCCCGAGATAACTATAGAAAAACTTTTAGATGAAAAGCTTACAAGTGAGCCGATATTTGATATCACAAATGAAGACGGCGTAAGAAACAAATTGTGGAAGATCTCAGACCCGGACACTATATCCTTTATAGGAAACCATCTTGAAGACAAGAGTCTTCTGATTGCAGACGGCCACCATCGTTATGAAACAGCAATGGAATACAGGAATATTCAAAGAGAAGCCGATGGCGGAGTCTCTGCAGACAAGCCTTATGAGTATGTAATGATGTTTCTCTCAAACGCTGAGGATGAGGGACTTATCATTAATCCCACACACAGAGTCCTTAAAAACATGGGGGATCTTGATACGGCAAGTTTTTTAAATAAGCTTGGTGAAGAGTTTAATATTGAGAAAATGCCCTTCAAGGATGGTATATCCGATATAGGATATGAAGAATTCACAATCCTTACTAAAGACCCTGAATTTGTTTATAGAGCTTCCTTAAAAGCCAACAATATAGAATCTCCTAACAAGCTTGCCGTAACACTCCTTCACCATAACGTATTTAACAAGATAATAGATGAAGAAAGTGCCGGCATACTATACACAAAGCACTTGAGTGAAGCAGTCTCTCTTGTAAAAGATGGAGATTATGAACTTGCCTTTGTTCTTCCGGAGCTAAGGGCAGGCGATATTTTTGATGTCGTATTAACCGGCGACAGAATGCCTCAGAAAACAACTTACTTTTATCCAAAGATTCTCTCAGGCCTTGTATTTAATCCGCTTGCATGAAATGTAGCCCCCAACTTAACTCATGCTGAAATCCAAATATTTTATTGATTTATAGAGCATTTTGGATTAATAATTAAGCAGTGCGTTCTTAATCCAAATTGTATATTACATAGGAGGCGGCAATGACTTTGATCATTTTGGGAATAATAGTAATTTTAGCTTTTGCTGCAATTGGAATATATAACGGTCTTATAAAACTCAGAAATACCTCAGAGCAAGCCTGGTCGGATGTCGATGTACAGCTCAAAAGGAGATATGATCTCATTCCTAACCTGGTTGAAACAGTGAAGGGTTACGCTTCTCATGAAAAGGAGACATTTGAAAAAGTTGTTCAGGCGAGAAACCAGGCAATGGGCGCCTCTTCTCCGGGGGATAAAGGACAGGCCGAGAATTTCCTTCAATCAACTCTGAAAAGCCTTTTCGCTCTGGCAGAAGCGTATCCGGAACTAAAGGCCAACCAAAACTTTTTAGACTTGCAGGATGAACTCTCAAAAATAGAGGAGCAGATTCAGCTTGCCCGCCGTTATTACAATGCAGTGGTAAGGGATTTAAATACCAAAATCGAATCTGTGCCAAGCAATATAGTCGCAAATATGTTTCATTTTGAAAAAAAAGAGTATTTCGAGCTCGATTCAGATGAAGAGAGAAAAACGCCTGAAGTAGATTTCAGCTAGATATGAAATTTGAACTGACATGCCGATAATACGGATTACAATCCCGCTCCTAATATTTCTTTTCTCGACAATCCTCCTTTCTCTCCCTACTCATTCAGAGGAAATACAGAACTTTTATTCCGACATATATATCAAAAAAGACGGAACCATTAACGTCGAAGAAAACATAGAATATGATTTTGAGGCCGCCAGGAGACACGGGATATATAGAGACATTCCGCTGAGATACGATTACGGGTACAAGAAGTACGGCATCAAACTGGACGTAGAGGACGTTACCGACTTTAAAGATGTTCCATATATTTACAATGTGAGTAAATCAGGGGGCTGGGCAAATATAAGAATCGGGGACCCTGACAGTACCGTATCCGGAGTACACGGTTACAGAATAAAATATTCCGTAAGAGGCGCGGTTACTTTTTTTGAAGACCACGACGAGCTTTACTGGAATGTAACCGGGGAGCAGTGGAGAGTCCCTATCCAAAATGCGGGCGCAAATGTTTACTTTGATGAGGATATTCTAGATGGAGTAAAGACCTCATGTTACACGGGAGCCGTGGGATCAGAAAATCAGGACTGCAACTCCGAGATAAACAATGCCGGCGTCAAATTCAAGGCTTTAAATTCTTTGGGCGGAGGGGAAGGGTTAACTATAGTTGTAGGAATCCCCAAGGGAATCATTGAAGAGCCTTCATCGTTATCTAAATCCTTGTGGTTCATATCGGACAACTGGTATTTTGGGCTGCCGTTTCTGACATTTTTCACCTTATTATACTTTTGGAAGACAAGAGGAAAAGACCCCGAGGGAAGGGGTGTAATTGCAGTAAAATACGAGCCACCAGAGGATTTATCCCCCGCAGAGGCCGGAACATTGATAGACGAGCGCGCGAACATTATGGATATAACTTCTACGATTATAGATCTGGCCGTGAGAGGATTTTTAAAAATAGAGGAGACTCAATCCACAACATTCTTTTTCTTTACAGATAGAGATTATAAGTTAATAAAAACTGAAAACTCCAACGAAGAGGAACTCAAACCATACGAGCAAAAAGTCTTATCCGGAATATTCAAAGGGAAGGAATCTATAATGGTTTCAGAATTAAGGAACAAATTCTATACAGAGCTTCCGGGTATAAAAAAAGCGCTTTATATGGAGCTTATTAATAAAAGTTATTTCCCTACAAACCCCGAGAACGTAAGAAGGATTTATAAATGGGTAGGCATTGGCGCAATGATACTGGGATTTTTTCTGATCGGCATTTTCCCTCTTGGCTTTTCCATAGGATTATCGGGATTATTAATACTAATATTTTCAAGATATATGCCGAGGAAGACTAAAAAAGGCTCTCTTAAAAATGAAGAGCTGCTCGGATTCAGAGAATTTATAGAACGAGCGGAAAAAGACCGGATATACAGACTAGCCAAGGAAGACCCCACTCTCTTTGACAGAGTTTTACCATACGCTCTTGTTTTCGGGCTTGAAGATAAATGGGCGAGCGCTTTTAAGGATATGTACAAAGAACCTCCTGACTGGTACCACTCCTCTAATTATGGAAGCTCATTCTCCCCAAATATATTTGTGTCCGATATTGGCAGAAGCCTTGGAGTTATGAACAGCACGTTGGCCTCAACACCAAGGAGATCGGGAGGAAGCGGTCTAAGCGGTGGAGGATCAAGCGGCGGTGGATTCGGAGGCGGAGGCGGAAGCTCCTGGTAGTTGCTTTTCTGAAATTAGCTCCCGGATTACCTTTGTTAATTTGAATATGACCTCTTTTCCTTTATACTACGTCATCTTCTAATTTTAAGGCTATTATTCAGTCAATTATATGGAATCCAAATACATAAGAAATTTTTCTATAATCGCCCACGTGGATCATGGGAAATCCACACTTGCGGATAGAATCCTTGAATTCACCGGAACATTGAGTAAGCGTGAAATGGCTGATCAGTTTCTCGATCAAATGGAACTTGAAAGAGAAAGAGGGATAACCATAAAAGCTCAGGCGGTACGAATAGACTATAAGGCTGATGACGGGCATACATATGAATTTAATCTAATTGATACGCCGGGGCATGTGGATTTCAGCTATGAAGTCTCAAGAAGCCTTATGGCCTGCGAGGGTGCAATACTTATTGTAGACGCCTCACAAGGTGTTGAGGCTCAGACTGTTGCCAATGCTTACATGGCATCTGATTCGGGTCTGGAGCTGGTGCCTGTGATCAACAAAATAGACCTTCCATCTGCTGACCCTGAGAGGGTTAAGGGAGAGATTGAGGATGTAATCGGCATAAGCGCAGATGAAGCAATCCTTGCCAGTGCCAAAGAAGGCATAGGGACAAAAGATATACTCGAAGCAATTGTGAAAAATATTGCGCCTCCCCCAGATAAATCCATGGAACCGCTTAAGGCTCTGATATTTGACAGCTGGTTTGATTCTTACCAGGGTGTTGTGATGTTGATAAGAGTATTTGAGGGCAAGATTGAGACTGGAAAACAAATTAAATTCATGTCTACTGCTAAGTCTTATGAAGTAAAGACACTGGGTATTTTTTCCCCTGGGGCAATTCCAGTGGAAGAACTCTTGACAGGTGAAGTGGGGTTCGTTACCGCATCCATTAAGGAAATTAGTGAAGCTAAAGTCGGAGACACGCTTACAAACTTATCTAGACCAACGGATAAACCTCTTCCCGGATTTAGAGAGATGAAACCAATGGTTTTTAGCGGTTTGTATCCTATTGACTCAGTGGATTATGATAGGCTAAAGGAAGCTCTTGAGAAACTGGGTTTAAACGATTCATCTCTAGTTTATGAACCGGAAACGTCCGTCGCACTAGGATTTGGATTTCGCTGTGGTTTTCTAGGGCTTTTGCATATGGAGATAGTAAAAGAAAGATTAGAGAGAGAATTCCAGCTTGAGCTAATATCAACCGCGCCCACAGTTATATATAAAACAACTGATAAAAATGGAAAGGTATCTTACGTAGATAATCCCAGCGATCTACCCTCGCCGGACAAAATGGAGTTAATAGAAGAGCCTTACGTATTGGTATCCATCCATACGCCCGGCACATACCTTGGGGCGATATTTGACCTCTGTATCAAAAAACGGGGAACCCAGCGCGATATTAAATATGTAACTCAGGACAGGGTAATTGTAGAATATGAACTTCCTCTCTCAGAGATAGTCTTTGATTTCTACGACAAATTAAAATCAGTATCACGCGGCTATGCATCGATGGATTACGAACCTATTGGCTATCATGGCTCAGACCTTATAAAACTTGAAGTTCTTGTAAACGGAGAGCCGGTTGACGCGCTCTCCATCATTGTCCATAAGGACAAATCATATGAGAGGGGAAGGGATCTTATTCAAAAGCTTAGATCACTCATCCCCAGACAGCTTTATGAAGTCATTATACAGGCCTCCATTGGAAGCAGGATCATCGCACGGGAATCGGTCAAGCCCGTAAGAAAAGACGTTACCGCCAAATGTTACGGCGGAGACGTAACAAGAAAACGCAAACTTCTCGAGAAACAGAAAGAAGGGAAAAAGCGTCTCAAACAAGTAGGAAATATTGAGATACCACAGGAAGCCTTTCTTGCGGTCTTAAAAACTTCATAAACCATACTATTATTAATCTGAATCAAGCTTTCCGTGAGTGATGACCGGAGTGTTTCATCCATTTTAAAAAAGAAAATCGGAATCCTATTACTTGGTATTATTATCTAATCTAAAAGAAAGATTAAATCCAGGAGGTTTATAATGAGTTTACAGATTGAATTAGAAGAAATGTATAATGGATTTACCAAGAAGGTACCGCCTGAAGTATTAAATTTAATGCTGGATACGACTCGTAGATTAGTTGATAGCGGGATAGCAGAAAGATCTCTCAAAGTCGGAGAAAAAGCACCCGATTTTGAACTGCCTAACCCTAATGGCGAATCTGTTAATCTACACTCCTTGCTGGAGAAGGGCCCGGTGGTGCTAAATTTTTATAGAGGCGGTTGGTGCCCATACTGTAATCTTGAATTAAACGCCTACCAAAAACATCTTCCGGACATAGAAGGTTTGGGAGCATCTTTAGTTGCAATATCTCCTCAAACTCCCGACAACTCATTATCTACAGCGGAAAAGAATGATCTAAAGTTTGATGTTCTTAGCGATGTCGGTAACAAAACTGCTAATCAGTTCGGATTGGTCTTTAAGCTGCCTTCAGAACTGCATGAATTATATTTAAAGTTTGGTATCAATATTCCAAAGACCAATGGGGATGATTCCTGGGAGATACCAATGCCTGGCACTTATGTTATTGATAAAGATGGGACGGTTAGATACGCGTATGCAAATGCAGACTATACAAAACGTGCCGAGCCGGTTGAAGTTATTGCAAAGCTAGAAGAAATTCAATCAAATTAATATTTTGCAAGTAGTCCTTCTTCACAAGGTGAAAGTATCCATTTTGGTCTCTGCTTAGGAAACTACAATGAGGTGCTTTCACTAACTTAGAAGAATCTTTATATAAAATATTTTTTGAGTCAGGTCATCTTTTATTAAGCGACATCATCATCTCTGTAATAGCGTAGGTCATCCCGCTTTGAACATCAGGATCGGTTACGACATTTATTAGAGCAGGAACACCTTTCAAAAAAGCCCCTTTAACATTTCAACTTATGTAAAAAACAGCTTGACTTTGTTGGAAATTTAGAGCAATAATTATATTTATAGTACATTAAGACTCCGAGCTGAAAAGGCAAACCATTTGAAAAAATGGGACGTAAACCATCAGCCTATGGACTGAATGATAATTCGGCCTATAGCATTCGGGTTGCCAAAAGAGTGGGGTTCCCTCATTTTCCTCCTTTCTCTTTACTCCACCCCGGTACGGTTTTGTCACTTTCATATGCCCTGATAGTTCAGGAGCAAGGAGGAAGTAATGAAGTATTCTATCAAGTGCTTTTTGTTTTCATGTTTAATCGCATTTACCGTTTCTGCCGGCCTCACGAGCTGCGACGGAAGCGGGGACAGTGGTATCGACGGCGGACAATCTCTGAATGAAACAACCGTAATATTCGGAAACGTAGCCGACGTCATAACCGCAAAGGCTCCTGCAGAAAACAACAAGTCCTTTTTTACGCTCATCAAGAACTTCCTTACCCCAACCCATAAGGCCGAAGCTCAGGGCTCGGACGAAGAAGGGGTACTGGTAACGGTAGAAATAGACGGCGTGGTAGTTGCATCAGTTTTCACCGACTCGGAAGGCAATTTTGAGTTTACCCTGGAAGTCGGCGGCGAAGTAACTCTAATATTCACGACAGAGGAGTTCTCCACATCTGTTGACGTCGTTTTGCCAGAAGACGGTATTGTGGAACTTGTTGTCACACTTGAACCTGAACAGGTCATTATCACGGAGAGTGAAACCGAGTTCACGGGTATTGTCACGCTGGTGGATTGCCCCTTTGTTGTTATTGACGGAAGTTTCGTCGTGGACACCTCAACCCTGGAAAATCAAGACTCCGAATTGGCATTGCTCTGCGAAGACCTGGAGGTCGGAGCGGCGGTTGATATAGAGGGAGGAGTCGATCTCACCACAGGAGAGGTCATAGCGGATAACTTAGAGGCCAATACCGACGAAGATGACGATGCGGATGATGATGACGCTGATGATGACGCGGATGATGACGACGCAGACGATGACGATGCGGATGATGACGACGCGGACGATGACGACGCGGATGATGACGACGCGGACGATGACGACGCGGATGATGACGACGCGGATGATGACGACGCGGATGATGACGACGCGGATGATGACGACGCGGACGATGACGAAGATGAAGACGAAGACGAAGATGAAGACGAAGATGAAGATGAAGATGAAGATGAAGATGAAGACGAAGATGAAGATGAAGATGATGAGGTATAGAGCACCAATTTTCTCCGATCGTTAACTGGAGTTGAAAGGTAAGTTCTCAAATGAAAGCACGCGCTACCGGCAGATAAGTTGGTAGCGCGTTTTTTTAAGACTCAGACATAAGAATAATATAGAGTCAACTCATTTTTTATTAACCGACATCATCATCTCTGTTATTGCGTAGGTAGCTCCGCTTACAGCGTCAGGGTCGGTTACGACATTTATTAGAGCAGGAACACCTGAGGAAAAGGCCCTCTCAATGGCGCCATGGAGTTCTTTGGGATCACTGACAAGCTCCCCGTAGCCCCCTAAGACATTTACAAGTTCGTGAAACGGTGTGAAATTGAGATCAACCCCTACTTTGGGGCGTTTTTTACCGTATGTTATTTCAAGCTGATGTTTGGTCATCCCCCACGCCTGATCGTTACAGACAACGGCCACAAACGGAATCTTGTGCCTGATGGCCGTTTCAAACTCCATGAAATTCATCCCCACGGCTCCGTCTCCGGTTATTAATACAACCTGCTTATCCGGCCGGGCCACCTTAGTTCCTATGGCAAAGGGAACGCCAACCCCCATACATCCGAGTGGTCCGCCTTTTACATAATGTCCCGGATTTTTCACACAGTAATGCCCGTCGGTCCAGGCTTGAGTATCGCCGCCGTCGATGACGAGTATCCCCGCCCCGCCTAAAACTTCCTCAACCGCTTTAGAGACCCTGACCGGATGAATAGGAATTTTTTCCGAGTCTCTTATTTCTTTTGCTTTTTTCCACTCTTTATCCCGTAGTGAACGGACTTTTTTAGACCATTTGCTATAATCAAGCCCAATTGATTTTTCTTCGATAAACCGATTTGTTTTTGCTAGAACACTCCCCAGATCGCCAACAACTCCTAAGTCTGCCGGTCTGTTTCTTCCTATCTCCGCAGAATCTATATCAATCTGCACCACTTTGGCCTTAGGATTAAATGTTCGTCCAAACGCTATATATAGACTTAACCTTATTCCGAGAAGGATGATTAGGTCAGCTTCTGAAGTTACTTTCCTAAAAGCATTGGGAGCCGAAGCGCTTGCAGGACCAAAGCACAGCGGATGATCGTCTGAAACTATTCCCCGTCCAAAGTTAAGTGTAAAAAGCGGAATGTTCACTCCTTCTATAAATTTGAGGAGCTCCTTATCAGCCCCTGAATACCAGGAGCCGCTGCCCGCTATTGCTACCGGCCTCTTAGCCTGCTTAAGTAATGAGATAAATTCTTCTATAACCCCGTCCCCGGGTTCGGTTTTAGATGACGGAATCAAAGTGCTGTAAGGGGATACTTCCTTTTCATCGCAATTGGGGTACAAGACCTCATAAGACATACCCAGATACACCGGCCCGGGCCTGCCGGAAACCGCTCTTTTGTATGCATTGCTCACATATTCCGGAATTCGAGCGGGATCAAAAACAGTACGAGCCCATTTGGTTACAGGTGCGGCCATAGCCTGTTGGTCTATCTCCTGTAAAGAGAGTTTGTCGTTTTCTTCTACACCTGATCTTCCTGAAATTATGATAAGCGGGGCATTTGACATATACGCCCCTGCAATACCGGTAAGGGCATTTGTAAAACCTGGCCCCGCGGTCACAAGACATACTCCGGGCTTGCGGGCTACTCTCCCATAAGCGTCTGCAGCCATTGCGGCACCCTGCTCATGATGTGTATCAATAAGCCTAATCCCTAAATCGAGACAAGCATTATAGATAGGGTTTATATGACCTCCCCCAAGAGAAAAAATTTCCCTAACCCCAAGCTCATGAAGAGTTTTCGCCACAAGGTAGCCACCTTGTACCTTTGCCATAAGATATCCTCCTATCTTTTAATGATCGATACCTATTACTTTTACACTTTTAAAATTCCAAATCAAATGTACGACAAGCACATTTGAAAATTCCCGGTTTGTTCATAAGGGCTATATATCGGTTTTAATTACATAATATGTTAGAATAAATCTTTAAAATTTAGGAGGCGCAAACATGTCTGATCAAGAACAAGAACAACCGCAGGGTCAAGACCAGGGACAAATGGGAGGCCTTTCCAATTCAATACTTATGGCTTTTAATCTTGGTGTCCAATTTAATCAGCAGACTCAGGGTACAAAGAGCGTTACAGAAGTTACGGGTGAATTGGGACATACAATTTATACTAACCTGATGCAGGTATATGGGGAGAATACCCAGGATGATTTGCTCCGCACGAATACCGAATATTTTCTCCAAATAGCCTTGATGGGATACATAGTACCCTCGATATGTGCATTCGATGAGGAATTCAAAAATAGACTTCTTCAATTAATCGAGATGAGAGCACAAAAATTAGAGGGCCAACAGCCCGGTGGTGAAAGTAGAATTATTACTACTTAGGCTATCTATATGGGCAAAAAAATTCTTGGCGGTAGAGACAAAGTTAAAGTAGCCGTTGTTCAGGCCTCTCCAGTATTTATGGATAAGGAGAGGACTATTGAAAAGGCATGTGGTCTCATAAAAGACGCCGGCAGAAATGGGGCGGAGCTTGTAGCATTCTCCGAATCCTTTATCCCCGGTTATCCGGCTTACTACACGGTTGGATACGAAACCCCTCCGCATGAATGGACCGATTTCATGATTGCTCTTCAGGACAACTCAATAGTAATACCAAGTGAAGATACTGCAGTTCTGGGGGAAGCGGCAAAAGAGGCGGGATCATATGTTGTAATAGGATGCAACGAACTTGATGACAGGCCCGGAAGCCGGACTGTCTACAACAGCCTTCTTTTCATAGACAAAAACGGTGAGACAATGGGCAGGCACAGAAAAATCATGCCGACCTATACAGAAAGAATTTACTGGGGACAAGGAGACGCAAGCGATATAAAAGTATTTGATACCGATATAGGACGAATCGGCGGTTTAATATGCTGGGAGAACCATATGACTCTGGTAAGAGCCGCAATGATTCATAGAGGGGAAGAATTTCATATTGCCGTATGGCCGGGCAACTGGAAAAGGGGAGAGGAAAAACTCGTCGATGCGGATACGAGCCCAGGGGGGATTCACTGCAACGTTCAATCACTTATAAAAGTACACGCTTTTGAAGCAGGCGCTTTTGTATTAAGCGGCTGCGGTTATTTAGACTCAGACGACTTCCCGGAGAAATGGCACGGTATAAGGGACGGGGGGCATATTAACTACGATTGGGCCAGAGGCGGAAGCTCAATAGTTAACCCCGCCGGGAGATACCTGGCTGAACCTAATTTTGAAAAAGACGCAATATTATACGCTGAGTGCTATGCGAACCAGATAAAAGCGGTAAAAGCTGTATTTGACTCTCTGGGGCATTATTCCCGTTGGGATGTAGCTCAATTAGCCGTTAGGAA
>JAJCZT010000016.1 GCA_029262255.1 Deltaproteobacteria bacterium
GTATGTAGTTACCTTATTTATCAAAGCTTATAAATATTTTATCTCTCCTCTCCTGCCCCCTTCTTGCAGATTTCATCCTAGTTGTTCTGAGTATGCATTAGACGCCTTTAGTAAGTATGGGTTTATTAAAGGTCTCTGGCTTACTCTGAAGAGGATTGGAAGATGTCACCCATTATGTGACGGAGGATATGATCCGGTCAAGTAAAGGTTAATGGATGGATAATAAATTAAATTGGATTATATTTTTAGTAATAGCCTTTGTCATTATACTAGGTCAGGCTTATTTCTTTAATGACCCGCCAAAGGAAATACAAGAACAAGCTGATGTAGCTCAGGAAGCATCTGAAGAGACTTTTTCTACTTCTACTTCTGATTCTGAGAGCGGCTCAACAAGTCAATTCGATAGTTTTGATGCTGAGCCCGCCTCTATCAGTGAAATTAATGCTGCTCCCAAAGGCACCTTAATAACTGTAGATACTCCTTTATATAAAGGTGTAATAGATACAGCAGGGGCAAGAATTCTTTCCTGGGAGCTAAAAGCCTATAAAGCTAGTGTAAACGGTGATGGTGGTGAACTGGTTAATCTTTTCAATGATTCTCAACCCGGATTTAACACTTTATTACAGGTAGAAGGACTTGAAATTCCTGAGTTTATTCCTTATCAGTATGACGGGGGGAGTAATGTAAGTGTAAGCGAAGGGACCAAAGAGATTACCTTTCAGTGGGTCTCGCCCGAAGGTATAACAATAAAAAACATATATGAGATAGATTCCTCAAGCTATCTTGTGAAACAGAGATTTGAAATCTCCAATTCAAGCGGAGATTCAATACGGGAAAGGGTAGTTATTGGGTGGCTTGGCCAAGTCAAAGGCGAGGGTATGAGAGGAGGGGGGGAGAGTCAAACTTTTATTGCTATGGTTTCTGACAGCGTAGAGAGAGTTGATAGTGATCCTGATGAAACTACTACTTATAAAGGTGTTGTAAATTGGTTCGGATTTTCTGAGAAGTATTTTATGTCTACTTTTCTTCCTGAAACCGGAGCGGAAACGGTTGTTGAATTAGAGCCTACAAAAGAGGAAGGACTAATAAAGGCTCGGTTCGCTTATCCAATCAGCACGATCCCATCCGGAAAGAGCTCCTTAAGAACTTGGGAAGTTTATCTGGGTCCGTTGGAGTCCAGCTTCCTTAAGCCTATCGGATACGGTCTTGATAAAGCCGTTAATTTTGGCTGGTTTGGTTTTCTTGCAAAACCGATGCTCCAATTTCTGGAATGGCTAAACAGATATTTTCACAATTACGGTATATCTATCATTGTTATAACTGTAATAATTAGGGTTCTATTTTTTCCTCTTACTGTAAAGTCCATGGTCTCCATGAAAAAATTACAGATAAAGACTGAGAAAGTTAAACCGGAGATGGACGCGCTCAAGGAAAAATACAAGGATGACAAGTCCAAGCAAAACTCCGAGCTAATGGCGCTCTATTCCAAACATGGAATTAACCCTCTTGGTCAATTAGGGGGTTGTTTGCCACTTTTAATACAGTTCCCGGTATTTATAGCAATTTATGATATATTACGTCATTCTATTGATTTAAGGCATAGCTCTTTTCTTTGGATTCAGGATCTGTCACAGCCCGAAACGCTCTTTGATATACCCTATGTGGGCATACCTTTTAGGCTGCTTCCCTTGTTAATGGGTGTGGCGTGGTTTCTTTCACAGAAGATGACCCCGATGAGTACAGCCATGGGTGGAGAAAACATGAAACTCCAGATGAAATTAATGCAATATATGCCTATATTCTTTATATATCTCTTTTGGAATTTACCCTCAGGGTTAGTACTCTACTGGACCGTGAGCAATGTATTGTCAATAGTTCAGCAGATATATGTAAATCGCAAAGTATCGGCTCTTAAAGGAGTATAGAAATGGGAATAATACTTGAAAAAGAAGGAAAAACAGTATCTGAGGCGACTATAAGCGCCTGTGAGGAGTTAGGAGTTTCAAGGAGTGAGATTGATGTCGAGATTCTCCAAGAAAGTTCGAAGGGAGTTTTCGGTATAGGCAGTAGAAATGCAAAAGTTAGAATTACAGTAAAGGACGAGAACTTAAGTGAGAAAGGGCTTAAATCAAAAAAAGCTCTTGAAGATATTTTAGGATATTTAGTTCCAACTTATTCCATTGGAATAAAAGAAAATCCAGATAGGATAAAATTAGATATACAAGATACAAACGATAAGGGCCTTCTCATTGGTAAGCGGGGCGAGATGATTAAGGCGCTTGAATTCATAGTGGGGAAAATTTCCGGTCGTTCCTGTGAAGATGGAAGGGAAAAGAGAATATCGATTGATGTAGACGGATATAAAAGACGCAGAGAAGATAAGATCTCAATACTGGTTAAAGATACCGCCAGAAAGGTTAGAAAAATAAAGAAACCCATATCGCTTGATCCCATGTCGGCTGCAGAAAGAAGGATGGCCTATATTGCACTTAAAAGAGAGGGCGGAGTGGGTTATGAAACAAAGATTGAGCGTGATGAAAAAAGGATTGTTATAACCCCCCATCAGTCGAGGGGTTAATAAAATGAAAATATACTCTCTATAATAGGAGAACGTAAATGACTACGGATAAAACAAAAAAAGCTGAAGACGAATATATTGCAAAAGAAGAGGCAGAAAAAACTAAGCGGTTAAAAGAACTATTAAAAGATGAGCTTTCAGAACAACAAAGAGAGCAGACTAAAGCCCAGTGCTATATGAAGTGCCCTAAGTGCGGTTCTGATTTACATGAGGTTGTCTTCCGGGGAATTAAAATAGACCGCTGTCTTTTCTGTGACGGTGTGTGGCTTGATGAAGGAGAGCTTGATAAATTAGCCGGAACTGAGGATGAGAGCATTATAGGGAATATAATACATATTATTACAGGCAAGGCTTAAACCCCAGAAGTTTATTGTCGTAAGGTTTTAAAAAATTCTTTGAGTAGATTTGAACATTCTATTTCACAAACGCCTTCCTTAACTTCAACCTTATGATTTAATTTGTTATCCGTACCAATGTTGTATAGGGAAAATACAGAGCCCGCTTTAGGGTCCCTTGCTCCGAAGACCAGACGATTAATCCTTGAAAGTACTATTGCGCCCATGCACATGGGACAAGGCTCTATGGTGACATATAGAGTCATTCCGTCCAACCTCCAGCTTCCTGTTTTCTCTGAAGCCTTTCTTATTGCAATTATTTCTGCGTGAGCGGTAGGGTCGTGATTACTTTCACGGAGGTTATATCCAGATGAAATCAGGTTGTTATGTTTGTCGGTGATAATTGCGCCGATGGGTACTTCACCGATACTCCCGGCTAATTGAGCTTGCTCAATGGCCAGGAGTATAAATTTTCTATCATAATCCGTCATAACTCGGTGAAGCAATATGACTAGAGTGAATAATTATTTTCTTGCGCTGAATTTAATTCCCGCTTTGTTTCTGTCCCAGGTTTTATCAGTGATTTCTTTTATCTCGGCTACTTTGATTTTCTGAGTAGCGGTAACAGGGAAACCATCTTCATAAACTTCAATAAACCTAGGAACCATAGCCACCATAACTTTCTCAGCCATCCAATGGCTAAATTCAACAGGATCAAACTCAGCCCCAGCTTTTAAAGTTACATTCAGCTTGATTTCATCATCCGATACATTGGGGAGTCTAATACCAACCGCTACGGCTTCTTGCAGTGCCTCGTGCTGAATAGCGACATCTTGAACCGCGATCGGGTCAACGTTTTCTCCGGACACCCTTATTCTGCTGAATCTGCCGGCGAAGTAATATCTTCCGTCAATTCCTCTGGCAAAGAGGTCATCTGAATTAAAAAATCCGTCATCATCAAACGCTTCTCTGGTTCTTCTTTCATCTTTGAAGTATTCGTTTAATGTTGTGTGCGGGACAAGCGGTTTTATGTACAAGAGTCCTTTAGCCTCATCCGGAGGTGTCGGTTCTTCATACGGATCCCAGAAGGGCCTCAGTACCTTGGTGATATCCTCAGGATCTCTTAGTTCCGTATAGTATCCATCCATTGGGAATCCAGATGATCCCGGGCGATGGTCTTCAGGGTCTTTCCAAAGGACCATACCCATTTCAGTTGAACCGTAACCGTCGATTACTCTTACCCCGAAGCGCTCCTGAAACTCTTGTAAGTTTCTTGGCGCGGGCGAGCCGAGCATGATTCTTATCTTATGTTTCTTGTCCCATTCTGAAGACTCAGCGGCCCATAGATACTCTGCAACTGCTCCAAGCATGTTAACACAGGTAGCTTCGCATCCCGCAGCCCATTTCCAGAAGCTTGATGCTGAAAATCTGGTGAAGAATACAGCTGTTGCTCCTGCTCCCATAGCGCTGAACAAACACATAACCTGAGCATTGGCATGCCCAAGAGAAAGTATGCTCATAAGAACATCTTCGCTTCTTACACCCTGCTGCTGAAGGTAGGCCCGTACGGTCATAAGAATACCACCGTGGTCCCTGGCAACACCCTTTGGCATTCCCGTTGTACCCGAGGTGAACATACATCTTTCCATATCGCTAGTTGTTACCTCAACACCGGTATTTTCACTCGAAGCACCGTCGAATGAATTAAATGGCAAGGTTTTTATTCCCCCTATCTCAGAGGGAACTTCATTTGGATCACCAGTCATAAATATGACCTGCAAGTTTTCTAAATCGCCTGCGATTTCTTCTAATAACGGCAAGCTTCCAGGATCAACAATAAGCGCTGTCATTTCAGAATAGTTAATCACATAAGCAAGTCTTTCACCTTTTTCATCCTTATTGATAGGTACCTGAATGCCGCCTAATTTATGAATCGCAATAATTGAAACTACATATTCTGAACAGTTGAGCATGTACATTCCGATCTTGTCGCCTTTATTAATACCAAAGTCATCTTTAAGACCGTTAGCTACTCTGTTGGCCCACTGGTTTGTTTCCTTATATGTATAGCTTTCAGAAACTTCTCCATTATTATTGGCAACTTTAAACATTGCTTTGTCAGGGAATTGTTCTGCTCCCATCTCAAGGCATTTTGTAATTGGCTGCCATTCCGTTGTGTCCTCAAAATTTCCAAACGGAAGTGTTCCTTCTCCCAGGTATTTTACGTCCCGGGGTTTGAATAATAAACGCATTGTATTCCTCCTTCTTTAGTTACAAAATATCCGATCAGCAAATAATATAATTCTATTCAGATATACTTGTCAACCCGTCTAACTTATATACTCTTTTCTGCGGTTTAGTCTAATTTTGTTTAAACATGTATGATTAATAAGCGAGTGGTGAAAGTTGTGCTAAGTTTCCCCTTAGATTCGGAACTGTGTTTGATTTGGTTTAAAAAATCTGTAAATTGAAAATTGTTTTATTAAATTGTTTTCCGTGAAGATGCTGTCTGTTAAACAGCTTTTGTTATCTGCTAAAACTATGAATAGAGGTTTTCTATGAGTGTTGGGGTCTCAATAATATTATTTGTAATTGGAATAATAATGCTCTTTTTGGGAGGGGAGGGTTTAGTAAAGGGAGCGTCTCGCTTGGGTCGTATATTCGGCATAAGCCCGGTCGTGATAGGCTTGACGGTAGTTGCATTCGGAACGTCGTCTCCTGAATTTGTTGTAAGCCTGATAGCTGTACTTAAAGGGTCAAGTGATATAGTCCTTGGAAATATAATTGGCAGCAATATATCCAACATAGGTTTAATACTCGGTATAGGGGCATTAATAAGCCCTCTTGTTATTCAGATAAGGCTAATAAAAGTGGAAGTCCCAATTATGATCGTACTTTCACTAATTTTTTATGGATTGGCCTGGAGCTTAAACATTGGGCTTTGGCAAGGGATATTTCTATTCGGAGCCCTGATAGCTTTTACAGTCTATAGTTATTTTGGTTCCAAGAAAGAGTCTGAGCATATTGAGGAAGAATTCAAAGAATTTGTAGGTTCAGGCAATACTGTCTGGAAACAGGTTCTCTTTATAGTTCTCGGACTCGCCGGACTTGTTATCGGAGCTAGGTTAGTAGTTGATTCAGCTATCTCTATTGCGAGGGTAGCCGGGGTAAGCGAGCTTGTAATAAGTATTACCGCTGTTGCTATCGGCACATCACTTCCTGAGCTTGCAACCACTATAATAGCGGCTATCAGAAAAGAGCATGACATAATAGTAGGAAATATAATAGGGAGCAATATTTTTAATATAGGAATACTTGGCGTGATCTCTATTATTCATCCGATAGCAGTAGATAGTTCAGTGCTCAGATTTGAATTCCCGGTAATGATCTTCTTTTCTTTATTAGTGCTTCCTGTAATGATTACAGGGAAAAGAGTCAGCAGGCTTGAGGGACTTTTGCTATTAGTTCTCTATGCAGCGTTTATATTTATGGTTTTTAGATAAACTATCTGCTTCGAAACTTAATGTCGGTCTTGTTCCTATCCCATGTGTTCTCAGATATTTCTTTTATCTCTGCAACCTTAATTTTCTGGGTCGCGGTTACCGGGAAACCGTTTTCGTACACTTCTATAAATCTCGGCACCATAAACACCGGGGATTTTTCAGCCATCCACGTGCAAAATGCCGCCGGATCAAAGCTCGCACCATTTTTTAAGGTTATATTAAGTTTTATCTCGTCGTCAGATACGTTTGGAAGCCTTATGCCGACTGCTACAGCCTCCTGTATCAAGTCATGCTGCATTGCCACGTCCTGCACTGCTATCGGGTCTACATTCTCTCCGGATACACGGATCCGGCTGTAGCGTCCCTGAAAGTAGAACCTACCGTCTATACCATTTGCAAATAAATCATCTGAATTAAAAAACCCGTCGTCATCAAAGGCTTCTCTAGTGCGTCTTTCATCTTTGAAATATTCATTAAGCGTCGTGTGAGGAATAAGAGGTTTAATAAAAAGGAGTCCTTTTGCCTCATCGGGGGGAATAGGGTTTTCAGAAGGGTCCCAAAACGGACGCATTACTTCGCTGGTATTCTCTGGGTTTCTAAGCTCTACATAATAGCCTTCCATTGGGTATCCCGATGAACCGGGACGTTGATCTTCAAGCTCTTTCCATAGCACCATTCCCATCTCTGTTGAGCCGTATCCATCAATTACTCTGGTATTAAAGCGTTCCTGAAATTCTTCTAAGTTACGGGGCGCAGGTCCCGAGAGAACAGTCCTAAGACTATGTTTTTTGTCCCACTCGCCAGGCTCGACAGCCCATAGATACTCGCTAACAGCTCCAATCAGGCCTACATAGGTAGCGCCGGATTCATAAGCCCATTTCCAGAATCCTGATGCTGAAAACCTAGTATAGAAGACTACACTTGCCCCGGCTCCTATAGCGGCAAAGAGCCCCATTACCTGGGCATTTGCATGTCCTAAAGTAAGAACGCTCATTAGAATATCTTCACTGCGAATACCCTGTTGTTGGATAAACCCTCTTACAGTTAATACTACCCCGCCGTGGTTTCTTGAGACCCCTTTTGGCATACCCGTTGTTCCCGAGGTAAACATACATCTTTCAGCGTCCTTAATAGATACATCAACCCCGGGGTTATCACTTGAATAGTTATCAAAAGTAGAAAACGGGAGAGTTCTTATTCCCGCGATTTCTTCTGGTACACTGTTTGGATCTCCGGTAACGAATATGGTTTTAAGGTTTTCTAGCTTCTCTTTTATTCCTTTGATGAACTCAATGCTTTCAGGGTCAACGATAAGCACTATCATTTCTGAGTAATTGATTACATAGGCAAGTCTTTCACCCTTTTCATCTTTGTTAATAGGAACCTGAACCGCTCCGGTCTTATGACAGGCTAGAATCGAGACGACATACTCCGGCGAATTAAGCATATAAATTCCTACCTTTTCACCCTTGTTTATCCCGTAATCATTTTTAAGGCCGTTAGCTATACGGTTTGCCCAGTTATTTGTTTCTTGATACGTGAAGTTGTTATTGAGACTCCCGTCCCTGTCCGCTACTCTGAACATCGTTTTATCTGGAAACATCTCTGCCCCTTTTTCCAGATATTTTGTAAGGGGCTGCCACTTGGAAGTATCATCGAAAGTACCGAAAGGGAGAGTTCCTCTTCCTATGTATTTGGGATCGCGGGGTTTGAATAATAACTTCATAATATCACTCCTGA
>JAJCZT010000017.1 GCA_029262255.1 Deltaproteobacteria bacterium
CGCTTGCTATTCCTTCCTCGGTGATGGCTTCACGAGCGCAGTATAAAGCCGGCAAGTTAGATTTAAATTTTCTAAAGGGATGGGTCCCGGCGCTAGTGATAGGAGTACTCATAGGTATATTCGTAATGCGGTATGTGTCGAGCCGGTTTTTAGAGGAAGTATTCGCAATAGTAATTCTTATTGTTTCCGTACAGATGTTTTTTACCAACAGTGAGTTCAAAATCACTAAAGAATTTCCAGGGGTTATAATAAAAGCCTTCTCGGCGTTAATTGTAGGCTTTTTATCAATGATGATGGGACTTACCGGAGGTAGTTTCACCACCCCCGTGCTCACCGCGTTTGGATACCCTATTCACCGCTCAATAGCGGTTGCCACTGCGGGAGGTCTCTTTATTAGTATTATTGGAGCAACAGGGTCAGTTATAAACGGTATCGGAGTTCAAGGCAGACCTGAATTTTCTTTAGGCTATATGGATTTAACAGCTGTACTTGTTATGATAGTTCCCATAATAATTATGGCCCCTCAGGGGGTAAGGCTTGCTAACTATCTTAGCAAGGAGAGGTTAAGGAAAATCTTTGCGATCTTCTTGTTTATAGTTGCATTGGATATGATACGTACACTTTATTTTTAGAACGGGTGTTTAAAATATGCGAACATTAGCACTTGATGTTGGGACTAAAACAATCGGCGTCGCGGTAAGCGATGAGCTTGGGATTACGTCTAACGGCGTGACTACGATTAAGAGAAGAGATTTAAAACAGGACTTAAGTGAGCTTAATGCCTTAATACAAGAGTATAAGCCGGGGGAGATTCTTGTCGGTGTTCCTTATCAGATGGACGGGAGCGTCAGCGAAAGAGGGGATCAGATTTTAAAGTTCTCAGATAAAATAAGTGAGGCTTTCTCGTTGCCTATTGTGTTCTGGGATGAAAGCTACTCCACTGTTAACGCTGAGGAAAAACTTATAGAGGCCAACCTCAGTAGAAAAAAAAGAAAGAAGGTAATAGACAAGATGGCTGCGGTTTTTATACTTCAGGAATATCTGGAATCGAAAAGGATTTGAATTTAGGAGATTTGTAGACGATGCCCTATGCGCATGTGAATGGAGTAAAACTTTATTATAAAACTTATGGCGAAGGCGATCCTGTAATTCTTATAGGAGGGCTGGGGAGCCAGCTTCAGAGCTGGGCAACACAGGTTCCGATATACTCAAAACATTTCAAGGTTGTTGTTTTTGATAACAGAGGG
This sequence comes from Deltaproteobacteria bacterium, assembly GCA_029262255.1. Taxonomy (GTDB): domain Bacteria; phylum Desulfobacterota_D; class UBA1144; order Nemesobacterales; family UBA2774; genus CR02bin9. Next base: position 1,248 of record JAJCZT010000017.1, read on the forward strand.
TCGGGAAAATCGGATAAGCCTGAAACACGGTACTCAACTGAGGATATGGCGCACGATACAGCCTTGTTAATGAATGAGCTTGGTATCGGATCAGCCCACGTTGTCGGGAAATCAATGGGCGGAATGATAGGGCAGTGGTTAGCCATTAAACATCCTGAAAAAGTACAAAAGCTTGTTCTAGGATGCTCATCCGCCTCACGCGATGAGGTGGGGAATGAAATTCTCCGGATGGGAAGAGAAATTGCCACTAAACAGGGCACCAAAGCTGTCTGGCTTATGGCGCTTTATCTCGGCTATACGAGAGAGTATATAGAGAAAAATCTAGGGACTATTAAAGAGGCCATGTCTTTAGTGCCCGAAGATCCCGAGGCGCTTAAAGGTTACATAGGACAGAGCTTTGCATGTGAGGGGCATAATACGCGTGAGCAGCTTAATCAAATCAGCGCCTCGACGCTTATAATGCTTGGGGAAGGTGATCTTATCGCATCTCCCAAGCGCTCAAAAGAGCTTTCCGATCGTATTCCTGATTCCGAATTAAAAGTTTTTACCGGGGTGGGTCACGGGTTCTGGAGAGAAAGACAGGAAGAAGTGGACAAGCTGGTCTTAGATTTTTTGCTTAGCGGGTAATTTAATTCAGGTTCCTCTTCTCTATTATTTTCTTTCTCTTCTGAGAAGTTATAGATACAATCTCAAGCCTTGTTTGTAAATCGGCAATTATGATTTCTGCTCTTTTGAGTACATTTGTTTCTTCCAAGAGCCTCTGCTTGTCAAAAACATTAGAAAAAATAAAACCGGCCAAAGCATCTGTAAGATTTTCCAGAGGAAGTTTTGTATTTATGTTGATTCTATGTGCTTTCTGCTTTTCATTTAAATAAAGATTCCACTTATATATAAGTTCCTCTATTTTGCCTCTGTATATATCATCCTTAGTGTCAGGGTTATTATCCATAATGCTTACCCGGGCGAGTCTATACGGCCGATCCGTTATTATTTCTTGTATTTTCGCTCTTTTTAATCCGTAGAGAATTATATTGATTTTACCATCTTCAAACACTTCAGAGCTAACTATTTTTCCCATGCCGATCACATCATGTACATCGGGATTGCCGTAATAATCACTTTCCCACCCGGGCTTAAGTAGCGCCATTCCTATTATTTTCTCATTATCTATAGCCGCATTTACCATTTCTTTATATCTTGGCTCAAATATATGGAGAGGAAGGAGAGTATTGGGGAAAAATACTACGGAAGAAAGTGGGAAAAGGGGCACTATCCCTGAAAAACTCTCAAGATTAGCTACGTCTTTTAGATCTAGTTCCGGTAGTTCCATTTGCAATATCCCGTCTCAATCAGTTTTAGATTAAGTATAACATATGGATATTCTATACTACTTGCTATTGTGAAGCTTGTAGGAATAACGCAGGATACATAATACAGAATATAAAGCTTAATACCGCCTGAAAATACCGTCATTCCCGAATGTTTTAATCGGGAATCTCGCTTTTCTGTCATTCTGAATTTATTTCAGGATCTCGTTTTTTATTATATTAGACTCTTCGTTTCATTTAGAGTGACAGCTTATGCCTTCTCATTCTGAGCACTGTCGACGGCGCTCAGGGCAGAGTCTTCACTAGGTAATTAAGATAGCCTCTGAATCCTTTTTGGATAGACCATTATCTAAGTAGGCAAGTAGCTTATGAATTCAGGGAGGTAATATAATGAATAAAACAATAACTCTAAATGACGATAATTTCGAATCCGAAGTCCTCAATTCTGAGATTCCGGTTCTAGTAGACTTCTGGGCTGAGTGGTGTGGTCCGTGTAGAGCGCTGGCACCGGCTATTGAAGAGATTGCGGAAGATTACGAAGGTAAAGTGAAGGTCGGGAAGCTCAATGTGGATGAAAATCCCGGCGCTCCATCAGCATATGATGTCAGGAGTATCCCAACTCTTATAGTTTTTAAAAATGGGGCGGTTCTCGAGCGTATTGTCGGGGCCCTTCCAAAAAATCATATTGTGGATTTAGTTGATTCTGCGCTTGAATGGAAGAAAACCGGATAGATTTTGCCCATTTAAACAGAATACATATTAACAATCTGCCAAAGAGAAATTCTAGTTTTTCGTCCTAACTTATCGGAAAATTAGAATTTCTCTCTGTTTCTTAAGTTTTAATCCTTTTGCCAACAGCAAGCTGCAAATAGCAAGCCCATGTTTGAACCGCATTACCCCTTCGGTTAGAATTTCACAATGGCAAAAATGAGAATAACAAAAGTCTATACTAAGACTGGAGACCAGGGCCTCACATCACTTGTTGGCGGAGCCAGGGTTAGTAAAGCATCGCTCCGAGTGGATTCATACGGAGATGTGGACGAACTAAACGCCGTGCTAGGCATCATTCGTTCTCAGGGAGTGGACGGCGAGATTAATAGCTTATTGATCATAATTCAAAATGATCTATTTATAATGGGCGCTGATCTGGCGAGTCCCCCTGACATTGAGGTTCCAAGAGTAAGTAAAGAAAGCGTAGAGAATCTTGAGGCCGCGATTGACAAATTTCTCGAGGAGCTTCAGCCCCTTAAAGAGTTTATTCTCCCTAGCGGTAATACCGCTGGATCGTATCTTCATTTTGCGAGAACTGTGTCCAGAAGAGCTGAGAGAAAGGTTGCTAAATTAATGGAAGAAGAAGAGATAGGTGAGAATGTTCTAATATATCTAAACCGCCTGTCTGATTTACTTTTTGTTATGGCCAGGGTTGAAAATCAACGAGGCAACTTTAAAGAAACTTTTGTAGATTTTAAGAAAGAATAGAGAGCGCATATAAAATAGATATTAATATAGTAAACCCCGAAATTGATGATTATTTAGACACTCTTGTCCCAAATGCAGACGATGTTCTTTCAGATATGGAGGAATTGGCCCGGGAGAAGGAATTTCCAATAGTAGGCCGGCAGGTTGGGAGTTTTCTTTATCAGCTTGCAATAACTATTAACGCCAAGAGTGTATTAGAATTAGGGTCTGGTTTTGGTTATTCCGCTTATTGGTTTGCAAAAGCTGTAGGCGAAGATGGTCAGGTAGTTTTTACTGATTTATCTTCGGAGAACATAGATCTTGCTAGACAATTTTTTAAACGCGGAGGGTTCCAAGACAGAATACAAATTCATCTTGAGGACGGTGCTCTGATTTTAGACGAAATTTCAGGGGAGTTTGATATCATTTTTAATGATATAGAGAAAGAAGACTATCCTCAAATAATAGATAGAGCATATAACAAATTACGGTCCGGAGGACTGTTTATTACAGACAATGTGCTATGGCACGGCAGAGTTTTATCCCAAGATAACTCGCCTCCTACAGAGGGAGTAAGAGGATTTACGGAACTTCTTATGTCTCATAAGGGTTTTTATACTACGATCATACCAATTAGGGACGGCCTATCTATTAGCGTAAAATTATAGCTATAATTAGGAAGAGAAATGAAGAAGGCAGATAATTTAGCTTTAGAGACAAGTGAACTAAGCAAGAATATAAAGCTCAGACTTATCCGTAAAGAAAACGAGCTTAGGGATCTCCATACTAAAAAAGCTAAACGCGACAAGGCGTTATCAGGGAGCATTCTCGCTAAAAAAAGATCAGAGATTGTGGACAAATTAATAAAGCAAGCACTTGTCCAGCAAGGTTTTAAAGATCTAAAAAATGTAGCAATAGTTGCGCTGGGAGGATATGGTAGAAACGAGCTTTGTCCCTATTCGGATATAGACCTTATGTTTCTTTATAAACCGCGCAACAAGTCCTTTGCAAAAGATGTTACCGAAAAACTGCTTTATCTCCTTTGGGATTTGAATTTCGAGGTGGGTCATTGTGTAAGAACAATTGATGAATGTTTGGAGCTTTCCGTAGAGGAAGATGAGGATACGACTATCCTCACATCACTTTTGGACAGCCGCTTTATTTTTGGAGATAAAGAGCTTTATAAAGATTTTGACAAGAGACTTTTTAATGATCTGCTTCCAGGTATTTCATCTAAATTTATTCAAAGCAAAATTGAAGAAAATGAAGAGAGAATCGATAGGTTCGGAAGGTCGATTTATCTCATCGAACCTAACGTAAAAGAAGGTGAAGGCGGGCTTAGAGATATCCACTACGCGCTATGGATAGCGCAGGCTAAATTTAAAGTCAAGAGCTTAACGGAGCTCCTTCCAAAAGGAATATTGCTGGAAAAGGAATTGAGAACCTTGGAGAAGGGGCTTAATTTTCTTCTATTAATCAGATCCGAGCTCCATTACCTGTCTAACAGAAGAGAGGACAGACTGGGTTTTGAGTTTCAAGAAAAAATTGCGAATTTCTTAGGTTTTAAAGACGCGGAGCTGCCCGCGGTAGAAAGATTTATGAGGATATATTATTTAAGGGCAAACGAGATAAGGGAGCAGTCCAACAGACTTATAGAGAAATGCGTGACTGAACCCAGAGTAAAGATTCGAGCGCCCAAAACCGTACATCTGGAACACGATTTTATAATTCAGGGCGGCATGTTGTCGGCTTCAAATGCTGATCTTTTAAAAAAAGACCCGGCCAATTTAATGAGGGCCTTCGAATATTCTGACAAGCATGAAATAAAAATGAGCCGTTATCTCATTGAATTGATTAGAGAGTCGGTGAGTCTTACCACAATCGATGATAGTGTAAGAACCAATCCGGAACTTAACGCTTCTTTTTTAAGGATTCTTAGAAAAGGCAAGAATGTTGCCGATACCCTTTTTGAAATGAATAGACTTAGGCTTTTAGGCTACTTTATTCCCGAATTTGGCAAAATAGTGTGTATGGGCCAGCACGACGCCTATCATGTATACACCGTGGATGTTCACTCAATATTTATGGTAAGGGAGATTGAAAATCTTATCAATTATAAATATGATGAAGACTTCCCTCTGCTAACCAAGACTGCTGAGTCAGTTATGAAGAGGCACGTTCTCTATCTTGCCTGCCTATTTCATGATATGGGTAAAGGTGAGGGAAGAAACCACGCCCAAAAGGGAGCGGCTATGATCCCTAAAATTTCTAAGCGAATGGGCTTGTCCAGAGAAGATAGTGAACAGCTGGAGTTCTTGGTTAAGCACCACTTGATTATGACGCATTTTTCTCAGAGGCGAGATATTCACGATTTTAGCTTAATTGCGAGATTTGCGAGATCCGTTAAAACCCTAGAGACGCTATCCTTACTCTATCTTCTAACATTTGCTGATGTTAGATCAGTAGGGCCGGATGTCTGGACCAACTGGAAGGGTATGCTGTTAAAAGAGCTATATATTAGGACCGTAAATGTTTTAGAGCAGGGCGAGTTCAAAAAGGAAGAGCCTAAAGATAGGCTGAAAAGGGTAACAGAGGATGTAACAAAAATTCTAGAGAAAAAGGTAGCTAAAAAAAGCGTAAAAAATATCTTGTCTAAAATGCCTGATTCATATTTTCTTGGATTCTCCCCCCGCAAAATTGCAAGCCACGTTGAATTTATAAATAAATCAAGAGGAGTAATAGGATTTGATCTGTCGTTTTATCCGAATCAGGAATTTGATGAGCTTACTGTTTGGGGAATAGATGAGCCAGGAATATTTTCAAGATTTTGTGGAGTTATAAGGGCTAGCGGCTTAAATGTTCTTGGGGCCAGGATTGCAACCAGGAGTGATGGAAGGATCTTGGATGTCTTTTATGTGAACAGACTTGGCAAGTCCAGTGGCAGGGAAGATGAAATATTAAAGAAACTGGATAGAAATTTAAACGGTGTATTGTCGGGCAAGCTTGATTTAGAAAAGCTTGTTGCAAAGAGGAAAAAAGATAAATCGCTTTACGGTAAAGCTATTCCTCAGTACCCAACGCGTATTGAAGTAGACAACGAGTCTTCTGATCAAGCTACGATAATCGACGTTTACACATATGATCGGGGCGGGTTGTTATTTGATATTACTAAAACAATTAAAGAGCTCGATCTATCAATCGAATATGCCAAAATTTCAACTAAGGTAGATCAGGTTGTTGATGCTTTTTATGTTGTTGACGATAGAGGGAAGAAAATTACAGATACGGAAAGGATTGAGGATATTAAAGCAGCTATCTTTAATTCCATTGCTAACGGGTAAGCTATTCTCTGGCCTTGGTTTCAAGACTGAAATACACAACAATCTATTTAAGCGGATTAGAAACTTCAATATGAATAGAAAAGAGTTGACGGAAATCCATTCAGATTTTTTAATCATTGGAAGCGGGCTCGCGGGTCTCTACGCGGCGCTTTATGCATCAAAGTTCGGCAAGGTAACCCTGCTTACCAAATCTACTATTGAAGAGAGTAATTCGTTTTGGGCTCAGGGAGGGATAGCCGCCGCTATTGATCCTGAGGACTCAACCTGGTTTCATATCGAAGATACGCTCAGAGCCGGAAGGGGACTCTGCAATACTAAAGCGGTAGAGATTCTTGTTGAAGAGGGTAAGGATAGGGTCATGGATTTAATAGCTCTCGGAATGGAATTTGATACGGCAGAAGGCGGGCTTGAGCTAGGTCTTGAGGGAGGACATACGAAAAGACGTGTTCTTCACGCCGGGGGAACTTCAACAGGGAGAGAAATGGTCAGATTTCTAATTGCTGCTGTTGAAAATAATCCCGCAATTACGAAGTTTGAAAATACGGGAGTAGTTCAGTTTGTTTCCGATAATCAAAGCTGTTTTGGAGCACTTGCCCTCGATCATAAATTTAATCCTTCTTTGATATTATCTAAGTCCACTATACTTGCTACTGGCGGGGCTTCCGCTCTTTATAAAAGAACGACCAATCCTAAAGGATCAATCGGCGAAGGTATAGCTCTGGCCTATGACGCGGGGGCGGAAATAACCGATATGGAATTTGTACAATTTCATCCGACAGCTTTTTACATGGAGCAAGGGGAGAGTTTTTTGATAAGTGAAGCGCTAAGGGGCGAGGGGGCGTATCTTCTAAATAGTGAAGGGAAAAGGTTCATGACCGAGTATAGCGAGCTTGCTGAGCTTGCCCCAAGAGACGTTGTTTCCCGCTCAATATTCCTTGAGATGAAAAAGGCGGGAGAGAAACACGTTTATTTAGACTTAAGACATATGGATTCAGATTACATTAAAAGCAAGTTCTCAAACATTTACAATTTCTGCCAGGGGTATGGTCTTGATATCACAAAGGATTTAATCCCCGTGGCTCCAGCTGCACACTATACAATAGGCGGTGTAAGAACCGGGCTTCAGGGCGAGACAAATATTAAGGGCCTTTTTGCATGCGGAGAAGTTGCCTGCACAGGAGTGCACGGCGCCAACAGATTGGCCAGCAATTCACTTCTTGAGTGTGTGGTTTTTGCAAAGAGGGCGGTTGACGGAGCTATACAAACTGCTAATGATGAAGATGATTCCTCTACCTTTCCGGCAGAACTCAATATTGATGAATGCCATTATGAATCTTCGGATACCCAGTTGAAGTTGTTCTTGGGTTATAAGGCAAAAATTGCGGATATTATGAACCGAAATGTAGGAATTGTTCGAAACAGTAGCGAAATATTGAGTGCAATTAGTGAAATAGAAGGTGTTTCAACATCACTGGATAAGCTATCAGGACATTACAAGCATAAGCTTGAAATGGTTCTTGATATCTCCCTTCTAATAGCAAGGTCTTCTCTGGTCAGAGAAGAGTCAAGAGGGGTGCATATAAGAGAGGATTATCCTGGGGAAAAGGATGAATGGAAAACTCATACAGTTTATAAAAAAGGGAAAGAACCTTCATTTGTAGGGGTTTAATTGATATAAAATATGAAGAATATTGAGTTGGATTGGGAAAAAGTTGATCTCATAATAGAAAATGCGCTAGAAGAAGATCTGGGATCAGGGGATGTGACAACTGATGCAATTTTTTCTTCTGATGATACCTGTGAGGCTCAAATAATCGCAAAACAAGAGGGTATCATCGCGGGTATTCCCATAGCGCAAAGGGTATTTCAAAAATTAGACCCTGGGGTTACTATTGCTCAAAAACACAAAGACGGAGAGCATGTTCAGCCCGGAGATGAAATTTTGGAGATTAAGGGGTCAGTACGCGCTGTGCTTTCAGGCGAGCGTCTGTCGCTAAATCTTCTCCAAAGAATGTCCGGCATAGCAACTGCTACATCAAAATATGTAGAGGCAATAAGCGGATATCGGGCCCGGATACTCGATACAAGGAAAACAGCCCCCGGGCTTAGGGTATTGGATAAATATGCCGTATCGGTTGGCGGCGGGTGCAATCATCGTTTTGGTTTATATGACGCGGTATTAATTAAAGACAATCATATAAGTTTTGCAGGGAGCATTTCAAGGGCGGTAGAGTTTGTTCGTAGTAAACACCAGAGCAAATTCAAAGTTGAAGTCGAGACCTCTAATCTTCATGAAGTAAGAGAAGCCCTTAAAGCGGGAGCTGATATAATAATGCTCGATAACATGAGCGTTGAAATGATGAAAGAGGCGGTGAGTATTGTAGGCCGCAGCTCTATTACAGAAGCATCCGGGGGTATTATGCTGGATACCCTCAGGGAAGTTGCGGAAACCGGCGTAGATTTCATATCGGTTGGGGCTATTACTCATTCTTCTCCGGCTTTAGACATAGGACTCTATATGGTATACTTACCCACTTAAATTTTTGATAGTACAAAATGGATAAATGAAAGATAAAAATAGAATTGAAGAAGAAATAAAAAGGTTAAAAAAACAAAAGAATGCCGTGATTTTAGCCCACAATTACCAGCTTCCCGAAGTCCAGGATATAGCGGACTTTACGGGGGATTCTCTAGCGCTTTCGCAGGAAGCTGCTAATACTGAGGCCGATGTCATTGTGTTTTGCGGCGTTCATTTCATGGCAGAGACCGCCTCAATAATATCACCTGATAAAAAAGTGCTGATTCCTGATGAGAAAGCAGGTTGTTCACTTGCCGATACTATAAATGCGGATCAACTTAAGAAATGGAAGGAAGAAAACCCCGATGCAGTGGTCGTCTCCTATGTTAATACCACCGCGGAAGTAAAAGCCCTTAGTGATTATTGCTGTACATCCTCTAATGCTGTTAAGGTTGTTAACTCGGTACCTAAGGAAAAGGAAATTCTGTTTCTTCCCGATATGTTTTTGGGAGCCTATGCCGCTAAGGTAACGGACAGAAAGATTCACGTTTGGCCTGGAGAATGTCATGTGCACGCCGGGATAAGAAAGCAGGATCTGGACGAGATGGAGCATTCGCACCCCGATGCCGAGATGATAATACACCCCGAATGCGGATGCACAACGAATCTAATGTATCATGCGGAAACCGGCTCACCCGCAAATGGAAACGGGCATATAAAATTCCTCTCTACCGGTGGAATGATTAAACATGCTAAAGAATCCCCGTCTAAAGAATTTATTATTGCGACTGAGACCGGGATGCTGCACCGGCTAAGAAAAGACAGTCCGGACAAAATTTTTCATCCCGCAAGGGAGAGCGCCGTTTGTAAATATATGAAGATGATTACGCTTGATAAGGTTCTAAGGTCTTTGGAAGAGGACATTTATGAAGTTAAAGTCCCCCATCATACCGCGCTTAAAGCAAAAAGATCAATTGAACGGATGCTTGAGATAACCAACTAATATCCCGCAGTTGACCCGCCCGGTCTTCTGGGATCAGAGGCGCCGTACAGATAATCCCCGGTTTTCATAATACTCTCGGCTACGCCAATCGTATTGCCTATTTCGACTTTATGCCCCATCTCCCTCAGTATATTGATCGTGTCTTCGTTTAGCCCCCTTTCTACTTTCAACTCGTCAGGAAGCCATTGATGGTGCACTCTGACGGCATTGGTAGCCTCAGAGATATTCATATCAAAATCAATGACGTTTAATATTATCTGGAGCACGGTGGTAATAATCCTGCTTCCTCCGGGGCTTCCTGTAATAAGAAAAGGTTTCCCTTCTTTCATTACAATTGTAGGACTCATAGAGCTAAGCATTCTTTTTTCCGGGGCTATCGAATTGAATTTCCCGCCGACTAAACCAAAAGCGTTTGGCGCGCCGGGCTTGGCTGAGAAATCATCCATTTCGTTGTTTAAGAGGATGCCTGTACCGGGAACGGTAATTTTAGAGCCATAACTAAAATTTAAGGTGTATGTATTTGAGACGGCGTTTCCATAGCTGTCCATTACAGAGAAATGAGTTGTATTACTCCCTTCATTTATAGTCGGTTTCCCGGGAGATATTTCCCTGCTAGGGGTGGATTTCTCCGGGTCTATTTTTTCTTTTAAAGCTTTGGCGTATTTCTTTGAGGTAAGTCCTGAGACCGGTACCGGAGAAAAATCCGGATCACCCAGGTGCTTTGAGCGGTCGGCGTAAGCATGCTTCATCGTTTCGGTTAAAATATGTATTGTTTTAGCTGTGTTATGACCGAAAGATGATAGAGGAAACTGCTCTAGGATATTTAACATCTGGATTAGATGAACCCCGCCTGAGCTTGGTGGGGGCATGGAATAAATCTCATATCCTCTATATTCGCCTTCTACAGGCCTACGTATTAGGGCTTTGTAATTTTTTAAATCACGAGACGTTATTAATCCGCCGTTTTGTTTCATAAAAGAGTCGATCTTTTTAGATATCGCTCCGTTATAAAATGCTTCGGATCCGTCTTCAGCAATTTGCTTTAAGCTCCAGGCCAAATCTTTTTGGATAAGGGTTTCGCCCTCCGAGTAAGGCTCCCCTCCCTTTTTATAGAATATATCCATGCTTGCTCTTGAGCCCTCCATCCGGCCCTTTGCCTGAGCAAGAGATTTGCTAAGCTCACGGTCTACCGTAAAGCCCCTTTGGGCTAATTCGATTGCGGGTTCAAGAGCCCTTTCTAGGGAAATAGTGCCATATTTTTCAAGCGCCAATGTGAGCCCCTCCACAGTTCCGGGCACCCCTACCGATAATATGCTGTGCCTGGATTTCTCCTTGTCCGCGTTTCTCTCTACGTCCAGGAACATGTCCTGGCTTGCTTTTTCAGGAGCCTTTTCTCTGTAGTCAATGGATAGAACTTGATTGGAATCCTCAAGATAGATAAGCATGAAACCGCCTCCGCCCAAATTCCCCGCTCTCGGAAATGTAACTGCTAATGTAAATCCAATAGTTACCGCGGCGTCTACAGCGTTTCCACCCTCTTTTAATACCTTTAATCCCGCCTGGGTAGCGTATTTGCTCTCAGTAACTACCATTGCACTCTGGGCAACTACAGGATGGAACCTTGCTTCTCTTCTATATAGAGGGTCCCCCTGCCCGAATGTTTGGGCTATGGGTATCAGAGCTAAGAACAGCAAGAACTTAAGTGTTGATGGAATAAGAGAAATAGACATAGACATTGTGTGATAGAATATCTTTACGATCTAAATCTTGCAATATCTCTAGAAAGCTAGACGGTCTTAAAGCTACAGGGTTATTAAATAGAGTGGATTCAAAGAAGAAATTTTTGCAATATATGTCGTTTTACTGATTCATCATATTGAAAAATTCTTTATTGGATTTGGTGCCGCTCATCTTATCCAGCAAAAATTCCATAGCCTCAGTTGTATTCATAGGGCTAAGTACTTTTCTTAAAAGCCAGACTTTATTGAGCACCTCTTCACTTAACAGAAGCTCTTCCTTTCTGGTTCCTGAGCGCTGAAGATCAATCGCTGGGAATACCCTTTTGTCGGCGAGCCTTCTGTCGAGGTAGCATTCCATGTTTCCGGTTCCTTTAAATTCTTCAAAAATAACCTCGTCCATTCTGCTGCCTGTGTCGATTAGCGCAGTTGCTATAATAGTAAGACTGCCGCCTTCTTCGGTATTTCTGGCCGCACCAAAAAATCTCTTTGGTCTCTGAAGTGCGGTTGCCTCCATACCCCCTGAAAGCACTCTACCGCTGGAGGGGCTAACGGTGTTGCTTGCGCGAGCGAGCCTTGTAAGACTGTCCAGAAGAATAACAACGTCCTTTCCGTGTTCCACAAGTCTCTTTGCCTTTTCAATCACCATGTCGGCAACCTGTATATGTCTCTGAGCAGGTTCATCAAAGGTAGAGCTCACCACCTCTCCGTTAACAGAACGGTCCATATCGGTTACTTCCTCAGGGCGCTCGTCGATAAGTAGGACAATTAGCACTACTTCGGGATTATTTTGTGTAATGGCATTTGCAATTCTCTGGAGCAATATTGTTTTTCCTGTTCTTGGCGGTGCAACAATTACGGCTCTCTGGCCTTTACCGATCGGAATAAATAATTCCAGTACCCTGCTGCAAAATTCTTTAGGATCGTATTCTAATTGTAGTTTCTCTTCAGGATGAAGCGGAACGCGGTTCTCAAAGGCTACGCGCTCTCTGCATACTTCGGGAGAATCAAAATTTACTTCTTGTATTTTGAGTAGGGCAAGATTTTTCTCACCTTCTCTTGGGAGGCGGACCTGTCCACCCACGGTATCGCCCGTTCTTAGATTAAATGAACGTATCTGTGATTTAGATACGTATATGTCGTCTGGTCCTGGAAGGTAGCTGTATTTAGGGGATCTTAAAAACCCATATCCTTCTGAGAGTATTTCAAGCACGCCTTCTGCAAAAATGACGCCTTCTTTTTCACTTTGCGTTTTAAGAATGGCAATGATTATGTCCTGTTTGGACATTCGGGAAGCTTCGTCAATCTCGAGTTCCCTTGCCATTTTCATGAGTTCAACGCTCTTGGTGTTTCTGAGATCGTTTAGATTGAGTAAATAGGATTCTTCTTCTGAAACTTCCTTTTCTTCGGGTTTCTCCCGTAATTTTGTTGCTCTAGCCATAAGTGTTAAATTCCTCGAACCATATATTTGGGATTTTATTGCAAAATTCAATTTGCGAAATTCTGGAAATGAATGTCAGTTCTTTGTGAGTTACATTGAAAGTTATTAGACAGTAATATTATGTATCCCAAAGAACTATTTTGTCAAGTAAGTTTTTTCAGGGAATAATTTAGTGCCTCTTTGTGCTATAATGAATTCCACCTAAATGAATTAATAATGGATATTATACTTAAGTTAGGTGAATTATTCAAAGAACTCGTAAAGGAGAAGGTATGAAAGCAGAAAAAGTATTGTTAACATTCATGAGCGGTCTGATTATTCTTTGTGGTTTATTACCAGTCCTCTCTATCGCTAATGAAAGGGAGGTAGGCAAAATCAATCAAATGAAAAATGATATTAACGGTAGTGAATTGGCTATGGCATCACCGCCCTCTTTGTTTGAGCTGGAATTAACTTCTTTATCCGGAGAGATATTTATTAATCCCGCATACACGGGGAAAATAAACTCAGTAAGCACATTAAATAGAAATCATCTATTAGGGGAAAGAATAGATATTGAGACCAGGACTTTGACCGATGGCTGGAAAAAGTTAAATGTTCCCCCTTCTTTGTCCGGTGTTTTTGGTTTAGTGGTATCAGGCCAAAATGGCATTTTAAAAATCACATTACCTCAAAATACAGCTAATAGCTCGGGATCTGGAACTTTAAGGCCAATAGGGAGCCTGTTTATAGAGTTCGGATCACTTGACGCAACTTTTACTTTTTCTGACTTAAACATTCTTGAGCCGAGCAAGTATGAAATGGGAATTCTAAACAGCGCAGATAATTCTTTTATTAATGGGGATATAATTGTTCTAAAAAATAATCAGGCCGCTGTGCGGTTTGAGCACCTGCCTTCTTCTGTGGTTAACAAAGAAGGTCTGATCCGCGTTAGTTTAAAGAAATCCGACAGAACTTTTATCAGCTCTGATTTACCCGCTTGGGGCTACAATCTTATAGTTTCTGAAACGGATACGGGTGTGCCCGCTCCGATTACCGCTGAGGTTTTCGGACTTCCCGATGACGTAGAGATAAAGTTCAATTTTATTTCTTTAACGGGGCAAATTATTAATCCCTCAACAAAGACACTAACAGTGGGGGAAATTAATAAAGGGACTGAAGTTTCTACTATTACCACCAAGATCGAAGGACCTCAGCCTATTACAGTTACAATTACAAGGTTGAAGTAGCAAGACGGGTTAAAAGTCTTGCTAATTTTGGTCTGATGTTTTAAAATTCTAGTAGGCTAATTTGATTATTTTAATCAAATATATCGTAAAGAGGTGAAGCAACTATGTCAGGACATTCTAAATGGGCAAATATAAAACATAGAAAAGCCGCTGTTGACGCGAAGAGAGGTAAAGTATTTACAAAGCTTATTCGTGAACTGACTGTTGCGGCTAAACATGGAGGGGGGGATCTCGACTCCAACCCGAGACTTAGAACGGCAATAACTACTGCCAAGAACGCGAATATGCCCAATGACACTATAGACCGCGCTATAAAACGTGGTACAACGGAAGTTGGGGGGGATGATTTTCACGAACTCATGTACGAAGGTTATGGTCCTGGTGGCAGTGCTGTACTTGTTCAAACGCTTACTGACAATAAAAATCGTACGGTGGCTGATATAAGAAGGATTTTTACCAAGCACGGGGGCAACCTTGGAGAGAACGGTTGTGTAGCCTGGATGTTCCATATGAAGGGTCGCATTGGTTTTGAGAAGGAAAAAGTCGACGAGGATCAAATTTTTGAAATTGCTCTTGAAGCCGGAGCTGAAGATGTAATCACTGAGGATAGTGAACTTGTTGTAACAACTCCGCCCGAGCTTATAGAAGAAGTTAAAAGCGCAATTGAAGCGGCAAGCATAGGTTTTGAGACAGCCGAGGTTACAATGATTCCCGAAAATAGCGTCAAGATAGAAGGAAAGGAGGCTGAACATATGCTTCGTCTTATGGAAGCGCTTGAAGATAGTGATGATGTTCAGAATGTTTATTCCAATTTTGATGTTCCTGAAGAACTTATAGAAAGCATGGCATAATATGAGGGTAATAGGCATAGACCCCGGTTCAAGGGTTTGCGGATACGGGGTTCTTGAAGCCCAAAACGGTGAAGTTACTCATATCATAAGCGGGTCTATTGCTCCCAATGCCGCCTTGCCGCTGCACCAGAGATTAAAAGTCATATATGAGGGTCTTTTGAAGGTTATAGACCAGCATGCTCCGGATGTAATGTCTGTTGAGGATATCTTCTTTGCTAAAGGCGCAAAGAGCGCAATAAAACTGGGACAGGCCAGAGGCGTGGCCCTTCTAGCGGGAGCTGTCTCCGGGATATCCATTCATGAATATGCCCCTACAAAAGTGAAACTTGCTCTTACCGGAAGAGGGAGGGCGAATAAAATGGAAGTTCAAAATATGCTTTCAAAATTATTAGGTGTAACCCAGTGGGAAACCCCCGATGCATCGGATGCGGTAGCGATTGCTCTTTGTCATATACATATTTCACAAATCGAAACAAGATTGGGCAAAGAGTTTGTTCAGCCCAGAAGAAAAAGGAGGCGTTTTACATTAGATGATCTCCCTTCTTAGAGGAAATATTGTTCAAAAGTCCTTAGGAAAAGTAGTAGTGGATGTAAATGGAGTAGGCTACGGCGTTACTGTTCCTCTATCCACCTATTATCGCCTTCCTGAACAGGGCATTGAAGTTGTATTAGAAATACATACTCAGATGAAAGATAGCGGTATTGAGTTATTCGGATTCCTAACCCAGGATGAAAAAACAGTTTTCACTATATTAATCGGAGTCTCGGGCGTGGGCCCTAAAGTAGCGACAAACATCCTCTCAAACATTTCACCTTCAGAGTTTGCCACGGCAATTACCTCAGGCGATCTTGCCAAGAGGAAGATTGCGGGGATTGGACCCAAGATGGCATCAAGATTAATGACTGAGCTAAAGGATAAAGTGCTCACGTTTCAACCTTCATCGGAAATACACAGCAAGTCGGGTATTGTAGAGGACGTGATATCGGCTCTAATGAATCTGGGCTATAAACGCCAGGAGATTGATGAGAGAATATCCGAGCTTGAAGAAATTACATCAAACGAAAGTAATTTAGAGGTAGCATTAAGAGAGTGTTTAAAAGTTATGAGAAAGGGGTAACACTTTTCTTGGGATAATTAAATGGAAGAAAGAATAGTGACTGGTACAAACCAGGAGGACGATACACTCTTTGATGTAAATCTCAGACCTAAGCGTTTAACTGAATATTTGGGTCAAAGTAAAGTAAAAGAAAAGATCAATATATTTATTGAAGCGACTAAGCGCAGGAAAGAGGCTCTTGATCACGTCCTTCTTTACGGCCCCCCCGGGTTAGGTAAAACAACCCTTGCCCACATCGTTGCCAACGAGCTTGGGGTTAGGATCTACTCCACCTCCGGGCCTGTGGTTGAACGCGTAGGCGATCTTGCCTCAATTCTCACCAATCTAAACGATAGAGACGTTTTATTCATAGATGAAATACACCGCCTCAACCGCATTGTTGAGGAGTATCTATACTCCGCCATGGAAGATTTCAAAATAGATATCATGATAGGCGAGGGCCCGACGGCAAAATCCATGAAGGTCAGCGTAAATCAGTTTACTCTCATAGGGGCTACTACTAGAACAGGTCTACTGACGTCACCGCTGCGCTCCAGATTCGGTGTCGATTTAAGACTGGACTATTACACATCTGAAGAGATTAACGGAATATTGGAGCGCTCGGCCAACATTCTCGGAGTGGAACTGACGGATGAAGGAGCGTTGGAGCTATCGGGCCGCGCAAGAGGGACTCCCAGGATTGCAAACAGGATTTTAAAAAGGGTCAGGGATTATGCTGAGGTTAAAGCAGACGGTGTAATAGATTTGGATGTAGCGGGATCAGCGCTTGAGATGCTGGAGGTTGACTCTTTGGGGCTGGACGGTTTGGACCGAGCCATACTTGAGGCCATAATAGAAAAGTTTAACGGTGGCCCCGTGGGTATTGATACGCTTGCCGCTGCTGTCAGTGAAGAGAAGGATACAATTGAAGATGTTTATGAGCCGTTTTTAGTAAGACAGGGTCTTCTTGTAAAAACTCCCCGCGGAAGGGCTGCTACACCGCTTGCCTACGATCATTTAAAGATAGCCCATCCTCAAATGCAAAAAGGCCTATTCGCTAAATAGACCGCTTATTTCTGTAAGGGAACCTCTCTGATAAATTCATCCCAGTGTGACTCAGTTATTGCGTCAATTTCTTTTCTCGGAGCTTTATATCCACCTTCCCCCGGGAATAGTTTGTCATACACCACGTCCCTTAACTCAAGCCACTTGTCCACGGCATCGTAATTCTTAAACGCGACCACGGTTTTATAAGTCCAGTGCGGGTTCAGAGTGTGGAGTCTTTGAGAGTAGAGTTTGTATTCGCCGACTATTATTCCTCTTTTTTGCATCTCGCTCCAAAAAGGATATAGCTTTTCTCTGTAAACCTTAAGGAATTTCTCGGTATTCTCCGACTTGACTACGTAAAAGCTTTCCTCAATAACGAGCTTATATCTATCATCTTGGCTGTAAGATGCCGTCACTCCTGAAAATAGAATTGTTAATATCAGAATAGATTGAATAATTTTCTTCATACCTCACCTCTCAAGTATCGTTATCGGTATTCTATATTGTTTTGCACAATATTACATTTAATTGCATAAATCTAGCAGTTTCATTGCTTGGCGGCTAAATATATTATTGCTTTTGCGCTGTATGTATGGAAAACTTAGATCAAACCTTAAATGCAGCTCATATGTATATAAAATCAGACAAATTAGTATCTGTTCAAGTCCGAAATCTAACTTATCAGCAGGTTAAAACAATATGACAAACTGGATATATTTCGTGTTACAGATTCCACCCGGTTCTGAAGCGGAGCAAATTAAAATACTAAGCCTCGTTAGCCAGGCTGGCCCTGTTGTAAAAGCTGTGCTTTTGATTCTTCTTTTAATGTCCGTAATTTCCTGGGCAATCATTTTCTCGAAATATTTTGTTTTAAGAAAAGCAACGAGAAGGTCTGAAAAGTTTTTGGAGCTCTATAGCGCAAGCGGCAATTTCGGCAACCTTTATACCTCTACAAAGCATATGAGCGGGCCAATTGCCGAAGTGTTTAGAGCTGGTTACATGGAGATACTCAAGATTAGAAAATCCAGATCCGCCGGCACAGCTCAAGATACGGAACCTGGAAGCAATCCTGAAATGATTGATACCGAGCTTGGGGTTGTAGAGCTTGTAGAAAGGGCTTTGAAGAGAACAATGTCATCTGAAATATCAAAGCTTGAGGGTTCTCTCACTTTTCTGGCAACTACCGGAAGCGCCGCTCCATTTATTGGTCTCTTCGGAACTGTATGGGGAATTATGACTTCATTTATAGGGCTTGCGGGAAGCCAGGGAGTCCCTACTCTCCAGGCTGTAGCTCCAGGTATTGCTGAGGCCCTCATCGCCACAGCGGTTGGCTTGGTTGCCGCCATACCGGCTGTTATTGCATACAACTATTTTTTAAGCAGAGTGAAGAAGATAGATGTGGACATGGAGAATTTCTCATCAGAATTTTTAAATATTGTAGATAGATATGTTAAAAGAGTATAGAGAGCAATAAATGGGAATGCAGACAAATAATGGAGGCGGACGTACTGTCTTATCAGAGATCAACGTTACCCCCTTTGTTGATGTAATGCTTGTTCTTTTGGTGATATTTATGGTTACCACTCCAATACTATACCAAGGGGTCGATGTGAATTTGCCCAAAACGGATTCCCGGCCGATGCCTTCTTTAGACCGTGAGAGGAAAGTTGTAGTGACGCTTAATTCAAGCGGGACAATCTTTATAGAAAAACAAGAGTATTCTCTCTCTGAGCTTAGAATCGAAGTCCGAAAGCTCATGTCGGAGAGAGGGAAAGATGTAAGAAATGAAGATGTGTTCCTTAGAGCCGATACGAGTGTTCCTTACGGCACTGTTGTTGAGGTGATGTCTGAGATTCGAAATGCGGGTGTTACCAAGCTAGGCCTCATAACTGAGCCCGTTCCAAAAAATAATTAGAGCTATGTGGGAAAATGAAACCGTCTAAAAAAGACTCTTCTAAAGGCTTGGGGATGTTCTTCTCAATTGCGCTGCACGTTGGTGTCGTAGTGCTGATTCTCTATTGGGGATTCAGTGGAACTTCTCAGTACAGCAGTACCCCCGGCCCTATACAGGTGTCTCTTTCCGGTCTGGAAACCGGAGGGTCAACGAGCTCGAATCCACCACCCGCTAAAAAAGCAGCACCTAAGCCTAAACCTAAACCTCCGGAGCCTAAGAAAGTTGAAGAGAAAGAAGAAATAGTTAAAGAAGAGCCGGAGCCACCTCCTGCTGAAAAGAAAGAGCCTGAGAAAAAAGAAATAGTTAAAGAGAAACCCAAGAAGGAAGAACCCAAGAAAGAGGTTGTTCCCTTAGAACCGGAGGAAGAAAAGAAAGAGGTTGCTAAAAAGCCTGACCCTACAGCCAAACCAGAACCTAAACCTACGCCAAAACCTACACCAAAACCGACGGATAAACCTAAGCCTAAGCCAACAAAGAAGCCGGCAAAGAAAAAGGACTTTGAAAAAGAAAAAGATAGAATATTAAAGGATATCCAAAGGCAGAAAGTGCTTGATGAGCTTAAAAAGGATAAATCAGACGTCCAAGAACCTTCGGATCAAATAGAGGAGGAGATGGGGGAAGAGCAGAGACTTGCAATGGCGGATGATATAAAGAGGGGAGGGGAGTCGGAGTCAGAAGGAAATGCGGTTCAGAGTTCAAGCGGTGGCTCCTCAATAAGCCCTGTAATCATTCAATTATATGTCGGCCAGGTACATAGAAAAATAAGCCGCCACTGGACAATCCCCCCGGGTGTGCCTACCGATGGAGGGCTTGCGGCATCCATATCTTTTAAAGTTGACGGAAGCGGACGGGTTAGTGATGTAGCAGTAAAAGAGTCATCGGGAAATTCCGTTTTTGATAATTATTGCAAGCAGGCAATTAATAGATCCGCCCCGTTTCCTCCGCCTCCGCCTGAGCTTGCCGAGGAAGCTAAAAATAAGGGGATAGAACTTACCTGCAGAAATGATCTTTAACGCTTAGAGGTTTCAATGGTTAAGAATTTCAATGGTTAGAGATTTGAGACTGTATGTATATTTTTTTTGGAGCAAACAATGAACCTCATCCTCATACGTCATGGAGAAACCGACTGGAACAGAATTGGCCGCTGCCAGGGAGTGGCCGACATAGTCTTAAATGAAAATGGGAAAAAACAGGCAAGAGAGTTGGCCGAGTCTCTTAAAAATCACGATATCACGGCGGTATATTCCAGTAATCTAAAAAGGGCGCATGAGACCGCCAAAGAGATTGCCAAACATCATAACCTTTCGGTACGAGTGGACCCCGGGCTTCAGGAAATGAACCAGGGAGATTTGGAGGGGCTTACTTTTCCCGCGATTAGAGAGAGATATGTAGAAGTGCTTAAAAACTGGAGAGAAAGCCCTGAGACGCTAAGGCTTCCCAACGGGGAGTCGTTAATTGAAGTGCAGCAACGAGCTTGGGAAGCGTTTGAAAAGGTACATAAGCTTCATCTTGGGGAAACAGTCGTAGCGGTAAGTCACAACCTCACTATTATCACTTTATTATGCAAGATTACAGGTGTGGGTTTAAAGGGTTTTAGAGACTTTGATATCCATGCTACCTCTAAAAACGTTATAGTCTCAGAAGACGGTCTTGTTAGGGTCGATGTCATAAATGATATATCGCATCTGTCTCCAATGGAATCTGTCCCCTCTTTTGAGTCACGGTAACAATGTTCTCAAAAATGCATTCATAATTAAATATCCGGCCGGTTATTAGATTGTGTCTGTCCATCTTCTTGTAACATGAAAAATTATGTGGTGTAATTCCATACCAATATGAAAGAAGACATCCAAAGAGTAGTATCGCAATCAATTGAAAACATTTCAAAGACTCTCGACATTGCGGATCTGGCAGTTGTTGTGGAAGTAGGGATACCCAAGAGAAAAGATTTCGGCGATTTTTCTGTTAATACGGCCATGGTGATTGCCAACAAGATCGGCAAAAAACCACGTGAAGTGGCTGAGCTTATTATTGAGAACCTTCCTGTGGAGAAAGAACAGCTATTTAAAAAAGTAGAGATTGCGGGCGCCGGATTCATTAATTTTCATGTAAAAGAAGAGGCGATTGTAAACAAACTAAGAGAAATTGAGGAGAATGGGGAGAGGTTCGGAACCAGCGACCTGGGGAAAGGAGAAAGGGTTCTTGTGGAGTTTGTAAGCGCCAACCCTACCGGCTTTCTTCATATAGGCCACGCCCGAAACGCTGTTGTCGGAGACGCCGTGTCCAGAATACTTGATGCGTCAGGCTATGATGTAGTGAAGGAATTTTACATCAACGACTCCGGGAGACAGATGAATCTTCTTGGCGAGTCGGTCCTTATAAGATACAAAGAACTTTTTGAACAAAACCAGGACCTGCCCGAGGACGGCTATAAAGGTGAATATGTTAAGGATATTGCCTCCCAAATTAAAGCTGAAAAAGGGGACTCCCTTCTTGAGGATTCTTCGGAGCAAGCCTCTGAGTATTGCAAAGAATTTGCAGAAGCAGTCTTGTTAGACGAAATAAAAAAAGATTTGGCCGATATTAATATATTTTTCGATGAGTGGTATAGCGAGAAAGAGAATATTCGCGGAGCTGTGGGAGAGTCAGACGGCAGCAAGCTTGATCAAATTAAGGATCTTCTAAATAGCAAAGGGGTGCTTGAGCAAAGAGAGGGAGCGCTATGGTTTAAGGCAACAGAATTTGGAGACGCCCAGGATTGGGTCCTTATTAAGAGTGATGGAAGCCCGACGTATTTTCTAGCCGATATCGCTTATCATTATGATAAATTCAAGCGAGGATTCAAGAGCATTATTAACGTATGGGGTGCCGACCACCACGGACATGTGTCCCGTCTTAAAGCGGCACTAAGATCCTTGGGATTGGATGACTCACGTTTCAGCGTTGTACTTATTCAGTTTGTAAGACTTATGAGGCAGGGCAAAGAAGTTGCCATGTCAAAACGTGCCGGCACTTATGTTACGATGCGGGATGTTGTAGATGAAGTGGGTTCAGATGTAACGCGTTTTTTCCTTTTGATGCGCAGCTCTGAAAGTCATCTGGACTTTGATCTCGATTTGGCAAAGAAGGAGTCCAGTGAAAATCCGGTCTATTATATCCAGTACGCTCACGCCAGAATTAGGAGTATATTTAGAAAAGCTGGCGAGACGGGCATAGTAGAATCAAAAGAACATTTAGAGCTCCTAAAAGCGCCTGAAGAAATTGAGCTTGTTAAGAAGCTCCTTCTTTTCCCCGAAGTAGTAGAGGATAGCGCTCAGGCCAGGGCCCCTCATAAGCTCGCCTATTACCTCCAGGAAGTAGCATCTGAATTCCATGTGTATTATAATAAATGCAGAGTGGTAGATGATGATCGTCAAATGAGCGGTGCAAGGCTTTATTTGATTAGTTGCGTACAGACAGTGCTCAGCAATGGGCTTAAGCTCCTTGGAATTTCCGCTCCGGAGAGGATGTAGTAAATGAGCAATAACTCAGAACCGACAAATAGTAAGACAGTATCGCTTTTCGTAACATTCGTAATTTTATTTATAGTTGTTTTTAGATTGGGTGTTATTATAGGCAAGGGTTTAGGGGGCCCGGATACTCCTGTTATCGATAGGAGTTACGAGGAGGAAGTGTTTTCAGAAGAATCTACAGAATCGGAGATGACAAGTGAAGGCCCGGTAGTTCAAGACTCAGAGCTTACAGAGACAGGGTCCGATGGTTTGATTTTAAATGAAGAGACTGAGACAGAGCCTGATGATTTAATTTTAAGTGAAGAGACTGAGACAGAGCCTGATGGCGTTGATAAGCAAAGTGCTGTTGATAAGACCGAAGTACCTGAGATGGCTGATGAGGCTGATATAGATACACCCTCGGGGAAACCCCAGTCCGGCGAATTAACTGGCGAATTAACAAAGGAGCCCGTCTCCGACTCAAAAGAAGAAATAGAAGAGAAGCAGTCCCCCGGAGTTAGTCTTGAAGAATCACCATTAGAGGATCAAGATAGAACTCCAGATGAAAGTCCTTTGCCGACAATTGATCCCGGCGGTCAGTACACTGTTCAGATAGGGGCGTTTCGAACTCAAAGTCAGGCAAATATGGTTCTAAACTCTATGAAATCAAAAGGCTACCCGGCTTTTATTAAGCATGTGGAGTCCGCGGATAATAAGAACTGGTATAGGGTAAGAGTAGGGACATTTTCTACTAAAGGAGAAGCTGCTGAGTATGGTAATCTAATAAAGGAAAAAGAATCCGGGATTAAATCCGTATTTATTACTATCAATAATTAATAGATCTGAAAGTCTATAGGCACGAGTCCTTGCCTGGTTACACTAAAACTGATATTGTTATCCCTAATCCGAAGTAGTATTAAGTTATCAAACGAGCTTTTAAAATGACTCAACCAGAAGAAATTACACAAAGGTCTAAAAACAAGAAGGGACCGCAATCAACAAAACTCTTGGGTAGCTGGATTAAAACCTGGTGGTTACTCCTAATACTGCCAATAGAGGACTATCTCCTGCAAATTAAGGTTCATCCTAATATTCTAACGATCTCCACACTCCTGGTCGGAGCAATAACGGGTCTGGCTTATCATTTCGGATGGATTTTTGTCGCGGGTATTTTGGTTCTAGGTGGATCGACATTTGATATCTTTGACGGACGAGTTGCTAGAGCCCAGGGTCTCAACAGCGAGCGCGGGGCCTTTTTTGACTCTTGTCTGGACAGATTTGCAGAGGCGTTTATCTATGTTGGTCTACTTAGTTTCTTTCAGGGAACTATCTTTTTATACGTAGTATTTTTTATTCTTGTTTCCACGACAATGGTCAGTTACACACGAGCCCGGGCAGAGGGATTGGGGGTAAAGTGTGAAGTAGGTATTATGCAGAGAACAGAGAGGGTGGTTTATCTCGGCGTTCTCTCGGTATTTAACTTTTTCGGCAACCTGGCTGCAAGTGCCATGGGTTACCATCCGGACAACTATTTACTTAAGCTTGCATTGATACTTATCCTTGCTTTTTCTTCTTATACCGCTATTCAGAGAATGGTTCATGTCATGCGTACTTTGAGGAAGGGAGAGAATGAAAATAACCCAGAGTCCGAGACTTCCTCGCAGCCTGAAATTACTCAGTCCTGAGACCCCTTAACAATATCTTGCCACATTTGATAGTTTCTAAATTCTTAGGTATAAATTCATGGCCTAAGTATGCATGTTCCTACTCTATAGGCTGAAATATTGTTGTTGTGTAAGTTTCTTAAATTACTCGCAATCTCTTCACATTTAGAAGATTGGGGGCTGTGAATATATATAAATCAGGGAATTCTGATAACACTGTTCGGCGGCTTTGTTCTATGCTGAATAATAACAAGTTGCAGGTTTCACTTCTATTATGAGAGTTGAAAATTAATGCCTAAACGTACAGATATCGAAACCATACTCCTAGTCGGCTCAGGGCCTATAGTAATAGGGCAAGCGTGTGAGTTTGACTATTCCGGTACCCAAGCGTGTAAAGCGCTTAAAGAAGAGGGTTACAGGATAGTTCTTGTAAACAGCAATCCTGCGACAATTATGACCGACCCTGCTTTTGCTGACCGTACCTATATCGAACCCCTCCATCCTGATATTGTTGAAAAAATCATCGAAAAAGAACGCCCCCAGGCACTGCTGCCAACTCTTGGAGGTCAAACAGCGCTAAACATTGCCGTTGATCTTGCCGAGTCCGGTGTGCTGGAGAAATACGGGGTTGAATTAATCGGGGCAAAATTGCCCGCTATAAAAAAAGCTGAAAACCGTGAGCTTTTTAAAGACGCAATGATAAAAATAGGACTTCAAGTTCCCACGAGTGGCATAGCTCATTCAATGCAGGAGGCTTGGGAAGTAGTAGAAGAGATAGGCTATCCGGTTATAATCAGGCCTTCTTTTACGCTCGGCGGCGCAGGCGGAAGCGTTGCTTATAACAAAGAAGAGTATGGGGAATTCGCAAAGTCGGGGCTCGATCTAAGCCCGTCTACCGAAATACTGGTAGAGCAGTCCGTTGTCGGATGGAAGGAGTATGAGCTTGAGGTAATGCGTGACACGGCGGACAATGTCGTAATCATCTGCTCCATAGAGAATTTTGATCCCATGGGTGTTCATACCGGGGACAGTATAACCGTAGCCCCTTCACAAACCCTTACAGATAAAGAGTATCAAAGGATGCGTGACGCATCGATCGCTATCATTAGAGAAATCGGGGTCGATACAGGCGGATCAAACATACAGTTTGGTCTAAACCCTGAAGACGGCACTATGGTGGTGATAGAGATGAATCCCAGGGTCTCAAGGAGTTCAGCACTCGCCTCAAAAGCAACGGGATTCCCAATAGCCAAGATTGCGGCCAAGCTCGCGGTTGGTTACACGCTGGATGAAATATCTAACGATATAACCAGATATACCCCCGCGTCATTTGAGCCGACAATTGATTATGTGGTTACTAAAATTCCCAGGTTTACCTTTGAAAAGTTCCCTCAAACCGACTCCTCTCTTACTACACAGATGAAATCTGTCGGAGAAGTAATGGCAATAGGCAGGACCTTTAAGGAATCTTTTCAAAAAGCGCTCCGCTCACTAGAGATTGACTCCTGGGGTTTTGAACCAAGAACCCGGGACCCGGAATTAATAAGGGGAAAATTAAGAATCCCTAACGCTGAGAGGGTATGGTATCTGGCAGATGCCTTTAGGGTTGGAATGGATATAGAAGAAATATTTAACCTGACATATATAGACAGATGGTTTTTACAAAATTTAAAGCAAATACTAGATCTTGAGGATAGACTTAAAGAGACTAACGCTCAGAGCGATTTGGACTTACTTAAGCTCGCAAAAGAATACGGATTCTCAGATATCCGAATTGGCGAGCTTCTGGGAAAATCTGAGGATGAAGTAAGAGACTTAAGATTAAAAAACAATATAAAGCCGGTTTACAAGATGGTCGATACCTGTGCTGCCGAGTTTGAGGCCTACACTCCATATCTTTATTCAACTTATGAAATGGAGAATGAGGCCCCCCCAACTGATAATAAGAAAGTGATAATTCTGGGCGGCGGTCCAAATAGAATCGGTCAGGGAATTGAGTTTGATTACTGCTGCGTTCACGCCTCATATGCTTTAAATGAAGAGGGGTTTGAATCAATTATGGTGAACTGCAACCCGGAGACGGTAAGTACGGATTATGACACGTCGGACCGCCTTTACTTCGAACCCCTTACTCTAGAAGATACTTTATCAATAATTGAGAGGGAAAACCCTTGGGGCGTCATTGTACAACTGGGGGGGCAGACCCCTCTTAAACTCGCGATCCCACTTGAGAAACGAGGAGTGCGGATAATTGGAACATCCCCTGACAGTATTGATCTTGCTGAAGACAGAGAAAGGTTCAGAGATTTGGTCCAGGAACTGGGGCTCAAGCAGCCACAAAGCGGTATTGCCAGGAGCCAGGAAGAAGCCCTCCAAATAGCTAAGGAAATTGGCTACCCTGTGGTGGTAAGGCCTTCTTATGTTCTTGGGGGCCGGGCCATGGAGATTGTATACAAAGAGCAAGCGCTTAAAAAATATATGAATGAGGCGGTTAGGGTCTCTCCAAACCATCCTATCCTAATAGATAAATTTCTTAAAGACGCAAAAGAGGTAGATGTAGATGCCATATGTGATGGGGAAACGGTCGTTGTCGGAGGAGTTTTAGAGCATATAGAGGAAGCCGGGGTTCATTCCGGAGACAGCGCAATGGTGCTCCCGCCGTTTTCAATTGAGAGTCCGGTAATTGAAGAGATTAAACGTCAGACCAGTGAGCTTGCTCTAGCTCTAAAGGTTAGGGGTCTGGTAAATATACAATTCGCTGTTAAAGAGAACGAAGTTTATTTAATCGAAGTCAATCCCAGGGCGAGTCGTACAGTTCCGTTTGTTAGTAAAGCCATCGGAGTCCCTCTTGCGAAACTCGGCACTAAAGTCATGATAGGAAAAACCCTGGAAGAGCTCGGGTTTACCCGGGAAATAGTCCCGGATCATATATGCATAAAGGAATCGGTTTTTCCTTTTATCAAATTCCAGGGTGTTGATACGATACTTGGGCCTGAAATGAAGTCCACTGGTGAAGTGATGGGGATAGATACCGAAATAAGAAAAGCGTTCGCAAAATCTCAGATTGCCGCGGGGAATGATCTCCCGGTTTCAGGAACGGCATTTATAAGCGTAAAGGACGAAGATAAACCCCAGGCCTGCTTAATAGCCAAGAAACTGACGGAACTCGGGTTTAAAATAATGGCGACAAGCGGTACGGCAGCTTATTTTGAGAACTCCGGGGTGAACTGCACTTTTGTAAAAAAGGTACAAGAAGGTAGACCGCACGTTGTAGATCATATTAAAAACGGAGAAGTTCAGCTAGTTATCAATACGACTTTTGGGGAAAATGAGGTCGCCCAGTCTTTCTCGATCAGAAGAGGGTCCATTATTCATAGGGTCCCTTATTTTACTACTATAGCGGCCTCCAGAGCTGTTGTGGGAGCTATTGAAGTGATGATAAAGGAAGGGCTGGACGTAAAAGCTATTCAGGACTACTATTGATGCTGTATAATTATTGTTGTTCTTTAAAGTTTGGAATAATTTTTGACAGATACAATTGGAGGTATACATAGTGTCAATTGAAAGAGTTCCGATGACACCCGGTGGGCATAAGAAACTACAGGAGGAACTACACCGCTTAAAAACTGTAGAAAGACCCGAGGTAATAAGACTAATCGAATACGCCAGATCGCTCGGTGATCTATCTGAGAACGCTGAATATGAAACGGCAAAGAACAGACAATCTTTTGTTGAAGGCCGGATTCAGGAGCTTGATAGCAAATTAAGCAGGGCTGAAATTATTGATCCTGCTAAGTTGAAAAATAAAGACAGAGTAACTTTTGGGCTTTATGTTAAACTTGAAGATCTAGACACCGGTGAGACCGTAACCTATCAACTTGTAGGGCCTGATGAGTCGGAGCCTGAAAATGGCATGATCTCGATCACCTCTCCTATAGGGCGCGCACTTATTGGAAAACAGGTGGATGAGGAAGCCGTAGTCCGGGCGCCCGGAGGAATCAGGGAATTTCTCGTCTTGGATATTTCATAGAATAAGCCGCAGTATCTTTATGAAGTGTATTAAGTATGATATTTTATACTACTTGTTTTACACGGAGGACGAAACATAAATGAAGAAGAAAAAGAGTTTAAAGGGTTTAATGATATACTTTCTGGTTCCACTCGCTTTTTTTGCTTTTGCTCTTTCAGGTTGCGGAGAAATTAAAACCACTTCTTATTTCACTCCGACCAAGACTAAACTAAAGGACTTCCAGGCCGTTCAGTTTGAAAACTTTGAAACCGAGATAGAGGATTTCCCTAAAGAGGCTCTAGCTAAAATACCTGCGGCATCCGCGGTACTACTGGATTCCAAAGACAAATTTAAAGAGGTTAGCAACTCCGATATCACCAATATTCCAGCATCTGAAACGGTTATAGTCTTAGGAGAAGTCGCGGAGTACAGACCTAGCTCAGATGTGTCATTTGAAGGTGGGGGAATTAAATTCGGCGAAGTTTCAATCACGATTAAGTTGGCGTTTTTGGACAAAGCTACTGGAAATGAGATAACTACCGGTGAGATAAACGGTTTTAGCTCTATGGGGTTTATGGCAAAAGACATCTATGAAAGCATGGCGAAGGAGATTGTGAAGTATATGTTGGAAATTTATTAAGATAAAATTTTACCTGAATTTATAAACTGTAGATCGACTAGGAGGGATAGATGAGAAGTTTAATACTGGGTTTATTATTACTTCCAATTACGATTACTGCTGTTCAGCTTGAAAGTACTGTTGCGGTTGCCCAAACTCAGGCTGCCCAAGATTACAACAAGGGCAGGGAGGCGTTCCTTCGTTTTACTCCACAGGGATTTGACAGCGCTATTGCCTTTTATAACAAAGCCATTGCAGCCGATCCTAACTATGCCCCTGCATACGCCGGGCTTGGAGAACTATACTCTTTCCGGGGTTTTTACAGATATGAAGTGAAAGAAGATTACGAGCAATATTATATTGATTCTTATAAGAATATGAAAAAGGCTCTAAGTATTAATCCGAATCTGGAGTCGGTTCAGCTCGCATTGGCTTATACCTATCTTCATCTAAGCGACGAAAAATATGCAAATATCACTGCGCAGGGAATTCTGGCCAAGAACCCTAATAATGCAGAGGCGCTTTACATCTTATGGTCGGCTAAGGGGCAGAAACCTAACAGTCCCGAAATTAGAAAAGCTTTAGAATTAAATCCCAATTTGGTTCCCGCTCTAATTGGTTTGGGAACAGCTTATTATAAAAAACACCGCTCTTTCAATCAGGCTGCGAACTATTATAGCAGGGCTGCTGAAATTGCGCCTTCTCCGCAACTTTATAACTATCTAGGAACGGCTCTAACCTATCAGGGGTATTACACTCAAGCTGTCAATAAGTTTCAAAAAGCTATTGAACTTGATCCCAAATACGCCTCCGCGTATAGGAATATGGGTATTGCATATTATTATATGAACAGGGTAAAAGATTCTGTGGCTGCTCAACAAAGAGCGATTGCGCTCAATCCCAATAGCCCTGAAGCCTTTTTCTTTATTGCCCAGAGCTACGATAAGGGAAAGAACCCCGCGCAGGCCATAAGCTATTATAATCAATTTCTAACCCTTGTTTCGGGTCAAGATCAATATAGAACCTATGTTTCTACGGCAAAGCAAAGAATTGCCGCGCTAGGTGGCACAAGTCGGTAACTAGTCGCTTTAATTTGTGAAGAGTTCTGGCTGGTCGGAGCATTCATGCAAAAAATAACGGATCAATCCGAATTAATTGATTTGTCGTTTGCCATGGAATCAAGCGCCAGTCTATGGAATATTATCTTTGAAGGGTTTGATCAGGAAGTAGTGCTTGTCTCAAAATTTACCGCTAAAGAGCCCGGAGTTGTAAACACTCTTTATCGCTTTGGCTTTTTGGTAGGGGAAAGATACAAGAACTGCAAAGTAGAGCCTAAAAATTCAGGGATTGAAATAAGAAAATCTCTTGCTGAGAATGATGTGACCCTGGTTGGTGAATGGACTGATCTCATGGAGAGTGTTCGTGAAGAGATGAACAAGTGTATGCCAAGCACTCAGTAAAACTACTTATGCCCTGAAGTTAAATCGCACTCACGTCTCCCGCAATTACCTTATTTATTTCGCCGTCATCTGTTTTAACCAGCAAATAACCTTCGTCGTCAATACCCAATGCCGTTGCCTCAAACTCTGGTTCCCCTTCTACATTGACCCGTACCCTTTTATTTAAATCTCCCCATTCATCCGTCCATTCTCTTAGAATGGCTTTTTTCCCTTTACTTCTGAATATTTGATACCATTTTTCTAATTCAAGCAACAAATCGGCTGTAAACTTTGCTCTGTCTATATCTTTGCCCAGATTCTCTTTAATCGATGTTGCAATTCTTGCAACCTTGCCCATTTCCTTATCAATAGAATCTCTGGACATATTTATATTGATGCCGATTCCTACAACTATAAAATCAACCATTGCTCTCTTGGAGCGCATTTCAGTGAGTACCCCGGCAACCTTTTTCCCGTCTATTTGTATATCGTTTGGCCATTTAATTTTTGTGCTTGTTACCCCGATTCTCTCTATTGTCTCTTTAAGAGCGATTGAGGCAAGAAAAGTAAACAGGGGGGAATCAGTGGCTACAATCTCCGGGCGGAAGAGGATTGAAATATACAAATTAGCTCCTGCAGGAGATATCCATGTGCGCTCAAGCCTTCCTTTTCCCTCTGTCTGCTTGTCAGCTATAACCACTGTTCCTTCAGAAGCTCCTTTTTCACCAAGCCCTATTAGTTCGGTATTCGTCGATCCCATCTCTTCTTGGTAATGGATCACTTTTCCAAGGCTCTGAGTTCTGAGTAAACCGTTTAACTTTCTAATCATGGTAGATGTCATAACAGTATCCTCTGCTTCTTTTGTTATTTTTTATTCTAACCGCTTGAAAGAATAATAGAACCGGATTGTATGGATTTTGAATTGTGCTGGAAAATGAAGGATTAATCCTTATACTTCTAACTCATTAAAATTCACTGAATATTGAGAGAAAAAATAATATGATAAATAAGGGTATTCTGGTTTCAGTTCTGCTTATTGTTTGCGCCTTCCCGCTGATTAATAGCTTGGGTGAAGAAGTAAGCCCCGTTAACAGTTCTGATGAATTTGTAGAGGTTACAATTGATGAGCTGGTATCAGATCCCAAGACCTATAACGGTCAGAGAGTAATGCTCGAGGGGTTTGTAGACAAGGTTGAATATACAAAATCCAGTAAAGGAGAGCCGTTTACGCTCTTTAGAATGAATGACGGCAATGATAATGAAGTTAGGGTTTATTATGAGGATGAACATTTGTCATTATCAAATGGGGATAAAGTAAAAATCAAAGGACGGTACAAAAAGGAAAAAAAATATCTCCTCTATAAGATTAAAAATGTAATCAAGGCAAGAACTGTTGAGGAAATATAGTATAAATTACCCTTAGTTTTGCGAGCGCTGGTCACTAAAACAGTCAAATTTGCAACTTTTCTACTTTAAAAACCGTTAAATACTCATATACTATCTTTTGTATGACCTTCCTTGGTAGCGGTTTAAGAAAATTCCTCATTCTGGCAGTAATAATAATATGCGTGATATTAATCGCTCTAAACATTGTTTTAAACATTAAATTAAGAGCTGACATCACAACTTTTATTGAGCAATTCTCAAGTGAGAGCGGCTACCGGATAGGGGTTGGGAAGATTGGTTTGGATCTCCTGTTTAGATTGCAATTAGACAAAGTCACTCTCTTGGATCCCGCCTCAGATACGAAAGATGTATTGGATATAGATCAGATAACAGTAAAGCCTCTTCTTTTTTCCTCACTTATTAGCCAGAGGATCAAACTCGGTGAGATAGTTCTAAATGGTCCTTCCTTTCAATCAGGAGAGGAGAACATGCAAAATCTCATTGATTTTATTAAATCAAAAAGAGAAGAAAGCAAACAAGGCGAGCCTTCCCTGGTTGAATTTGGTCTGATTAAAATACTAAATGCGAAGTTTCAAATTACACCTGAATTTTCTCTTTCAAGTTCCAACTTAACTATTAAGTTTGGTAATGAGAGGGCTCAGAAAAATCAGGAAATTAAAGTTGACGGCAATATCGGTTTTCTACAAAAAGAATTTGCCCTCAATGGCTTCCTTGTTGTGTCTTCTGAGAAAACAACCGGAGACTTCAAACTTCAAGTTGATAAAATAAATGCCGCCCCTGTTTCATCTTTAATTGACGGAGCGGACGAATTAAATGCAGTATCAGAATTGAGTTTTGAGATCTCTGAATTAATCCAAGCTAGCGGACAATTAACATTTAACTCTAACAAAGGAAGATATAGTAAAAGTCCGCTGGCAATAATTAACTACGATTTGATATATGATAAGTCAAAAGATACGGCTAACTTAAATTCTTTTGATTTCGAAGTAGGTCATATCCTCAAAGGCTCATTTGCAGGTGATATAGAGAAGGTTACGGATGAAGTTGTCTTCAATCTCGCCGGCAATACAGAGCCCCTGAACTTAAAAGACTTTATGGATCAAATTTCAGGAGATGATAAGGACTTACTTTCGGGCGAGCTTGCTAGTAGAGATCTAAAAGTAACAGGGTCAAGGGCAAAAGACGATGTCAAAATAAGCGGCTACGCACTTGTGGACGGATTTATATTTAATCCCGAGCAAGACGATACTCCAAAAGTTAAAAATGTAGGCTGCAAACTGAATTTTAGACAGCACCTGAATCTCTCAAACGGTTTTTCACTTTCGTCTAACGGGAATTGTACAGTAGAGGAGTTCTTGTGGGATAAGACCGGGGAAATAAAGCTTATCGCCTCCCACGTGAATTTGATCTCTAAAAACAATTGGACCGATAACAAAATCTCCTTATCAAATTTAAAGGGCGAATTTATGGACGGTAGCGCCGCGGGCAGTCTGAATTTTATTTTGGCAAACGGATTTGGGGGAGGGATTACAAAGCTCAGTGGTAATATTGAAGGTCAGAATTTAAATCTCAAAAAGACTCCTAAAACCATTATCCCCGCAAACATAGAAGGGAATGCCCAAACTGCTACGGCAAAGTTTGAAGGAGGATCAAGTAACTATAAAGCCGATATTTCGCTTACTGTTAATAATTTTGTCCTTAAATCCAACAAGGGAAGAGAGGTCAGGATTTCTCAAGTGCAAACGAGCGACTTAATAGATTTTGAATATAAAACTACAGATATTGAAAGGGAGGGAGCTGCGAGTTTGACTGAAGATAAAATAATTATCAACGGCAAAGGACTGAAATATAAGGGGTTGTCATTTGAAGAATATTTTATCGATAGAGGAAATGTTGAGGCTTTAGCATTCTTGTTAGATCTCACTCAAGATAGATGGAAACTGAATATGTCCTCAAACGGGTCTGACTTTAACATTCTTGGTTACGATGTATCACTTAAGCGATTTAAGGAAAGTCTTAGTATAGAGAATAGCGGAAGGGAAGGTTTTCGGGGAAAGATTGACGGAACCGGCGGTCGGTATAAGAGCATGGATTTCCCCAAACTCTCGTGGGATTATAATTTTATAAACGATAGAATAGTAGTTTCAAATGTAAGCGCCCTCCTCAGCACACTGGGTGAATTCAAAACGGATAATCTCTACATCCATATGGGAGAGCAGATTGGAGGGTATCCGTATAGGATAGAGTTTGATGACGGCACATTTGTAGGATTTGAGGATAAGTTAAAATCCGAGGGCATCCACGGAAGCTTTATTGTCAATAGCCCTGGAGGCAGCAATCAGCAATGGCAGGGCAGGGTTAGTGTTAAAAAGACCTCTATTTTATCTGCGGTCATAGACAATATCTCTAACCAAATTAGTCCTTCCCCTCGTGGAATTAAGCTTGAGAACATAACAGGCGAGTTTCTGGGCGGAGATATAAGCGGCAAGATCGATATTGATACGACTAAGTCCCCTTCGGGAATAGATACGGATTTAAAACTCTTGCACGCTTTGATCGACTCAGATGGTCTAAGCATTAAATTAAATGAATCTGACCTCCATTTCTCGGGAACACTACCCAATGATTCTTTGCCTGAGGGAGTGGGCAATTTAGAGTTTAAAAATATCGGTATTGAGAAAGAAGGGATAACTTCCACACTAAAAGCGAATATTAAGGCCAGGACGGTTGCTGAAACCTTATATATAGAAAAAGGGTTTATAAAAGGTAGCGCTGACCAGGAGATAGGGTTTACTGCAGAGATGGATAATTCACTTAACGAAGCTCGAACATTGAGGGTCAATTTTCCCGAGGTGGCTGTGTCAGACGCTATCGGGGTTTTATCCCCGTTTATTGCTGAGGAATTCAGAAATGCCAAGTCTATGGGCTATGCTGGTTTGGACCTGGTTTTCCACAACCTCTTCTATCCCCAGGGCAAATGGAACGGTAAGTTGAGTTTAAGGAACGGGTCTTTTGTAGGAGATTATGCGGGGGCGCCGCTGTCCATTAAGGATGTAAATGGGACGATCACCCTAAAGGATGAGGTTAGCTCGGAAAATCCTTTAGCGTCACTGATGGGCGAGCAATTAAAATTAAGTAAAAGTGTATTTGGAAAGTTCTTAAGGTCCTTTAAGGAGGCCAATCTGGAACCGGATTTGGATTTTCTAAGTATTAAAGAAGTAGAATACGGAATCCTAAAGTTTGAGGATGTAGAATGCGCACTCGAAGTTGATAGGCAAAAGTTAAACCTGAGAAGACTTATTTCTAAATTCTTTAGGGGGAATTTATTCGGCGCGGGCTTGTTAAAATTTAATGCTGACCGAAGTAATTACAATCTTTCCCTCCTGTTTGATGAGATTAGTCTTGAGGGAATATCAAACAAGATTTCACCTGTAAGTGAATATATAACCGGCAGGGTAAACGGACTTGTTTGGTTAACAGGCGAAGGGGCGGAGTTAGATACCGTAGATGGGCCGTTTAAGTTCTGGTCCAAGAAATCAAACAAAGAGCCGAGAAAAATCGGCAAAGCGCTTTTGGATCAATTAGGAGCAAAGGAAAGGTTGATCTTAGGTTCCACCCGCGGATATGATAACGGTAATATTTCAGGTTATATTAATGGTGGTTTGATTACGTTTAAAGAATTTGATCTTTCAAACAGCATATTAGGGATGAGAAACTTGTCGATCCAGGCCGACCCTGTAAGGAACTCGATTACTATTGCGCACCTTATTTCAGTAGCAAGAGAGTTAGCAAGGCGCTCAGAGACCGGTGGGCCTACGATTGAAACAAATTAGCAGAGGTGAAACTATGGATAGGATAGCAAAATATATATTGAAGCCGTTTGTTCTTTTTATCTGTTTTTATTTGGTATCATGCGCGACCATTACAGTTAACGTCTATTTCCCCGCAGAAGAGGTAAGGGACGCGTATTCAAGCCTGGAAGAAGAATTTTTAGAGCAGGATGGGGAAGACGCATCTAATTCCGAGCAAACACCCGAGAGCCAAACAGTACAGCCTACCCCCAAGCCGCAGAGCCGCAACGTATACCCCGATGGGCCTGCAGTATCTGAGACAAAGGTTGTCGTAATCAAGAGAGAAATATCACTTGATTTTAGTAACTATGCATGGGCTCAGGGAAATATTTCTGAGCAAATCGCTCAGAAGATAAGAGCAATGCCCGAGGTTATAAATGCCTATAAAAGCAGGGCTAAACGCAAAAATATAATAAACAGCCTACTCTCCCAGAAAAAAGTGGTAGAAGGCTCTCAAGGGCTGCTGGTTAAAAAAGGTTCTCTCACAGCTTCGGAGACAAAAGCGTTTAATGCTGAAAATGTTGATAGAAAAACAATTATTCAGGGTATGGCAAGAGCTATTGTGGAGATAAATAACCTCGATCCTACACCTGAGAATATCAATAAAGTCCTCCCTGAAGCAGCGCGTCAATTCGCCAGTGTAAGGAGAAGCGAAAGATAAAATTATTTCTGTCCCCGTTTATATTATTTTTTCTTTTTTGTGTCCCTGCGTTGTTGTTCGCACAGCCCGCACAAGAGGAAACTTATATTGACTGCTCAATCCCAGAGACAGTTAGAGGAGATCGGCCTGATCCCGAGGGTACCAAAACACCCGTTAAAATGGGGCTTTATCTAATAGATGTTAAAGATATAAATGACATCAAGCAAAATTATACTGCTGACGTGTTTTTTAATATAAGCTGGCATGACCCGCGCTTATCACAAGATTCACTTGGCAGATCACTTGAAGGCTGTGTCATTAAACTTGATAATATTTGGAGTCCGTCAATTTTGGACGTCAACAGGGGGAGAGGAGATAAGCTTTTTGACAGGGTTGCCACAGTTGATGCTAAAGGGAATGCAAACTATAAGCAGCGCTACTTCGGCGAGATTACTTCTGATCTTGATTTTACGGATTTCCCTTTTGATAACCAGACCTTACATTTTATTCTTATAGCTTATGGCCCTGATGCCACAGATATAGTCTTTGAAGTAGATAATGATTATACGGGCTCACGTGATAATTTCTCTGTAGAAGGGTGGTCTGTAAAGCTTCTTGGAGCGGAAACTAAAACAGAACAAGTTGTAACCAAAGGCTCTGAGCCCCATCGCGAGTTTGCTCGCATAGACTTTCAGATCTCTGCCGAGAGGCAAAAGCCCTATTACATATGGAAGGTAATAACCCCGCTATGTTTGATAGTATTGATGGCTTGGGCTGTGTTCTGGATTGACCCCAAGCATCTTGGTCCTCAGGTGGGTCTTTCAACGGCTACCGTATTTACTTTAATCGCCTACAGGTTCACACTTGGCTTTAATCTTCCTAAAGTCTCCTACTTCACGCGAATTGATAGTTTTGTATTATTCTCAACGATTTTGGTCTTTATAGCTTTAGGCACCGCTATTGCTACCAGTAAAATTTCATCTGACGGCGGGAACCCACTGGCTAAAAAAATAGAAAAATATATGAGAGTGATCTACTTAATTGCTTTTGTGAGTATAATTGTTTTTACGTTGTGGTTATAATGTTTGGCAGGTAGGTATCCGTCTCAAAACAAAACATTTGTTTAAGAGGGTGAAATCATGCGTAAAAATTTGATATTAGGATTATTAATTTTTTCTCTGTCATTTGTTCTGCCCGGTTGTGATGGTACAGGAGGAAGCAGCGGGGATATATTACTTGAAGGGATTATCTCAAACTCTGCGCAGTTTGGTGAAATTACAGTAACTATCTTACAAGATAACACCAGACTGGGTAAAACTAAAGTAAGCTCTGAGGGTAACTTTGGCATACTTTTTAATTCATCGACCGGAGTGGTTACCTTAAGGTTTGAATCATCTACGTTCAATGCGGAAAGGCCTAACATTCAAGTAGTTGATCAAAGTGTAACAAATTTAAATATCACTCTTCAGCTAAACCCAACATTAATAATCATTGACCGCTGGCAGGTTTTCCAGGATCCCATATCACTCCGTGAGAGTAATGAGATACAATACAATGAAAGCCAGGCTGAGTTTAATTTAGATGCGGACGGCGGAAACTGTATATTTGCAACCGGTACTAGCCTGATATCATACAGGGTAAAGAGCATCAATATAACAAATTGCAGAGAAGGTGTGAGAGCGCAGACTTCAGCCTCTATTATTCTGGAAGCGGATGAAAGCATAGTGATCTCCAGTAACAGAGATGCGATTGTAGCTATTGATGATGCGTTAGTCGAGGTAGGGCAGACCTCAAATCCTGTAAATAACACTATTGTAATTGAGTCGGCAAACCAATTTGGTATAAACGCTTCAGGGAATTCAGTTGTTGATATCGATCCGCAAAACCAGTGTTCCATAAGCGGCGGCAGAAGGGCTCTTAATATAAACGGTAACGCCAGTGTTGATACGTCCAGTTGCACCCTTTCCGACGGATAATCTATTACACAAATCTTGCCCAACACTCGCTAACAATGTTCCAAAATGTTCGTTAATTAGCTGGACTGCCGGTGAGTTTGAGTTCAGTATTAATTCAGACAGTACAATTCCTTTATGTAACTTGCTTTCAGGTTTATAAATGGTTTATAGCTTATTAGAAACGATTGATATTAATTTGGAGGGCTGAATTATGTATCAGGCAGATAAATCCGGTTTCTTAAGACTTCTTCTGAGCTCGACAAAATACAAAATGTTCAACTTTATGGCATCTATTATTGTCTTGCTCATTCTTTCGGCTGTTATGCAAGAAGCCAAATTCGGATATCTCTTTCTCAATATGGCAAGCACTATAGTTTTTGTTTTGGGAGTATACACTGCGGGCAGAAACAAAAGAAATGTAATTATATTAATATTATTGGGGCTACCTTGGTTTCTCTCGGAATGGGTCTTTACTAAATCACCTGAAACTATTTTCGCAAGCATGTTATTCTTCTTATTTATAACGGGAACAATTACAGACCATATTCTGCGTTCTGAGGAAGTATCTACCGACACGTTATACGGAGCAGTTTGTGTGTACTTACTATTAGGCTTGCTATGGGCTTCTATCTATGGCTTTCTTGAATATATTTCGCCCGGAATCATCTTTGTTACTAATAATTCTGACGTTGTTAAGCATCTGACTACTAACGAAATTATATATTACAGCTATACAACCCTAACCACTTTGGGTTACGGAGATGTTACCGCCTTAACGTCTGAAGGGAGAATTGCCTCCGTACTTGAAGCCATTGTAGGGCAGTTGTTTCTTGCATTTTTAGTAGCGCGCCTGGTTGCAATATACACTGCGAATGCATTGAGAAAGAAATCCGGTTCATAAATTAAAATTTAGTATTGAATAGGACTGAATTAAGTCATATCCGAAAAATAGATAGCAGAATTTAATCGAAAAAGCTAAAAACAGTATCGGTGCAAATACCAAGACAGGGAATCGTTTCATTCCGCATGCCGCATACAATATATCAAACGGTATTGGTGATGCCGCCCCGGTAAACAAGATCAAACTTACAACCCAAATTGAACGTCCCTTGGTCCATGGGTGATTTTCAATATTCGGAAAGTTTCTCTGAACAAATTTGGATTTCCCGAAAAATCTGGCAATAAAGTATGTGATTGTTGAACCTGTCACTGAACCTAAACTTATTACCAGTATTAACCTCAGGGGCTCATAGCCCAGCATTGAACCCAACACAGCGTATATCCAGACCGGTAAAGCAAGCGGAGTGCTGCTTAGGGTTGTTATAAAATATAGAATAAAGTCTATCCTGTCCTGTCCGTACCTAAATAGTAAAGTTTGACCGATACTAACAATTTCTTCTCGGTATATAAGTGGGAGCACAATGCTTGTGATTACCATCAGCACTGTGATCATTAAGGTTATATTAATTGCGCTGGAAAAGTTACGTAATTTTTGAGATATCATCTTTTACAATAAGAAAAATATATTTTGTCAGAGTAAAATTAACCAATTGCGTGCAAATAGTTAAGGCCTTGTTATTGGTGCTCGTATATTTCCTCACTTTAAGAGGCTCGCGACCTGCAGAATCAAAAATTATAGCTTTTTCCGCACACCCCTGCTAATTTGTCATTCTGAATTTATTTCAGAATCCCATCTTTGGATTGTTCTTCCTCCCCCTTCATTTCTCCTAGATTCTCAATGGGGAGCAGTATATCAGAAAAATATCTGATCTTGAAACTTGATTAATAGTTTTGTTCTGGTTGAATATCTAGTATGAGCAAACGTAAAGTTGTACTTATTCCGGGGGACGGAATTGGTCCTAATATTTCAAATGCAGTTAAAAAAGTCGTAGCCGCTTCAGGCGCTGAAATAGACTGGATAGAGCGCAAAGCCGGTCTTTCGGCTCTTGAAGAAGGCTTAGATGTTCTTCCCGATAGTACTATAGAGGCAATAAAAGAGCACAAAGTCGCCTTAAAAGGTCCTTGCACAACTCCGATTGGCGAGGGTTTTACTTCTGTAAACGTACAGCTTAGGAAAACATTGGATCTGTACGCGGCAGTGAGGCCGGTTAGGAATCTCAGTGGTGTGAAGACTCGTTATTCAGGGGTAGATATTGTAATTATCAGGGAGAATACCGAGGGTTTATATAGCGGTGTGGAAAACACCGTAACGCCAGGGGTCGTTATGACTATGAAGGTTGCAACAGAGAGGGCCTGCTACCGTATTGCTAAAAAGGCTTTTGAATATGCCCGCAAGAGGGGAAGAAAAAAAGTCACTGTTTTTCACAAAGCGAATATCATGAAATTGACAGACGGTCTTTTTATTAGAAAGTCCAAGGAAGTGAGTGAGCAATACAGAGATATTGAGTATCAAGAAGTAATTATTGATGCCGGCTGCATGAAATTAGTCCAAGACCCCACTCAATTTGATATCCTCCTTCTTGAGAATTTGTACGGGGATTTGTTGAGTGATCTGTGCGCCGGTCTTGTTGGCGGGCTTGGAGTCGTACCCGGGTCCAATATCGGGGAATCCGAGGCAGTCTTTGAAGCCGTTCACGGCTCCGCACCTGATATCGCGGGTAAAAATATTGCAAATCCCCTGGCTCTTCTGATGTCTTGCGTGATGATGTTGAATTACCTTGCTGATAATGAGGGTATAGAGGATTTCAGACACTGTGCAGACAAGATTAAAGAAGCGTATAACAAAGCTCTGGGAGAGGGTGCGAAAACTCGCGATCTTGGCGGGAAACTTGGTACTCAGGAGTTTGCCCAGGCAATTATAGAGAGGATGTAGGCAGTATTTACACCCTTAAGATTTATTGCTAGGGATTGAGATTAGATTTTAATACTCTTAAGAAATTCCCGCTCATGATTTTTGCGACCCGATCTTCCGAATAACCCTTCGCAGCAAAAAACTCAGCAATCTTAGGAAGATCTGCTACTGTTTTGAGCCCTTGTGGGAAATCCCCTATCCTTGCCCCATCCATATCGCTTCCAATTCCTACATGGTCTTCCCCGCAAAGGTTCACCATATAATCCGCATGAGCGAATACTTCATCAAGCGTCGGGGTCTTATCTCCGATCTTAAGAAAATAATTGTACAGCACTATCCCTGTAACACCGCCCCTTTCAGAGATTGCTCTGAGTTGCTCGTCCCTCAAGTTCCTCGGGTGGTCGGTGACAGCTCTGGCATTGGAGTGAGTGGCTACGGGTATAAGATTGGTAAGCTCAACCGCCTCCCGGAAACACTTCTCGTTAAGATGCGATAAGTCCAGAGTAATGCCCAACTCATTCATCCTATTAATTAACCGGACCCCCTCTTGGGATAATCCGTCCTCAGTGTCATTGCCCGATGCGTATTGGTTTTTATCGTTCCATGCAAGCCCTATCACCCTTACCCCTCTATCGTAGAACTCATCCAATTTATCCACTTCTTCAATTGGATCGGCTCCTTCCATTAGAGTTAAAAACCCAATCTTAGAGCCCTGTCCGAATCTAGATAGATCTTCCCTTGTTCTGATCTGATACACGTCGTTGTGGAATTCATCGTAAATCTCGTCGTATTTATTAAGCTGCTCAAGTGCGGATTGGACGGTTTTCTCCGGTTTTTGTTTCGGGTGTACGAATACCGTGTTAAATACCAACCTGACGTTTCCCTCTTTAAGCCCCGGGAGCGTGATCATGCACGGAGTGCGTGGGGTTACAAAATCCCTTTTGAAGTAATTTAAGTGGAATGCTATATCTTCGTGCGCGTCTACTATTAAGAATTTTTTTGACATATGATTTAAGAATAAAACGCCAGGCTTGCAAAACTTACTACAGAGCCCGTGTCCGGCTCAAGAGCCTGGTCATAATCCAGAAGTTTTCCTTTTTCCGCGTTGATGGTACTCAGAGTTGCGTAAATAGATGAAAGACCGCAAATTTTTCTCCAGTCCTTTTCCTCTTCTATAGATCTGTAAAAACCCTCGGCATCTAATTTCTCGCTATATTTTAAACTGTTCATATCTCTTTCTTTTATACGGCTAAGTGTTAGATCATTTACCGCTTCCTTGTCTCCAAATTTAGGTCCCACGTGAGCCATATCCACGCCCGCAATGATAAATACTCTATTGCCCATCTCACGTATTATGTTTCCTAGGGAGTCCAGAAAAAGTGATACCCTTTTATCTTCTCTAGGCGACTTTCCTTCCTGTACCAGATTAAAAAATGAATTACACAATATTGGGACAATCTTATATTCTTCTTTCTTTTTAAGAACATACTGGAGAAACGCAACCTGAAATTCAATCGAATGCTCGGTGCGGTGGGCAAGCTCCCCTTCGAATAGATCCCATGGGCATGTATTGGCAATTTTATCTATAATCTCACCGTCGGTTTCTGATACTCCCAATGGGGTTTCAAAATTTTTCCTTGTTAGAATAAATGGGTTGTCGACCTCTGCGTAGTGTGAAGTGCCAAAAATTATATATGTATCAGCCTCACAATTTTCATCCAGTTCCCTGTAAGCCTTGGCATATAGGTGTCCGCCTCTCGTAAAATCGATATGTGGAGAGATTAAGCCCCTGAGTTTGCCTTTAGGCTTTGAGTAGGGTTCTTTTTCCTGATCTTCTTTGAAAAATTTCTCAAACCACTTGTTTAATTCATCAGCCTCATCAGGATATGAAAGCCCGGCATGGCTTGAAGCTCTTGTTTCCGACAAATTAAAATCCTCAACTATTTGGTTCTTAAATTCTTTGAATTTCTCACTGTCTAAAAAAAGAGCATCATCAAGCTGACTAATTAAGCGCTCCAATTCATCCGAGGGGACACTCTCGCCAAATTTCTCTTTACATTTCTTTTGTATATCTTGGGTAGAGTTTTTGCCGTCAAAGAGACTGATTATAAAAATAGTCTCCTTGGAAACCAGAAGCACCTTATCGCTTAAGCTGTTTGGGTCCCTTAAACAAATAACTCTCTGCCCTTTGTGCTCAACAGGGAACGCTTCTATTGGATTTAGTTTGGGATATTCCATAGTTTTTATTTACCTGGGATTTCCCCATCCGCCTCCGCCTGGGGTTTCAATCCTTATGATGTCTTTGTTCTTTACCTCAAAAGTTGCTTTGGGAT
Source organism: Deltaproteobacteria bacterium (assembly GCA_029262255.1). GTDB lineage: Bacteria > Desulfobacterota_D > UBA1144 > Nemesobacterales > UBA2774 > CR02bin9. The sequence goes on from JAJCZT010000017.1 coordinate 44,471, forward strand.
CAATTCTCGTTGTCTCACCGCCTCTGATAAAAGAGTTCTTTCCTTTCTTTCCAACCCCCCCTCCATTTGAACCATAGGGAGAGAACTTTCTCCTTTCCGTAATCATTGAGACAGTAGCTTTGGAAAGAAATCTGTACTCTCTAATTATAGAATCCCCTCCACAAAACTCCCCCTTTCCTCCACTGCTTTTTCTTATGGAATAAGAATTTAACATAACCGGAAGCTCTCGTTCAAGCGATTCAATCGGGGTGTTTAGAGTGTTTGTCATATGAGTTTGCACTGCGCTCACCCCATCTGAACCAAACCTTCCCCCCATTCCTCCGGCAATAGTTTCGTAGTAGGCAAAGTTGCGTCCCGTTCTGGGGTTAATGCCTCCAAATGTGAAGTTGCTCATAGAGCCGGCGCTTGCTGCAGGAACCTTCTGTGGAACAGCCTTTGATAACGCCCCGAATACAACGTCTACCACGCGCTGTGAAGTCTCAACATTTCCGCCTACAACTGCTGCCGGAAACCTTGCGTTAAGTATAGAATTATCATCAACGATTATTTCTACGACCCTTAGGGGTCCTGAATTAAGAGGAAGCGAAGAGGGCGCAAGGCATTGGAATACATAAATTACAGCACCGGTTGTGACGCTGTAAGGAGTATTTAAATTGCCTTTTACTTGTGGTGAGCTCCCCCGTAAATCTACCTTTGCCCTTTGCCCCTTTATAGTGATTTTTGCCTTAATAGGGATTTTCCTGGTCCCGGCTCCATCGTCATCCATATAATCTTCGAACTCATAAGTTCCGTCCGGGATTTGTCTTATGACCTCTTTCATCATTTTTTCGCTATAGTCTAATAGCTCATTGCCAGCCTGCTTAACCTTCTTAAGTGAATATTTCTTTATAGTTTCCTTAAGTCTTCTCTCTCCCAACTCGAGCGCTCCAATCTGTGCGTTGAAATCCCCCTCTCTTTCTTCGGGGTCTCTGGTTGAAGCCAGAATTTCATTAAAGAGCTTTTTATTGATCCTTTTTTTTCTATAGAGTTTAGATGGGGGAATTAATATCCCCTCCTCTTTAATTGAGGTGGAAAGAGGCATTGAACCCGGGGTAAGACCTCCAATGTCCGCATGGTGTGCACGGGATGCGACAAAAAATTCTAATTTATTATTAAAAAACACCGGGGCTATGCATGTAATATCCGGAAGATGGGTCCCGCCTCTGAAGGGATCGTTTAGAATCAATACATCCCCCTCCTGTATGTCTGGCATTTCCAACACAGCTCTAACCGCAAAGCTCATAGATCCAAGGTGTATGGGAATATGAGCCGCCTGGGCTATCATATCGCCGTTTGGCTGAAATAGGGCGCAAGACAGATCTCTTCTCTCTTTTATATTAGGAGAAAACCCCGCTCTTATGAGGACCACACCCATTTCCTCGGCAATGGAGCTTAGAATATTCTGATAAATTTCAAGTTCAAAAGGAGTTAATGCCATTTGAGTTTATTTGATGTACTTATATTTCAAGTTGTTGTTGGAAATATTTTCAATGTACTCCTTAATCTGAAGCATTGTCGGGAGGAACCGATATTTGTATATAATTCCAGTACTTGCATTGCTTTGAATTGTAATATTTTATCATAGAGTTTGGGACGAAATTCTTTACAGGGCTTCCCGGAATAATATGTGTTCCACTCTCACATTTCTGTACAAGTTGGAGATACGGTATTAGGGCATCATCTCCCGGAGCGTAGTTGCCTTTGATATTTTTTGTGACCTTAACTGTCGCGGTGCATTTAGATTGCAGCTCAGGAACGAAGGAATCCTTGTCCTCAGCGTTCGGGGTACATTCTTTAGAGTTAAAAGGCGTGTCGCATTCGATCTTTGTAACGGTTCCCTCAATCGCATAATCAGAGCTGTCTAAGAGTTGCTCGGGCGTGCAGGGAGCGGGAAGGGCATAGGACAAATTAGGCAGGACAGAAGTAATAATTAAAAAAAGTGATATCATCAGCTTGTTTTTCATGGTTTTCATACTAATGTTATTTTATTTTTTG
>JAJCZT010000018.1 GCA_029262255.1 Deltaproteobacteria bacterium
AATCAACTTTAACTTAGTCTCTTAAGCTCCTCATATTATTAAATTAAGGACACAGACACACTTTGCGAATCGCTTCAATTGATATAGGCACAAATACTATAAGACTTTTAATTTGCGAGCAGACGGGGGAGGGTGCTTTAAAGAAGCTCTATATTGACAGGGTAATAACCCGCCTCGGGGAAGGCTTTTCAGATGATAAAGCTCTCCTAAACCCAAAAGCAGTTGACAGATCACTTGCCGCGCTTAAGGGCTTTTCAAAGAGAATAAGAGAGCACAATGTTAATAACGTAAGAGCCGTGGCGACAAGCGTAGTAAGGAAAGCAAAAAACAGCCTGGAATTTGTTAAAAGGGTAAAAGACGAAACCGGTATTAGGGTTGAAGTTATCTCTGGAGCACTAGAAGCCGAGCTTGCCGTTGCCGGAGTACTAAATGCGGTATCAATCGATACAGAGCATTGTGTGATATTTGATATAGGGGGCGGCAGTACAGAGTATATTTATGTTCAAAACGGCGAAATCATAGAATTGGTCAGTATCAATTTAGGCGTGGTCCATCTTAGCGAAGAGTTTCTAAAAGAGCAAACCCAAAGCGAGAAAGAAATAGCCGGACTATCGCTAAAGATTAGAGAAGCTTTGGATAAAGAACTGAGGGGTTTTGAGATTAAGCTTAAAGGCAAGCTATCTCTAGTCGCAACCGCGGGCACCCCTACAACGCTTGCCGCAATTGAGTTAGGTCTGAGCGAATATAAACCGGAGCTGGTTAATAATTTCATGCTCACTAAAGAGATGATCGCTTCTATTTTGGAGAAATTAATTAAAATCCCTACAAAAGACAGAGCAAACGTCATAGGACTAGAGAGGGGAAGAGAAGATATAATAATTCCTGGTACACTAATACTCCTTGAAACTTTAAAAAAGTTCTCATCAACCAGGGTAATCGTGAGTGATGGAGGGGTACTGGAAGGAATCGCCCGGAGTTTAATCAACTAGAACCTTATTTTTCTATATTTCCGGGAAATTTTATTCTATTCATTCGTTGACAATCAGCGCTTAATTATTATATTGTGAGGGGAGCATTCTCATATATATCTGCTGTTAACATGAAACTTGCGAAAATAATAACAATTAATAACAATAAAGCCTTAAATTAATACATTTACGGCTTATGATTAAGTAAGGAGCTAATAATGAATACTGAAGACAGAGAAGAAAAAAAGGACGAGAGCCAAATAGAAATAAATGTGAACCACTCCACAGATGAAACAGAAGATTCCCAAGAAGGGATTGAAAGTTCAGAAATAAATGAAGAGGAAAATGAATTTGAGGAACTAAACAAAAAGTATTTAAGACTTGCCGCTGATTTTGAGAATTATAAAAAGAGAATGTCAAAAGATAAAGCGGACAGCATCGCTTATGGAAACGAAGAACTCATAAAAGAATTCTTAAATGTTCTGGACAATTTACATAGAGCCCTAGAGCACACAGAGCAGCAGGAAGATTCCAAACCTTTAATAGACGGCGTAAAATTAGTCCAAAAGCAGTTCTTAAGCAGTTTAGAGAAATTTGGGGTGCAAATTATCGACGCCTCCAAGGGGAAAGAGTTTGACCCCATGCTGCACCAGGCAATAGAGCACGCGGAATCATCCGAGATCGCTCCGGGCCTTGTACTTTCTGAAATGCTGCCGGGATATACCCTAAAAGACCGGCTATTAAGACCTGCATTAGTAGTTGTATCCAAAAACGCAGAGGAGGCTCCCGCCGACAAGGGGAATCTTTCTTTCTTTGGCAAACCAGACAACGACACATAAATTATTTGCAATAAATCAGGGCACTTACAATGACAACAACTATAGACTACTATGAAGTTCTCGAAATAGAGCGAAACGCAAACAACGACGAGATTAAGAAATCATATAAAAGGCTTGCGTTTGAGTACCATCCTGACAGAAACCCGGGAAGCACTGAGTCCGAAGAAAGATTCAAAGAAGTAAATGAGGCTTATCAAATATTAAGCGACCCTAATAAAAGGGCCCGCTATGACAGTTTCGGGCATATTTCCTCAGAAGGAATGTTCTCTGATCAGGATTTTGAAGCGGCAGGTTTTAACGACATATTCGGGAACCTGTTCGAAGAGGTCTTTAATGCCGGAAACAGGGCGCGTGCTCAAAGAGGTAGGGACTTAAAATATAGCCTTGATATTACCTTTGAAGAAGCATTTGAAGGGACTGAGAAAAAATTAAAGATACCCAAACACACTCCGTGCCCCGATTGTGAGGGAAGCGGAGCAGCTCCAGGGGGCGAGGTAACCTGCTCAGACTGCGGAGGACAGGGGGAGTTGAGATATTCACAGGGCTTCCTCGCAATAAAAAGAGTCTGTCCAGCCTGCGCAGGTACGGGGAAAAGGATTACCAAACGCTGCTCACATTGTAGGGGTGAGAAGCTTGTTAGATCAGAGCACAACGTTAAAGTAAAGATTCCAGCGGGTATAACGGATGCATCAAGGTTAAGAATAAGGGGCGAAGGGGAGATCGGTTTTTACGGCGGCCCCGAAGGCGATCTATATATAGAAATATATGTAGAAGAACATCCACTTTTTAAACGCGATGGAGAGAATCTATACTGCGAAGTACCGATAAGCTTCGTACAAGCTGCTATCGGGGCCGAGATTGAGATACCTACGCCCAAAGGCAAGAGCACTATAAATATTCCAGCGGGAACCCAGTCAGATCAGACTTTCAGGTTAAAAGGCAAGGGCGTCCCGAGACTCCAGGGAAGAGGGGTTGGAGACCTCTATATAAAAACACACGTAGAAATACCTGTTAAGCTAAATAAGAAGCAAAAACTTTTGTTAGAAGAATTCTCTAAAGCTTGTGAGGAAGAAAACATTCCGATCTCAAAAAGATTCTTTGATAAGCTTAATCAAATGTTCAACAAAAAACCTGAGAACCAACCGGATTAAACCTAGAGAATCCCCAATCCGCCGGCAATAGCTGGAATAATTGAGACCACATCATCTGCATTGAGGGCGGTTTCCTTTCCATTGAGAAACCTTATATCCTCATTGTTGACGTATAGATTAATGAATCTTCTCACTTCACCCGACTCATCGCAAAGTCTTGCTTTAAGACCCGGATACTGATTCTCCAGCTCCTCTATCAAAGCTGATATATTTTCGGCACTTATGTTGACCTCGTCCTTTTCAGCGGTCAATTTTCTAAGTGGTGTTGGAATGCGTACTGAGGGCATATTGTAAACCTCCTTGTTTTTAATCCTTTAATGTCTCATAAAGCTCTTCAAATTCCTCAAGATTAGCGTCAATAATATGTGGCTCTGAAATATCATCGACTATTGCTTCCTGGGTCTTAAGACCATTGCCGGTTATACAAACCACTATGGACTCATTCTTGGGCAGAACTCCCTGCTCAATAAGTTTCTTAGTAACGGCTATTGTTACCCCGCCTGCTGTTTCAGTAAAGATCCCTTCAGTTGAGGCAAGCAGTTTTATTCCGTCTATTATTTCCTGATCCGTAGCATCTTCGCCCCATCCCCCGCTCTCATTCATAACCTGCATTGCGTAAAATCCGTCTGCGGGAGTACCTATAGCAAGCGATTTTGCTATAGTATTGGGCTTTACAGGTTTAAATATCTCCCACTTGTTTTTCAACGCTGTAGTAATAGGGGAGCATCCTTTAGCCTGGGCTCCATAAATCTTTGTACCGTTTTCTTTAACTAACCCCATAATCTCAAACTCTTTAATCGCCTTCCACACTTTTGTTAGCAGAGAGCCGCTCGCCATAGGTATAACCATATGCTTAGGCGTGCGCCACCCCAACTGTTCCATTACTTCAAACGCAAGAGACTTTGAGCCTTCCGCATAGTAAGGACGCATGTTAATATTCACAAAAGCCCAGCCGAATTTGCCGGCCACTTCACTGCAGAGCCTGTTAACGTCATCATAAGCCCCTTTAATCCCAATAACATTTGCTCCATAAACAGTAGTTCCAATAATCTTTGCTTGCTCTAGATCATAGGGAATAAAGATATAATTCTTAAGATTTCCAGCCGTTGTAAGCGCTGCAACCGCATTCGCCAAATTGCCGGTTGAAGCACATGCCGCCGTATCAAACCCAAATTCTATTGCCTTAGAAAGCGCTACGGAAACGACTCTGTCTTTAAAAGAAAGCGTAGGAAAGCATACGGCATCGTTTTTTATATAAATCTCACTCACACCCAGAGCTTTCCCCAAGTTGTGTGCTCTTATCAAAGGTGTGTGACCAACCTCAAGTCCAATGGTCGGATCTTTATCTATAGGCAGCAGTTCCTTGTAACGCCATATATTATGATCCCTTTTCTCTATTATCTCACGGGATATAGACTCTTTTATCTCATCATATTTGTAAGCCGCCTCCAGTGGTCCGAAGCACATCTCGCAAACATGTAGCGGCTCTTTTGGATATTCTTCACCGCACTCTTTACACTTTAGTCCCTTTACAAAACTCATAAACTCCCTCGTTAAAAGATTAAATAAATTTTAGAAAATACCCTTTATCTATTTGCTTGTCAAAAACTCTAACCCTTAATTTTAGAGGATTACCATTCATCCCTTTTTTTAATTTCTTTATCTCTGTCTTTTTCATCTTCTTTCTCAAAATCTACCTTCTCAAATTGCTGAGCCTCAAGTTCATTTCCATTCTTTCTATAGATTCCGCCGACAATAACGTAGTCATTATCTACAATTTCCCACCGCCCGGGCATCAATATATTTATGTAATTCCCCTTTAGGTCGGTCAATTTAAATGTAGTTGTAACATCTTGCTCTGTATCTGAACCATCTTCTGCCTCCTCACTCAAACCTCGGACAAATCCCTCTATAGCCACAGTAGCTCCGTCATAGGCAATCGGGGAGAATAAAATCTTTGCAATAGCTGCCCTATACCCCTGAATACCAAGTCCGTATATAACTTTAGGCTCTTTATTACATCCTGCAATTACCAGAGAGAACAATAGAAGTATTACGATATAGGATCTTTTAATGCCGGTAAAAACATTTTTCATAGAGTGCGTTTTCCTTGTCTATTTGACATTAACTATATATTTTACCTGCAAACAGTGAATAATCTTAATATTTTATGGCATAATAACTATCCTATTTAAAATGAGCCAAGATAGGGGCCTACAAGAAAAGACAGTCTAAGGAGATAGTAAATGGACATCTACAACGAATCCGGATACGGAATAGCTAGAATACGAATTGAAGAAAGTGATAATAACTATAACTATATCGTTTGGTGCACCGAAACCCGGGAATGCGCAGTAATCGATCCGATAGACCCTATTACAATTCTAAATTTTGTAAGGGACAACGGGCTTATGGTTAAATACGTAATAAACACACACTGCCACCCTGATCACATAAGCGGAAATGATCCGATATTAAAGGTAAGCCTGTCTCTAATATCTAAAGCGCTGATACATCCTCTGGGAGAGGAGCTGATCGGCACAAGATACGACACGGTAGACGATGGGGATGTAATCTCAGTAGGAAATCAGGAGATTAAAGTTATGCACACCCCCGGCCACTGCCCGGAGCACATATCTTTAATCTTGGGAAAAAATGTATTTGTCGGAGATACGCTCTTTTTGTCCGGCTGCGGGAATACCAAGTTTAGAGGTGTGGTCGAGGACTTATATCAAAGCATATCAAAGCTAAGAGAGCTTCCTGATGATTACAGAATGTTTGTGGGACATGATTACGCGGAAGCCAACTTGAAATTTGCTATGAATATAGAGCCCGGGAATAAAGACGCCAAGAAAAAATTTGATGAGATAAAAAAAGCCGCCTCTGAAAACAAAGAAGCTCTTCCCACTACCATCGGGGAAGAGAAAAAATACAACCCCTTTATGCGCTACGATGTAAAAGAGGTGGTCGATGAGCTTAAGAATCGAAACCCTGATCTGGACACTAGTCCGGGGTCCGTCTTTAAAGAGCTTCGTGAGCTCAAGAACTAGTGGATATATTAATCCTGAGATGTCTGGAGAATTAATAATAAAAATCATAGTCTGGTAAAATTACAATTATGACAAAACCTGTCTCAAAATCTTACGATGTGATTAGCGAGCTGCTAAAAGAGCGTATTCTTTTCCTTGACGGCGCAATGGGAACCATGATCCAGCGCTATAAGCTTGAAGAAGAGGACTTCCGTGGAGATCTGTTTAAAGACCATCCTATCGATCTCAAGGGCAATAACGATTTACTCTGTCTGACAAGGCCCGAGATAATAGCTGAAATTCACCGGAGCTATTTAGAAGCAGGCGCCGATATTATTGAGACCAACACGTTTAACGCTAACAAATTGTCCCAGTCAGATTACCAGCTCGAGCATATAATTCCCGAGCTCAATAAAGCGGCTGCGCAAGTCGCGCGTAGTGCGGCAGATTCTTTTATGGCTGAGAACCCGGAGAGAAAATGTTTCGTAGCCGGAGCGCTTGGGCCGGCCAACAAAACTGCTTCTCTTTCACCAGACGTAAACGATCCCGCATACAGGGGCGTTACATTTGATCAGCTTGTGGAAACTTACTATGAGCAGGTAAAGTGGCTCGTAGATGGCGGGGCGGATATAATTCTGGCTGAAACCACTTTTGACACCCTAAACCTTAAAGCGGCGATATACGGCATCAAAAACTTTTTTGACGAACACCCGGTCAATCTACCGCTAATGCTTTCCGTAACCATTACAGATGCTTCGGGACGCACACTGTCCGGGCAAACCATAGAGGCCTTCTGGAACTCCGTGAGGCACGCAAAACCACTGAGTGTGGGAGTAAACTGCGCACTGGGCGCTCAGGAAATGCGCCCTTACATAGAAGAACTATCTAGGATTGCCGACTGCTATATTAGCTGTTATCCAAACGCGGGGCTGCCCAATCCCTTGAGCGAAACAGGGTATGACGAGACCCCCGAGGACACCTCAGAGTTTTTAGAGGAATTTGCCCATAGCGGTTTTATAAATATTGTAGGCGGGTGCTGCGGAACTACGCCTGATCATATACAAGCATTAGTAGAAAAAGTTCGAGATATAAACCTAAGGGCTATTCCGAGCATAGCAGAAGCAACCCGATTAAGCGGACTGGAAGCTTTAAATATCGGAGAGAACGCGCCCTTCATCATGGTGGGCGAGCGCACAAACGTGACAGGCTCTCCCCGATTTGCAAAGCTTATTAAAGCGGATGATTTTGACACAGCGCTCAGCGTCGCTAAACAGCAGGTTGAAAACGGAGCTAATATTATTGACGTAAACTTCGATGAAGCGCTCTTGGATAGTGAAGCATGCATGAGAAGATTTCTAAATTTAATCGCTTCAGAACCCGACATTGCCCGTGTTCCGATAATGATAGACAGCTCGAAGTTCTCAGTCATTGAAGAAGGACTCAAGTGTATTCAGGGCAAAGGGGTTGTGAACTCAATCAGTTTAAAAGAGGGAGAGGAGAAATTCCTGGAGCAGGCAAAGAAAGTAATCCGTTACGGAGCTGCGGCTGTTGTAATGGCTTTTGACGAGGAAGGGCAGGCCGCCACAAAAGATGAGAAGATACGTATATGCAAGCGCGCCTATAAACTCTTGACCGAGAAAGCAGGAATGGACCCGAATGATATAATTTTCGACCCCAATGTTCTCACTGTAGCAACAGGAATTGAAGAACACAATAACTACGCCGTGGATTTTATAGAAGCTGTTCGGGAGATTAAAAAAGTATGCCCCGGAGCTAAGACTAGCGGGGGAATAAGTAATATCTCATTCTCTTTTAGGGGAAACAACGTCGTAAGAGAGGCTATGCACAGCGCCTTTTTATACCACGCTATAAAAGCCGGGCTTGATATGGCGATCGTGAATGCCGGAATGCTTGAGATATATGAGAATATAGACAAAGAACTGCTCGAGAAAGTAGAAGATGTGCTTCTTAACCGGAACCCGGAGGCTACGGAGACCCTTGTAGATTACGCGGAGCAGGTTAAGGGAACCGAGAAGACAAAAGAGAAAGACACAGAGAAATGGCGTGAGGGCACTGTTGAAGAGCGGCTTTCTCACGCACTTGTAAAAGGTATAGTGGATTATATTGACGAGGATACGGAAGAAGCGCGCCAGAAATTAGACAAACCCCTCGATGTAATAGAAGGACCGCTCATGAATGGCATGAAGGTGGTAGGAGGGCTCTTTGGCGAGGGTAAGATGTTCTTGCCTCAGGTAGTTAAGAGCGCCCGCGTTATGAAAAAAGCCGTTGCATATCTTGAACCTTATATGGATGCCGAAAAAGCCAGGTCCGGAAAAGGGCAAGTTAAGGGCAAGTTCGTAATAGCTACCGTTAAGGGCGATGTGCACGATATAGGGAAAAATATTGTAGGCGTCGTGCTCGGCTGTAATAACTACGAGGTTATAGATCTGGGTGTTATGGTCGCATGCGATAATATTTTAAAAGCCGCAAGAGATTTAGATGCTAACATAATCGGCCTTAG
>JAJCZT010000019.1 GCA_029262255.1 Deltaproteobacteria bacterium
GATATTATCTACAACCCATTTAAAACTCCAAAAACTTTCCGGAAATCTTGGATTAATAAGTAGTAATTTCATTTTCACTCCAATTAATCGGGGCTTAAGTTAATATAATAGTGATTCTAGATTATTTTCTTATTATAATCAATAGAGTTTGTCTCTTTCGGTTTGTTAAATTTGATATGGACAGGAACAGTTTTGGATATAATATATTGTCCCGGTTTAATCTTGATTAAGTCGGTATAATTAAACCTTGTATTTCGGCACCAATCTGATCAAAAAATATTGGCGGATTTTAAAATAAAACACTCTAATTACTTAATGGGCCTGGCTAGAGAGCCAATGAGCGCACTGACTCATTTTATTGCGCTACTAGGGGCGTTCTTCGGGCTTTTGGTTCTGCTCTACATCTCGGTTTATCCTGTGGTTAAACCTCTTCATATTATTGCCTTTTCGGTGTTCGGAGTGGGTATGATGATGGTTTATGCCGCAAGTACCATTTATCACACATTATTTTTGTCCGCAGAAGGTGTAAAGAGGCTTAAAAAGATAGACCATATGATGATTTTCATATTTATAGCCTCAACATATACGCCGATTTGTCTTATAGCGCTCAAAGGGTTTTGGGGGTGGAGCCTTTTGGCTATTATCTGGGCGCTTGCGGCAGTAGGCATACTAATAAAGGTTTTCTGGATACACGCTCCAAGATGGTTTTCCTCTGTAATTTATGTGACTGCGGGATGGATAGCCCTAATTTATCTCCTGCCTCTAGTTCGCGCACTTGGTGTGGGCGGCTCATTATGGCTGTTTATAGGAGGGGGCTTCTATACTTTGGGAGCGGTTATCTACGCGGTTAAAAGACCTGACCCCTGGCCCGGGTTTTTTGGTTTCCATGAGGTTTTTCATTTGTTTATTATGGTTGGAAGCGCTATGCACTTTTGGCTTATGTATGAATATGTCGCAAAGTACTAAACTCTTTTAGTCTGATTTAATTAGAGGATCGCTTGAGACAATAATTCCTGTAGTGTCCGCATAAACGTACTCGCCCGGGTTAAAGGTAACGCCGCCAAAGGTTATCTGAACGTTATTTTCACCCTCCCCCTTTCTCTGGGTTTTAAGTGGGATCGAATTTAGGGCTTTGACCCCTATCTTCATAGTGCCGATCGGTTCAACATCCCGTATGCAGCCGTAAATAATAAATCCTTCCCATCCGTTATTAAGCGCCGTCTCCGCAATTAAATCACCTAACAGCGCTTTTTTTAGGGACCCTCCCCCGTCAACTACCATAACTTTGCCCTGTCCCGGCTTGCCCGCGTTTTCTTTGACTCGAGAATTGTCCTCAAAGCACTTTACGGTGACGATCTCGCCTCCAAATGAGGTTTTTCCGCCGTAATTATTAAGTATCGGCTCGACAATTCTTACTAAATCGGGATATGCGTCGCATAGGTCCGGTGTGGCAATATTCATATTCTTAACTCCGGAAATATTATTTTTGAAATAGTATATGTGAAATCAATGGCATGGTTTTTACCATAGTTTTTTGGGATAATCAAAACTGACTAGCTTAGCTTTGCCCTTGCTAACCTTTTTCCACGAATCTGTCGAGAATCTTAATACCGCCACTCCGCATGTAGGGACGTTGTCGATTTTAGAACCACAGAGATAATTGAGGATATCTGTTACAGCCGGGTTATGAGCGACTATCATAACTTTGTCGTACTTATTCTTTAGGGCTCTGATGGCATCTAGTAAATCCTTGGGATCAAAGGTGTAGATATTCTCATCAACTTTAATGTCTGAGGGTTTAATGCCGATTTCGACTGAGATTAACCTTGCTGTGGTTAGCGCGCGAAGCCCGGGGCTTGAGAATATGACTTCAGGCAGAATTTTATGCTCTGCCATATACTTCCCCATTTTCGGGGCATCCTTGTTCCCCCGTTTATTAAGCGGGCGCTGAATATCGTCTAATGTTGTATCTTTCCAGCTCGACTTGGCATGTCTTACCAGGATTAAGGTTTTATGTTCCGCCATCTTCAAGAGACCATTTTACCACTTAGATAGTTGAATACAAACAGTAGTTTATGACCAGGGCTCTCTGTAGTAATAGACAAAATTGGCTACTTTGGGTCTTTCGGTCCAGCCCATTTTCTTATAAAAGCCCATTTGATAAGAGGGTTTTTCTTTTCCGTTTGTGAGCATGAGCCTCATACAACCCCTTTTTTCTCCCTCTTCCATTACGTGTTTAATTAGAGCGCTTCCCGCACCTTTACCGCCAGCTGTGGGACTTACAAATACATCAGATACATACCCCTCCCAGCTTCCGAGCATTACAAACGGCACCCAGTGTACGGTTGTAAATCCTACTACTTTATCTTCGTCCACTGCCACAATCATTGTATGACCTTCGGTGTCTTTGCCGCAGTGTTCAATAAGCTTTTCAAGTGGCTCTGAAACTTCTTCAAGGGGCATATTGTTTCTTTTTTCAGACCAGCCTATTTCTCTTAGTATTTCAGCCATAGGGACTGCGTCCTTTGTTTCGGCCCGTCTTATATTTAGATTTGCCATAATAGCTCCTAATTTATTCGCAATTTGAGTTAAGCATATCAAATATTTGTGGAAAGGGGAAAATTGTATGGTATTTTTTGAATCAAAAGACAGATGGCGTCATCAAAAATACAAACTAAGAAAATTCTAAATTCATAGGAGGTTTTATCAATGAAAGTTCTAAAGAGTTTTATAGCTATAGCGGTGTTAGCGTTTACTTTTTTCTTTGCCGGTTCTAATTGGTCTCACTCAGAAGTTGCGGAATATATGATAGACCCCGACCACAGCCAGGTAATTTTTAAGGTAAAGCATTTGGCAATCAGCACGGTGACCGGACGTTTTGACCTATTTGAAGGCTCATACAAATTGGACTCGGACAATATAGTTAATTCAAGCGTAGATACGAGTATTGTCGCATCAAGCATAAATACAAATAAACAAAAAAGAGACGATCATTTAAGATCCGATGAGTTTTTAGATGTTGAGAAATATCCGAACATCACTTTTAAAAGTAAAGAGATAAAAAAGGGAGACGGAAACAAATTTCAGATTGTCGGCGATCTCACAATACACGGAGTAACAAAAGAAGTTACGCTTGACGCAGTGTATGAGGGGCATGTCGCGAGCGACCCATGGGGAAAGGAGCGTACCGCGTTTATAGCGAACGGGGAAATTAACAGAAAGGATTTTGGTATGACATGGAACAAGGCCCTTGAAGCCGGAGGCTTTGTTGTGGGTGATGAGGTTAGAATAACTTTAGAGGTAGAGGGGATAAAAAAAGAAGGTTAAGTCCCCTTAGGATTCATGCCTCTTTTTGTGGCTTTCACTATCATGCCGCGATTATTATATTCTTTCGCTCAAGACAGCAGGTGGTTCTATGATTGAGATGTTAATTGGATTAAATGTTAAAGACGAGAATAGATACAGGGACTATAGAGACGCAATGTCTCCGCTTCTTGAAAAGATCGGCGGCGGCTTTAAATACGACTTTGTGATTGCGAAAACTCTGGTAAGCCAGGTTTCTCATGATATAAACAGGGTTTTTACGATTTATTTTCCGGATGCGGAAGCAAAAAACGCTTTCTTCAACGATCAGGAATATAAGAAAATCAAAGAAAAGTATTTTGACCCCTCAGTTTCAGACACGGTTTGTATTGCTGAATATCAGCTCAATAATTGATATACCCAGCAACGGGTAAGTCCTCGTCCGTCTTCACTTTACTCGGGCTTTTGATCAGTTATCCGTTACTGCATCATCTGCCCTAAATCGATTTCTTCAATCTTTGCGTTTCCAACACTGCAAATGCCTTTGGGGCCCGGGTCGTTCCTTTTTACTTCGGTAGCGACCTCAGACATTGAAATCCCCGCCATATTCGCACCTGATTCAACCATTATCTGGTCTTCGGTTATACAAGCAAATGCTCCGGCCATCATTGTCCATTCTGTACATTTCTCACCGTTAACCGTTTTCTCCCCTTTAATTTGTCCACCCATCTGTTTCATCATCGCTTCGCCGAACTCTTTTGGGTCCCTTCCTTCCATTCTCGCGGCTATTGCTCTGTACATGGGGTTTTTCATTTTTGTACCGGTGTTTTTATCAAGGTCAATTGTTATGATCCATTGCTCCCCGTCTTTTATCTCGGTTATAACCTTTTGGTTCTTCTTTACAGTATTTCCCATTATACTCGTCTCGGATACCTCGATCCAGCATTGCTTGCTGCCATAGTTCTGAGAAGATTGTTTTTTGCTGCCCTTTGCATTGCCGCCCAGTTCATAATTTACAGAGTAATTTTTAAGCGGGTGCATTTTCTGTTGGGCATTCACTGTTGTGCTAAAAGATAAAACCAGAAATGACGAAACTATAAAAATCCCCAGCAGAGTTAACGCCTTTGGAGCTAAGATAGGTGAGTTCATACTAATCCTCCTGTACTTCTTTGAATTAGATTTTCCTGATTTCGAGTGCGTCAATTTGATCGCTTATTTCCATATAAGCGTACGCCCTTGTTCCTAACGGGCCGGGATTAACAATTTTTGTAATACCGATTTTATCTATTCCGGGGGCTTCGTGAATGTGTCCCGTAAAGCAGACTAGCGGCTGCTCTTTTTCGATAAATTTTCTAACAGTTTCACTTCCGACATGCGCGCCAGTGCTACGGGTGTCGTTTAAAGTGTTTATGGGGGGCTGGTGGGAGATCATGATTCTGGGCAGGCTTTTATCTATATCACGAGTGGAGTTCTCAAATATTTCGATATATTCAAGTTCAGTATAAATATTCGGCGTGGGGCTTGGGCATGGAAGTGAGCCGCCCGCTCCGAGTACAGATAATCCGTTTATCTCTTTATGCCGTCCGTGAATTTGAATATTCCGGCTCTCCAAGTAGGAGTCCACTTCTTTTGTATCGCAGTTTCCCGTAACCCCGAGAATGTTGGAATTATAATTTCTTATAAGATCAATTATTTGGGATGCTTCTCTTTCTCCGCCAAAGTGTGTTATATCTCCGCTTAATAAAATCAGATCGGCGGATGATAATATCTCTCCCATTTCTGAGATGGGTGAGGAGTTTCCATGAATATCAGCAATGTTTATTACGATCATTAGTTTGTAGAACGCGCGGCTTTAATTGCCCTTGTTGACAATAGCCAGTTCTTCTTTGGACTCGTTCTCCTCAGAATTGTTAAGGCTAGATGCGTATTGCCTCAGCATCCAGAGCTCGGGAATAATCTCCCCAATTATCTCTCCGTTATCAAATATCCTTATCATTGAGCTTTCTGAAAGCACTATTGCTACAGCGTTAGTCTCTTTTGTTATAGATGCCGCGGCCATGTGGCGGCTGCCAAGACCAAGGGGGAGTTTGATGCCCTCAGACGTCGCGTTTATGTATCTGCAGGCGGAAACAAATATGCCGTCGTCAGATACCAGAAAAGCGCCGTCCAACTGGGCAAGCTCTTTTATTGTTTCCCGGGTGTTTCTATCACTTACAATTTTTTTGCTGGGGGGATGGCCGAACAGAGGGTCAAGGATTAGGGGGCTTGATTTTCTCAACACTTCTTCAGTGTCGGAGATCACAAACATAGTCCCAATCTTCTTCCCTTCTCTTCCTTCACGGGCGATCTCCATTGCCAGGAGAAGCACCTGCTCAAGGGTGACCGGGTTTACTTTGCGCTCAGGGCAGCATATGCCTGAAAGCAAATCCCTGTGTGCCTTTATTCTTTTCTCTAAATCCACAATTTCACTTCCTGTTATGACTATTTATTAATATAACAGAGCTTGTCTATAATAGCAGATTTATTTCTCCAGATAATAAACAGCCTGTCTGATTTCCTTATGTCACCCTGAACCATGTCCCGGATACTGAATCAAGTTCGGCACAGGCTCGATCCGAGATCTATTCAGTATTCAGGGCAGGCTCCGTAAAAGATCTAATCCTTAATTACAACTTGTACTTTAAAGTACAAATTTGTAATATTTTAGTCTATTATATTTCA
>JAJCZT010000020.1 GCA_029262255.1 Deltaproteobacteria bacterium
TCATCCGTAGGCGAATGCCTATCCATAGCAAACCAGATTAAAGACGGCGACCCAAAGAGCTGGGTGGAGGAATTCACAAAACTTGCGGAGTGGCAGAAAAAAGACGCTCATAAACGTGCGTCTAAAGGACATACCACAAGCGCACGCGATCAGTTCTTTAAAGCTTGCAACTCATTTAGGGCTGCTGAGTACTACACTAGCTGTCTAGACCCTGATCATCAGAAATTAGGCATGCAGGCCCGTCAATGCTTTAGTGAGGCTATGAACAATTTGTGGCATACATTTGAAGAGCACCTCATAACGTACAAGAGTATTGATCTGCTCGTTTATTTTATGTCCCCAAGCCCTCATGAGCAAAAGAGAAAAACACTTTTAATAGTGAGCGGCTTTGACGGCACACTTGAGGAAGAATATTTCATGCGCGGCTGCGCCGCTCTTGAGAGAGGTTACAATGTTGTACTTTTTGCAGGCCCGGGGCAAATGGACATATTTAGGATGTATTCAAGCACACATTTTGAACCTGACTTTGAGAATCCGACGAAAACAGTAATTGACTTTATAAAAGACCGCCCAGAAGTTGATATGGACAGCTTAGCTCTTATGGGAATCAGCTTCGGCGGATACTTTGCAACGCGTGCGGCTTCGTATGAGCCCAGGATAAAAGCGCTCATAGCAAACTCTCCAATCCTTAACCTGCACGATTACCTAGCTGCATTCACAGGATACGACCCAGCCGAGGCGCCCGATGAGCAAAATTTTAGCCTTGAAGATTTGCCTCAAATCCCAGAAGACATGATGAATCCCGAGGAAAAATCAAGATGTGAAAACCTAATGATCCGTTTTGGACAGCCTACTTTCAAAGACACTTTTATTTATCTAAAGGATTTCACTGTCGGAGATGCCGTATCGAATATCAAATGTCCTTCTCTAGCGCTTGTGGGCTCCGGAGAGGGAGGAGAGCCTGAGAAACAATTTAACGACTTTGCTGCCAAGGTTTCAGGCCCGGTTACAAAACACACATTCACTGACTTTGAAGGCGCCGATACACATTGCCAGGTTGGGAATCCCTCATATTCAGCCTCAGTTGCGCTTGACTGGCTGGATGAAATATTTGACTAGCTGAAAACAACTCATCATCTGAACAAGCTTAAATTCCATGTAAAAACCCAAGCTTAAGGTACACTTTCACATATCGAAGAGAGATAATATGAGAAATATTAATATTTCCCCAAAAACACTTCTGATATTGGCCTTTGTAATGACATTTATCGCGCCGTTCAATGTTAATTCAGAGGGGAAAAACAATGAAACAATAAAACTTGGGAAGTGGAATCAAGACAATTTAGAGAAAATTATCAAGACAAAGCCAGGTGCTACAGAAGGGCAAATAGAATTTTTATCAGAACAATTCTTAGGCACTCCCTATGAAGCCGGGACCCTTACCGGAGACATTAACACTCCTGAGGTTTTCACAGTGGATCTGGAAGGTATGGACTGTTTTACCTATATAGATTACGTAGAAGCAATGAGATTATCGGCAACCCTAGACGAATTTAATGGGCACCTCAAGGACATAAGGTACCAAAACGGCAATGTTACGTTTGAGAACAGAAACCATTTCTTCTCCGACTGGCCCGCCCGCAACAGTGACAATGTGAGGGATATCACATATGAAATAGGCGGCAAGAAAACTGTAGCAGTCGAGAAGAACCTTAATCTAAAAAGTGACGGCTCTAAATTTCTACCCGGAATCCCCGTGGAAAATCGCAAAATCTATTATATTCCCACATCCGAGATAGATGACGATTTACTAAATAAACTTCATACCGGAGACTATGTCGGAATATATACCGATATAGAGGGACTTGATGTAACACATACCGGAATAATTATAAAAAAAGATGACGGAGTCTTTTTAAGACACGCCTCATCTAAAAAGAAGAATCAGAAAGTTGTCGATGAAGACTTTAAAGAATATGTTCAAAATACACCGGGAATGGTTATATTTAGACCTCAATGACGGATCAAGAACTTAAACCTGAAGACCTGGTTCTGCAAGCCACGGATTTCTATTATAAGAGCGAATTTAAACAAGCAATCAAATCTCTCGATAAAGCAATTGAATTAAAACCCGACTTTGCCGAGGCCTGGTACAACAAAGGAATAACTTATTCCGTAATGGGATACCTGCAAGAGGAGATTGACTCTTATGATAACGCGATAGAGCTAAAACCTGATTATGCTGAGGCATGGAGCAACAAGGCTTCTGCATTGGGGAGAGCCGGCCGACTTGAAGATGCGCTACAATGCACAGAGAGAGCAATTGAATTAAAACCTTTGTTTGCAGTTGCATGGTGCAACAAAGGGGCTTCACTTAGCGGTCTCGAAAGAGAGCTGGAAGCTGTCGCTGCTTATGATGAGGCTATTAAAATTCAGGAAAATTACGTAGAGGCTTGGTTTAATAAAGCGGTGGCTCTTCACAATCTCGACAAACCAGAGGGAGCGCTCAAGGCATATAACAGAGCGCTTGAATTACACCCAAACTATCCGGAAGCTTATTACAACCGGGCCGGGCTCTATGTTAAATTAGAGGATTTAAAAATGGCAAAATCGGATTTAGGAAAAGCAATAGAATTAGATTTATCTTTTAAAGAACGGGCACTTGCGGATGAATCGCTCAAGACCTTGATTTCTTGAATCATTTACTATGATTAATAAAAATAAATGATAGTCTTAACCGTAGTAGCAATCAACAATAAGGAGGCTGCAAATGGGGCTTAGTGCAAAAGAATTAACCGACCTTTCAAATGAAGTAATGAAGGCAAGACGCTGTCTGGACCGTATATTGGATTTCGTCGATCTAATTAATAATGATGCTCAGAAGCTTGAAGGTGATGTAACGCCGGCAGGCGATCAAATAAAAGAACTATCCGTCAAGATGGGTAAATCTATCGAAGAAATTACGGAGCAAGTTGAAAATCAACTCGACAAAATACCCGTCGACCTTGAAGTAACCAAAGAGGCTGCAAGCAAACTGCATTTATATCATGGGAATATCCATCAGGTAATCTCTTATGCAGATACTCAAAAAAGCAAGTACAAAGAAAATTCATATTGGTGGCGTTACTGGGTTAGTGTGCTCGACAACGTTATGCAGCAAGAGATTGAAAACCCAAGTGAGCCTATAGGCAAAGGCGCTCAATTCCTGGAGAAAAGAAAATAGGTTCAGACATTGATATCCGGCATTATTTCTCTTGAGACAATTTCCATAGTATGAAAAATATCATCAAGACTCTCCGCTGCCGGATCCAGTACGATATGTGAAACTCCTAAATCCTGATAGCTTTTTATATAATCCGTAATCTCCACAATAGTTCCGCGAAGAACGAAAGGCGGGTCGTCATTTGCAGCTTCATTCTCATTTAGAGATTCATAGTCAGAATCTACTATATGCAATCTATTCCTGACGGAGTAAGTAAAAGCAGATAAATCCCTCCCTTTTTTATCGGCAATCCTATGTAGTTTTGAGATCCCGATTTCTACATCCTCAGGACTAACCCATGTAGGCTGCCATCCGTCTCCCAGCTCTACAGCCCTGCTTATTGCGTAATCACTTGAGCCGGCAATAAGTATTGGAGGATGCGGTTCTTGAGCAGGTCTGGGATAAAATTTAATATTTGAGAAGCCGCAATACTCTCCATCAAAATTCGGATCGTCATTCGTCCAAAGCTCTTTGATAGCTCTTATATACTCGTTGGTCCTGGCGCCTCTTTTCTCATAAGGCACAGATAGAGCTTCATACTCTTCTCTCATCCAGCCTGGCCCGACACCGAATATCACCCTGCCTTGAGACAATACATCGAGAGTGGCTATCATCTTAGCGACAACCACAGGGTTACGGTATGGGAGGATTATTACGCTTGTGCCTATTTTTATTGTTAATGTCTCGGCAGCAATATAAGAGAGGAGTATTAAAGGATCGTAGAAGACCTCACTGAACATGCCGGTATGTTTCTCAGGCATTACGACATGATCACTTGCCCAGACCGAGTCGAATCCTAGCTCTTCGGCTCTTTTAGCAATGTTGATATTTGATTGCGCTTCTAGAGATAAGCGAATGGGAAGACAGATCCCAAATTCCATATTGGTTATTTAGATTAATGTAATTTATTCAAATGCCAAATATCCAATAGAAAACAAAGATAAATTGACAGAAAGTTCGCTGTACTTTAGCATAGTTTCAGTCCTCAGCATTATAACAACCAAAAAAGATGAAAGAAGAACTCCACGACACAGAATCCGGCTATATTGATATTACAAAAAACCGCACTCTCCGTGAATGGGGCATATCTTTTGCATTCTTAATACCACTCACAATTTATATCGCTATCTTCTGGGCACGTTTGGCAAAACTCCTTCCGCCGCCCTATAACGAATGGACTTTTATTTATGAACCCTTAATCGCCCCCTGGTGGATAAACAATTTTTTCCTTAATCAACCTGAATATATAAGGCTGGAGATACTTTGGTATATTTTGTGCTTCGTATCTTCAATGGTCATACCAATTATCTTCTTAATCCTTAGAGGCCGCAAGCTCACAGATTTTGGAATAGGGATGCTAAATAGGCTTGGTATCAGGCTCACGAGTATAGCAATTATAGTCTCAATCCCTTTTGGTTTATGGATTCAGCTTGCATCCCCCTACCCTCATAGGCTAACAACTATGTACGTGCTGTCTTTATTTAACAAGATTCCTGAGCACTTCCTCATTCTGGGTATTCTGACAGCCTTAATGCTCTCGCAAAGGCGCCTGCCCAACCCGGCATACACGGCTCCTGTTGAAGGGTCCACAGGAAAAAAGATACTACGCTGGCTTGGAATAGCTCAACCTGCAACAATTGATTCAGATAACTCTATATTGGCTTGGTTCGGTTTAAATTGGACTTCCCTTTTCGCTATATCTGTCTCAGGCCTTGTCTTCTTTATGATACATCTGGGAAGGGCAAATCCCGTGGAAGTAGCGCTATCGCTGCCCGGAGGCATGTTAGTTGCCTATATTACGTTTAGAACACATTCGATCTGGCACGCAATCCCTGCGCACTGGACATTGAACCTGGTGCCAATGGCGATACTGCACTTTTACAAATTAAATTAAGAACCTTCGCATTTATCACTGGGGAGCGAGGACCAATATTCCCTGCACAGTGGCGGATAGAGAGTACAGTAATGTGGAATCTCTTCTTTGGAAGCAGGGAACTCCATT
>JAJCZT010000021.1 GCA_029262255.1 Deltaproteobacteria bacterium
TTTATCTAAATTGTCTGCATGAAATTTTCTTAATGAAACCCTTTCCATAACTGCAATATGCGCAAACTAAATACGATAATAAGTACTCTTACTTTTAACTTATGGATAAATTGTGTTTTTATAATCCCGATATTGTTTCTAAGTAATGCCTCCAAAGCGGACATAAACCCCTGGGTAGTTAATTCTATGTACGACCCACAGAAATGGGACACATCCGGCCCATACACAGCCACACCATGGCTCCATCCCCCGACGTTCATACCCGATCAGGGGTGGGGTATCTTCTCAGGCAACTGGAGAACAACCGGAGCAGTTACCGGAAGTTGGGGAGGATATAGAGATAAGCTGCTCGAGCGCTGGGGAGTATCTGTAACAAGTGCTTATTTGGGTCAGTTTTCCGCTAACCCAGCCGGAGGAGTGAAACAAGGCGCCTCATGGAGGGGCGATATTGGCACTGCGATATTCTTTGACCTAGAACGGCTTGTAGGGTGGAAACGTGGATATTTCACAGCTTCTTTCTCTTATAAACACGGGACGGATACTCTATCAAGGGTATACATTAAAAATCTGTTTCCGGTACAACTCGCATCTGGGGATGACGATGGCGCCGCACGTCTTGTTCACCTGGCATTTGGTCAACAGCTCTTCGATAACAACGCCGAGTTCGTAATCGGGAGAATAATAGCTGGGGAAGACTTCGCATCACTCCGACTAGCCTGCACTTCACTTAACCAAGCTATCTGCGCAAACCCTATTGCTGGAGCACAAAGCATCTCTTTTCCTGTCTACCCGTTTGCAACGTGGGGAGCACGTTTTAAGCTCCAACCCGGAAAAGCTTGGTATGCTCAGGCGGGTGCATATATTGTAAACCAGAACTTTCGTGATCCCGACTTTCATGGCGTAAAGTTCTCTATACCTGACGGCTCAGGTCCGCTAATTCTAGGCGAATTTGGTTATATAACCGGTATTTATCGTGGAAAGAAGGGCTTGCCTGGGAAGTATAAGTTCGGCGGATATTACGACGGAGAGCGTCTAGAGGAACTCAAAACAGGAGATAAAGTTCGCGGTACTTGGGGTATATACGCAATGGGTGAGCAGATGCTGTTCTCTGAGGGTGATGGGTACATAGAAGGACTTTCGAGTTTTCTGGCATTGAGCTTTGCGCCTGAGAATAG
The DNA here is from genome assembly GCA_029262255.1 of Deltaproteobacteria bacterium. Lineage (GTDB taxonomy): Bacteria > Desulfobacterota_D > UBA1144 > Nemesobacterales > UBA2774 > CR02bin9. The sequence goes on from JAJCZT010000021.1 coordinate 1,176, forward strand.
AAATAAGGTCACCTTCATGGCAGCGGGCGGTCTTAGCTATAAAGGACTTATTCCGAGCAGGTCTGGAGACGCGCTTGCTTTCGTTGCAGCATCCGGGCTTTTCAGTAATGACCTTCCACGCGACACGGGCCAAAATGGGGAACTTTTGCCAAAGCAGGATTATGAACTCTTGTTGGAACTTAATTACCGAATACAGATTGCTCCATGGATTTTCTTTGAGCCCGACGTACAGGTAATAATTAACCCTGACGGAAGGAGCAATATTGACGATGCCCTTGTAATAGGTTTTGCACTAGGAGTAGTGCTGTAAAGTTGTTCTTAAGGATTTATTCAGTCTTTAATATTTGTCCTTAAAGTTGAAATGAAGTGATAAAAATGAGTGGTATTGTGATCCGATCGTAAGGGTGATATGTTCTAAACTAATGATCTGATATTGTTGAATACTTATCTCTTCTGTCTAAGTTTAACTTTACTCCTGAGCTTTATGTTACTAATGAAGGGATAGCTTTTTCTTGTTTTGTCTCTTGAATACTTCTGTAATGTGGGGTTAATTAACTCTCTGATATTCTTGACTATTATTTATGATATTGTCCATATCGTACAAAAACTATACTCACTTATTGAGTATTGCTAGGAATGATTGTACTGCACCCCTTTTGTCAAGCTAGGATTAAGTTGGATTCCTGAATATTTAAACCAAACAAAAAAGGGAGCCGAAGCTCCCCTTTAGTTAGTTAATTTGTTGTGTTGTTAGAATTTAAACATGACCTTCTCCCTGAAAACTGGACCAGATAAAAGTAGAGAAGGTCAACCAATAGAACGCGCAAAAGAAAGAGGGGCCGAAAGGCCCCTTTCTTTTTCCTCAAAGAATACTCAAAGAATCATATGAAATTATTAGTCTTTATACGAACCAAATGCAACTTCATGCACGAGATAATTAACTCCTAAATTCAGTAACTTAAGCCAATTTTCAATGAAAGCAGTGGCTTACGTATTTTGCCTGAAACGGATTGAAAATCCTCGTGTCGGCAGTTCGATTCTGTCTCCGGGCATGTTTTTTAGTGACCGTAGTTCATTGTTATTCACTCCGTTCTAAGATACACTTTTTCTAACAGTGGGGTAGAGCATGCCCCGACCTTCGAATTAGAGCAATACGTCGAGACTGCAGGGCGCATCATCACTATGAATTCGGGCAAGAGCCTCAAAGGAGCTTCCCGGACAGCGTGGTGTCTGTAGCGAAACAACTGCTTGTCAGCTAAGGACTATATTAGCTTGACGGTGTCTGTACATTAGCAGGAGTTCTCATATGCCCGATGTACCAGAAGACCAACTCACCAGTGCAGATGGCCGTGTTCACCTGAGCCATTGGGCCCCTCCACAATTCGGAATTGCGCCGCACCTTCGGATCGGGAAGAGATGGTTCAACGTGCTTTGGTTGATCCCGGTGGGCGCGGTTTTGCTAATCGCCGGTATCGTGATCAGCCAGGAACTACGGCAGATTCCCGCCGTGGAGCAGTTCATTGCACTTTATCCCGGCACACTCTCCTCAGCACCGGCAGTCAACTCCGGGTTTCCTGTATGGCTGCGGTGGCAGCATTTTCTAAATCTATTCTTCATGATGTTCATCATCCGTGCCGGTCTCCAGATTCTGGCCGACCACCCACGCCTTTATTGGAGACGTGACTCAACTCCAGGCACCGAATGGTTCCGCTTTCAGCATGAAGTGCCTAAGGATCGGATCTGGACGGCCAAGGACGATTCTGTGACTCTCCCCAAACTGGTAGGACTTCCGGGTATTCGCCATACTGTTGGCTTGGCAAGATGGTGGCATTTCTCATTCGATCTGTTTTGGCTAATCAACGGTGCAATTTTCTACGTGCTTCTGTTCATGACCGACCAGTGGCAGCGGTTGGTGCCGATGTCGTGGGAGGTCGTTCCGAACGCGTTCTCTACCTTGTTACAGTATCTGTCTCTGCACTTCCCGGCCAATGAGGGATGGCTTCGATACAATAGTCTTCAGCAGCTCGCCTATTTCCTGACGGTCTTCATCGCAGCGCCGCTTGCCGTGTTCACCGGCCTGATGCAGGCGCCGGCAATTGGGAACAAGCTCGGCTGGCTGGGACGGGTATTTAACCGGCAGGCCGCCCGCTCGATTCATTTTTTGGTGCTATTGTGGTTCCTGTCCTTTATTTGCGTTCACGTGAGCATGGTGTTTGTAACCGGGTTGCGAGCAAACCTGAATCACATGTTCTATGGTATGAACTCCAAAGGGTCACAAGGCTTGTGGGTTGCAGCTGCCGCTATGACAGTGGTGTTCATCGCCTGGATCTGGGCTTCGCCTTTTACTCTTAGGAATGCCCGCCTTGTGCAACGAGTCGGAGAGACGCTACTGGGTCGTATCAAGGCACTCGGGGAATGGTGGGACGTGTCCACCCAGTACTCGGAAGCTGATATCTCGCCCCGTTTCTGGCCAAATGGGAAGCTGCCGATATCCGAAGAATTCAACTTGCTGGAGAATGGTAGATTCCTCTCATACAAGTTGCGCGTGAGCGGCCTGGTAGAGGAGCCAAGGGAGTTTACTTACGCGGAAATTCAGGCGATGCCAAAGCAAGAGCAGATCACCTGCCACTATTGCATTCAGGGCTGGTCAGGTGTGGCGAAATGGGGTGGTGTTCCAATGCGGCATATCTTGGAACTCGTCAAACCCAAGCCAGGTGCGAAATATGTCGTCTTTTACTCATTTGGTGAGGGCGCTGAAGGTGGACGCTACTACGACGTGCATCGGATTCACAATATGCGGCACGAGCTATCGCTGCTCGCTTATGAAATGAACGGACAGCCTTTGAGCGTTCTCCACGGAGCGCCGTTGCGACTGCGGTGCGAGAACGAACTGGGATTCAAGATGATTAAGTGGATCGAGGCAATTGAGTTTGTCGAGAGCTTTTCTCTCTTGGGTGCCGGACAGGGTGGTTACAACGAGGACCACGAGTTTTTTGGCTACCGTATGCCTATTTAATGGAGGCTTTCTAATAGTGAAAGAAGAAACCGACAAAGAGAGCCATAAAGTGCTGGAGCGACTACGTCTTCCTAGCTTGTTCAAGCGTTTTCCCGAGAGGATTGTTTGGGCGGTCTTCGTATTCGTCAACGGATTCGTTACGTGCGCAATTCTTGCCTCGATGGCGATGGTGTTGAAAACCACCTTCATCTTTCCCTCGCTCGGCCCGACCGCGTTTATGTTTTTCTTCACCCCGACTTCGCCCTCGGCAAGTCCTCGCAATGCGGTCTTTGGTCATGCTATTGGCATCCTGTGTGGTTACGGCGCACTTTGGTTGACAGGTCTGCAATATGCGGCTCCCGCAACCGTTATGGGCGTGCATGATCCTCGCATCATAGCAGCCGCGGTATCGTTGGCCGCAACTGGAGCGTTTATGATTCTGTTCAGGGCAGTGCACCCTCCAGCGGCAGCGACGACGTTGATCATCTCGCTTGGAATCATTACGTCGCCAATCCATCTGCTCATCATTGAGCTGGCGGTGGTGGTGCTGGCGCTGCAGGCGATTGTTGTAAATCGGCTTGCTGGTGTGGACTACCCCCTTTGGGCGAAACGTATTCCACCTTCAGAGGCCCGGCGGTAGAGACGAAATCAGGATAGTCCATAAGTTCAGCTCTTATAAACGTGGACATGGCGTACGGCTGCCCAAATGAATCTGAGATTGAGGGCGTGTAGAATGAGAGCTGGCTCAGTCTCCGGGCATGTTTTTCTCTAATGATTTAGGTAGGTTGCAGCCTGTTTGAATTCCCCCCCACTTTTCAGGTAATCTTGTTCTCAGAGAATAACTAAAGAATGAATTGAAGAAGGGCTTCATTATACAAAGATAGAGGTGTTTGGTTTGCGATCTTTACCGTTAATGATAAGTAGAAATGGGTGAGGATAGCTAAGATGTCTAAAGCTTCGGTGTAGGAAGCGCTGTGAAAATTAGAAGAAGAGTATGAAAGAAAAAGTTTAGCATTATAGTTTAGCCTTATAGGTGATATGCATATTTATTTCGAGGAATTCGGGAAAAAGTGCCTGGAATACTCTCGTGCGAACAGAGTTCTTAGAAGTTGCTCTCTCAATATAACTAGCATGAGAGGCCCTTTAAAGTCTTAACCCTTTCCTCGGCTTTTTGGCGGAGCTCAGGAACGTATTGGATGGAGTTCCGGAACATCTCAGGAATATATAATGAACATAAACGGAAGCAAGAGATGAGCAGGTATATAAACGGGAATCTTCTTGTTATTATAGGAGCTATTTTTAGCGCAGCTCTTTTCCTTTACTTATCGAGTATTTATCTTCCTCTGTCCTATCAGTTGATAGTCGGATGGGGGCTCCTCATTCCTCTCTTGGTTTTTAGACGGAGGGACTATCTCTTAAACAAAATCCCCTTTCGAATCTTCTTTCTTTTAATCGCCGCTTTCATTTCTCTAAGGTACTGGTCTTGGAGAACTACCGACACATTGTTTTATATGGGTTTCTTCGACTTTATCGCAGTTATGTTGCTGTATTGGGCGGAAACCTACAGCATCATTGTTCATTTACTGGGTATGTTTGTAAATATCCAGCCTTTAAAAAGGAGCCCCGTTCCTCTACCCGATAATACCGATACTCTTCCTACGGTTGATATTTTTCTCCCGACATATACCGAGCCTGAGGACATAGTACACCTTACAACTGTGGCATGTACACAAATAGACTATCCCAAAGACAAGATAAACATTTATATTCTGGACGACGGCGGTACTTTAGCAAAGAGGAACAACCCCAAAACATCCGAAGCCGCATGGGAAAGATATAGGAACCTCAAGAAATTAGCACAAGAGCTGGGAGTTCACTACATAACCAGAGAAAAGAATGAACACGCGAAAGCTGGAAACGTAAACAATGCGTTAAAGTACTCCAGCGGTGATCTGATTCTTATGTTAGATTGTGATCATGTTCCTGCAGGAGATATCTTGCAAAAAACAGTAGGGCTATTTCTCAGGGACAAGAAACTTTTTTTGGTCCAGACTCCCCACTTTTTCATTAATCCAAGCCCGGTCGAGAAGAATCTAGGCACCTTTGATGCTCCGACTGAAAACGAGATGTTTTACAGTTCGATACAGCTCGGTCTCGACTTTTGGAATTCCTCCTTCTTCTGCGGCTCAGCCGCTATCTTGAGGAGGAAATATGTGGAAGAGGTCGGCGGGATAGTGGGTGAAACTATTACGGAAGATGCTGAAACCGCTCTTGCCTTACATGCAAAAGGTTATAACAGCGCGTATATATCTCACCCAATGGTTTGCGGCCTGTCTCCGGAAACATTTGATGATTTTATTTTACAAAGAAGCCGTTGGTCCCAGGGAATGACTCAAATATTTATTTTGAAGAACCCGATCTTTCTAAAGGGATTATCCATATACCAACGCATATGCTATACGAACTCCTGTATGTTCTGGTTCTTCGGTCTCTCAAGAATCGTTTTTTATTTAGCTCCTCTAGCCTTTTTGTTTTTTAATCTCAGAATCTATAATGCTTCAGCTGAGCAGATACTTGTATATACTGCTCCACATGTTGTGGCAACCATAATTGTTACCGATTTTCTCTATGGTATGGTGAGATGGTCATTCTTCTCAGAGCTTTATGAAAGCATACAATCGATTTTTATTCTGCCGGCCGTCATTTCTGCGGTTATAAATCCCAGATCTCCCACTTTCAAAGTTACACCGAAAGGCCAAACGCTAGATAAGAACTATCTAAGTTCCCTTGCGGGACCTTTCTACATTCTTCTTGTCTTGATTGTTATCGGGTTCCCTATTGCGGCGATAAAATGGATTGACTACCCTGCGTATCGATATGTTATTGGTGTTTGTACTTTATGGAGCCTCTATAATTTGTTTCTCATTCTTGCCTGTCTGGGAGTGGTTCGGGAAAGAAGAGATACACGTCAGCACCATAGAATGTCTATTCAAGGTGAGGCGAAGGTCTTTTTCCCTCGCCTGAATCTTTCTCTAGAGGGAAAGATTAAAGACCTTTCTCTTGGCGGGGCTGGAATTGAATTTACTGATCCTCTACCGGATGCTAACATCGATCGTAACGAAGAAGTCTTTATAGAACCAGCTAGCAGCACCGGTGATAAATATAGATTCAAAGCCCAGATTATGAGGAAATGGGAAAACAGTGATAACAAGACCGAGGTCGGACTTAGGTATCAACAGCTTGAAGATAAAGAAACATATGCAAATCTTGTGAAATTTTTCTATGGTGATAGTATGAGATGGAGTACTCTTGTAGATCAAAAATTAAAAAGCATAGGTATTCGTCAGGGATTTATTTATTTGATTAAAAAAGGGATAGAAGGGGCTTACTATAATTTTAAGGACCTCAAAGAATTATATTTAGAACCTAAGCTAAGAAATTTATTTGGGGGAAGGATAAAGAGACTCAAATTCAGCCTGGAGAAGGGGAAATAACATGAAAGCAAAATTATTATCTTCGTTTCTCGTCATAATGTTTATTCTCTGTCATGTCTATCCGGCTCGAGCAGAGACAGTCAAAATTCCCCTCCATAAAATTGCACCCGTCGGCATAATCGATCTTAAGTGCACAGAGGCACAGTTCACCATCAAATTGCCGATACCCGAGAGATGGATAGTCAAAACAGCCGTACTTGATTTCGGATATGTCAATTCTTCCGCACTCCTGGCTCAAAATTCCCGTTTAACCCTAAAATTAAATAGCTATCCTCTTGCTCAGATAGAGCTAAACCCGCTTGCTCCGGAGGGTATAGCGAGAGTGCAGCTGCCCGCTGATCTGCTGGACTCGGGCTACAATGATCTGACCTTCTTTGTCGCCCAGCATTACACTCTAGAGTGTGAGTTCCCATGTTCACCTGAGCTATGGACTACTCTTAACCTTGATAAGGCATCCATAGAATTGACATATGACTTGAAACCCGTTCCTCTTGAGCTATCTTCCATATCCGACTTTTTATTCGACCCCAAAACTTTTCCTTATGGAGAAGTAAATATAGTTTCGGAATATCCCTCCCCGGAATCCGCCCAGTTGGCAAGTACGGTCGCCTCCGGCATAGCACTCAGATTCGACTATAGAAAAACCGTATTCAGCACTTCAAATGAGATAATACATGGTGTTGATAATGTAATTGTCGGGACAAAGGAATATGTGGAGGGTCTTTTAGGTGTAGAGAATTTAGAAATAAACGGTCCTTATCTGCAAATAATGCACATGCCTCTTAAAAGCGAAGAGTTGACTGATACGGGAGAAGACATTGAGCCTTTATCCGAAAATGATTCCATAGAAAGTGATACTAGGGCGCTTATTATTGTTTCAGGCAATACGTTAGATGATGTCCGGTTAGCCGCCACAGCAATAGCCATTCTGTCCTATCCTTTCCCAAGTACGGATAAGATGGAAGTAACAGAGATTCTTTTGCCCGAAGTTCATCCATATTCGGGAAAGAAAATGATCAGTACCGGCACTGCGTATGCGTTTAAAACCCTTGGGTTCTCCAATCATAGCTTCAAGGGGTTTTCTCCTCAGACCAAAGACCTGTCATTTCAGCTGCCAACCGATCTTCTTTTTGGACAAAACCGGCATGCCGAACTTTCTCTGCATTTAGCCTACGGAGCCGGTATGCGCTCAGATTCAGTTTTAAATGTTTCACTGAACGGTGAATTTGTGAGAGCTATTCATCTCGGCAACCCCAACGGCGCAGTTTTTAGCAGCTACAAGATTACGATTCCAAGTTATCTTTTCAACAGAGGCTATAATGTCATCACTTTCGAATCCGTACTAACGCCTTCTATAACCGGGGAGTGCGAATTAATTCAGACTGGCAATCTTATTTTAAGTATATTCGATGATTCCACATTTAAATTCCCCTCATTGCCTCATTGGGTGGAGATGCCTAATATAGAGCTTTTCTTTCAAGACGGATTTCCGTTTACGCGATGGCCGGACGGCAGAGAGACAACTCTATATATAACCAGAGATGATTACAAAACAATCAGCTCGTCTCTAAATATTATAGGTCTTATGAGTCAAAAGATAGGCTATCCGCTATTGGATATCGATATAGTTTTTGAAGAACCGCAGGATTTGAAGGGAGAAATTATTGTCATCGGCGAGATAGCGACCGTACCGGAAAAGATAAAGAAGCAAGCCCCGTTAAAGTACGACTCTTTGGTAACCGCGCCTTATCCTGTTGTTAACAACCTTAATCTGAATAAGTCCCTCTCGACAGCGGAAAGAATTAAAAATTATATATACGGCACTACAGAGCTGCAACCTGAATCCAGAATAGAGACGGCTTACAGCGAACAGACCGGGGGTCTGGGAAATAATCAGGGAGTTGTTATGGAATTTGAGTCACCGTATCAGTCAGGGCGTTCCCTGCTTTTGGTCACTGCTGCGTCGGAGAATGATTTGTTAACATTAAGCAGCGCATTACTAGACGCTTCAGTCCAAGGTTCTTCCCGGGGGGATCTTGTCCTTGTTGATTTTATAACGTCTAAAGAAGATAAAGTATGGTCCTTAGATGTCGGCAAGAACTACTATATGGGCAAGCTGACAAAAATCAACAGAATACAATCACTCATCAATACTTCGAAACGGAATTTCTTTGTATTGCTGGCGGTTTCATTAATAATATTAACGGCTTGTATTTTCTACTTATTAAAGCGAATGAGGAGAAAAAGACTTGACGATTAAGAAATTAAGGATGGCAATATTTCTGTTGATTGTCCTTGCCTCCAGTTATGGCTACTCTCTGGAACAATCGGATTGGGAACAATATAAGGACCATTTTATAAGCAAGGATGGACGAATTATAGATTATTACCAGAACCAGGCTTCCCATTCAGAGGGGCAAGGTTATGGAATGCTTTTAGCTCTTATGCATGACGACAAAGTATTGTTCGATCAAGTTTGGATGTGGACAAAAGACAATCTTAATGTAAGAGCAGATGGCCTCTTAGCATGGCTCTGGGGAGAGAGACCGGATGAAAAATGGGCGGTAGTTGATTATAACAACGCTACCGATGGTGATATCTTGATTGCCTTTGCACTGATCGAAGCTGAAAAAAAGTGGGGCGAGCAAGAATATAAAGTTGAAGCATTGAAAATAATCGAGGGAATCAGAAAAGAACTCTCCTTTAACTGGCAGGGACGCACTCTTCTCTTACCTGCTTATTATGGATTTAAAAAAGATGGGGGTTTTGTTATTAATCCCGCTTATTTTATTTTGCCCGCATTCCGCACCTTTGCCGAAGTGGATGAAAAGCCTTTCTGGGATAAAGTCTATAAAGACTGCTATTCAATCCTATACGAAGTTTCGTTTTCCACGCTTCATCTCCCTGCCGATTGGGTACTTTTAAATAAAGCCGGTTCTTCCGTATATTCGGAAAGAAGTGAGAACTTCGGCTACGAGGCCGTCAGAGTCCCTCTATATATGTCATTTGAAGATAACCCCAAATTTCCCGCCGGTATAAAGGAATTTTTGAATACTTATAATAAGATCGGCTATATTCCGCTTTGGGTGAATTTAATTAATGACAGCATCTCGCTAAAACCGGCGCCCGCAGGGTTTTACGCAGTCTATGCCAAAGTTGCCAAAATTATGGGTGAAGAGGCATTAAGCGACAAGCTGTTTGAGGAAGCGAGAAGCAAATTAAAAGAGGAGAAAAACGATTATTATTCCTTTACTCTTTATCTCTTAGCTAAGGGGGAAGCCAATTGAAGGTTCTTCTTGTTCTTTTGTTGACCTTAACAACAAGCTTCGCAGCTTTGGCCGAAACTCAAAATATCTATACAATACAAATTGCATCGTTCACGGATTTGGAATCCGCCAAAAGCTTAGCTGAACAGGTCTCAGAGATTCTCCCCACAACTTTATCTATTAAGAAATCAGGGGATAAATATGTCCTCAGAGCAGGTGAGTCGAGCGACAAAGAAGCCTTGGTCCCCTACATACAGAGTCTTAAAGAAGCAGGTTATAATGCCTCACTTCTGTACCTTCCGAGCACAGAGGGGCTGACTGTTCTTGTGATTCAGTCACGCGTCTCAAAAGAACCGGTATCCGTAGAGAAACAAAATCCCGGCACTCTAAAGCTATCTCAGGCCCCGCAACCCGCGGAAATGAGGGAAGGCGGATCAAAACAGGAACCCCCTGAGGGACCTGGGCATGAGAAGCTAGAGCCTGATAAAAAAGAGGGGCAGACTAATCTATTAGATATAAAGAAGGTGGAGCAGCAGGGAACCGGCTCGATAAAAAATCCTGAGCAGCATCTGGACACCGGTGGTGCGTCTAAGCCCTCTCGGGTTGACGCCGAGCAGAACCTGCATCGGGGCTGGAAGGGATATAAAGCCGCAAAGTGTAATGAGGCCATAGAGTTTTTTAAAGAAGCTGAGAATCACCCCGATACATCGCTAGAGGCAAAGATGGGACTTGCTTACTGCTACATTAAACTTAACGAAAAAGAACAGGCAGTCTTGATATTTCAAGAACTTTTAGAGAAGCAGTATCTTGTAGAGCAGACTCTGCCCAGCCTGCTAAACCTTTTAATAGAACAAAGACAGTATGAGAAGGCAAATCTATATATCTCCAAACTGAGTAATCGGGAAAAGAAAGAGTGGGAGAAAAAGATTAAGGAAAGGAGAAGTTATCGGAGCGGACAATCCTCTATGTCAAGAGAATTCAAAAAGGCGGAGGAATCAAATGATTTATCAGGGCTAATTAATCTTACAACAAAGTATCAGGGCAGGTTGAACAGATGCATAGAACCGGGGGTATTTTTCAAGGCGGGAGAGATACTAAATAGTGAAGGCAAGAAACAGGAAGCTCGGCAAATCTACTATGATCTACTCTCGGCATGCCGTAATAAATGGGATTTGAGAGTAGGTGTTTTGTACGAATTAAAATCCCTTCTCGAATATTATGAAATAAATATGCTGGTAAATGAAGAAATGAAGCGAGATGGTTTGCCCAATCGTTATAAACAGCAAATTACTGAGCTGAAAATAAACGTTTTAAAAGAGCGGATTGCCGGCATTTCATATGGCAACGAGGAAGCAAGTACGCTTGCAGACGAGATTTTAGCTCTCAACCCTCAAGACCCCGACGCTCTGCTCGTAAAGGGATGGCATAACTATAATACGGATAACTACGAAGGGGCTCTTGAAATATTTTCTAAACTACATGAAGCCTACCCCGCTAACAGTGATTTCACCGTAGGTCTGATATACGCCCTTATAGAACTAAACGAAGAGGATGAGGCTCTAAGCTTATTGGCGGAGTCAGGCATAGAAAACGGGGAGAGGCAAAAAATTGAGATCAAAATTTATCTTAAAAGGGGCAATAAGCTTTATGAGGAAGAAAACTACACAGAGGCACAGGAGCTTCTAGAACAAGCGCTGCTAATCGATCCGGAGAATCAGGACGCCCGCACTATGCTTGCCTGGATTTTATACAACCAAAACAAGTTCAACCAAGCGCTTCCCCTCTTTCTAGCCCTCTTTGAGAAAACACAAGATTCAACAATTGCACAAGCCATCCTCAACACTTACGAACAACTGGGCAAGCGTAAAGATGCATTCAAATTTAGCTACGAAATAGCCGGGACTTCGGATGAATCATTGAAAGAGGTATCCGGGGAATACTTTGCCGCAAACAACATGCCCGTTACCGCTTCACAAATTAATTCCAATCCGCAAGCCCCTTATCATAATATCAATAAACCGTCGTTTGAATTTAACCCGTTATTCAGACATAAAAGCGGGGATTCGGGTGTCTCAGAGTTAAATGATCTTGCTTTTCCGGTTGTATTCTCCTATCCGTATAGATTGGGAAACGATATCCGCTTTTCATTTGCCAGTCATCGGCTGTATGCCGGCGACGCTCCTTCTTCCCCGTTTGTCGGGACCGCGCCTGACGGAGGTCCTCAGGAGCGTGATCTAATAACCTCCTTATGGGTATTTACTCCGGAAATAAACTTTGAGAGAGAAGGATATATCAACTATAGCGTCGAGCTGGGCGTCACCCCGCTGAACGGCCCCGTTTATCCGCTTCCCACCTTTTCAATTGACGCAAAACAGAATCGCTGGCGTTTGAATATACACCAGGAATCGGTAGAGGAATCCATCCTGTCCTATGTGGGGCTGGAGGATCCGTATAGCAGCAGAGAGTGGGGTAGGGTGCTCAGAACGGGAGCGGAAGGTGAGCTTACTCTTGTCCCCTTGCCTCAGTACTGGTTCTCAATAATTGGGGGATATGATTACTATTGGGGTAACAATGTGGAAGGCAACAACGCCGTTTATGGGACCGTATCCGCAGGAAGGACGTTTAACATATACGAACTCGATGTTTCTCTTGGTTTATTTTTCACAAGTGAGCACTACGAGCGCAACTCAAATTTCTTTACATTTGGTCACGGAGGATACTTTAGTCCTGACGTCTTTATAATGACGGGCCCTATCTTGGGTATTGCAACCCCGCCTTACAAATCGTTTTGGTTCAGCGCTCAGGGAACCGTAGGTTATCTCTATTACCGTACGGATGACTCCCCATTTCTGCCGCTCAGAAACCAGTCAGAGGGTGAATTTGAAGGAGAGACTGCATCCCGCTTAGGTTTCGACTTGAATATAGAAGCACTTAAACTCTTAACTCCGCAGATTGCTTTAGGGGCTTTTGGCGATATAAACAGATCCGCAGATTTTACAGAATTATCCGTGGGTCTTACACTTCGTTATTATCTGTTTCCACGAGTTGGCATGGTATCCTCAAAAAGCGATGATCTTTGGGAATTAAGGTAATAAGGAAATTGCCGTTATGTGGTTTTGGTTTAAAAAGGAATTGCTTAAGAAAATTACCCTCCCTCAGCAGGAAAGTCACCCAGGCCTGATTGCCCCGCATTGAACTACTAATTTTCAGTGAATTGTTTTTATAAAACTAAGAAATAAAATTGTTGGGGTGGAGATACTAGCCAAATAGCATCTCTGAGAGTTTGTCAGAGGCTTTGAAACTTCCAATGACCCTTCTTTCGGGTTGGGGTTCCATCCTTACCAACGTAGGGCTTACAAAAACCCCGTCATCAAGAGCTTGTGAGGGGTTAAGCAGTATATCTACGATCTCGAGAAGATGCTCGTCTTTACAGCTATTCTGAAGGAACTCAGTCACTTCTTTAATTACATTATCAGATTGTGGCGTTTGACCGACAATGTAAAGCTTGAATTTATACATTATTTGTCCCTTCTCTTACTTACAGAGTTACTGGACCTGACAGCACGCTTTCAGTGATCAATAGAATCTCCTTTCTGCCAAGAGGCTTTCTTACAAGCTCAAAAGATATTTTGTGTTTCTCTAACTCATTTAGCTTGCTCAGAAATTCCTCGTGAAAGGCCGTCACTATGTAAACAGGCACTTCCTTGTCCAGTTTTCGAATTTCTATCAATGTTTCTACGCCGTTCATTCCGGGCATTTTAAGGTCGAGAAAGATCAAGTCGTATTTTGCATCTCGTAATAGCTCTACTCCTTTCTCTCCCGATTCCGCCTCGTCCGCCTCGTATTCTGTATCTTCAAATGCCAGAAGAAACGAATCTCTAACCATTTCCTCATCGTCAATTATTAAAATTCTATTTCCCACAATTCCGCCTCCTCTCCCCTTAGGGATTTTTTCTCTGCTCAAGGGGCAACCTATACCTTAAACGTTATTCCACTACCCGAAACGTTATTCCACAACCCGGCCCACTCTCACATTGTACCACACCGCCGTGTTTGCAAATAATCTTTCCGCTGACCGAAAGTCCGAGCCTGTTTCCTATAACTTAACCTCTTCTTCCCTTAGGTTTCTCTTCTCTGCTCTATGGGCAACAATACTCTAAATGTTGTCCCCAATCCCGGCTCACTCTCACATTGTACCACACCGCCGTGTTTGTCAATAATGTTTCTGCTGACCGAAAGTCCGAGCCCTGTTCCCTTCCCAACGGGTTTTGTCGTGAAAAAAGGATCGAATATTCTAGAAATGACTTTTGCGTCAATTCCGCAACCGGTGTCGGAAATGGACGTATTTACAAATTCGCCGTCTGATTTTATATCGATGCGGATTTCTTTTCTTTCGCTATCCGCAATTGCGTCAAGCGCATTAATCACAAGGTTCAGAAAGACCTGCTGGATATTGTTCTCTACCATCCAAATGGGGGGGACCCCGTCTCCATTATGTATATCCAGCTTTATCTCATTTCCGGATACACGGTAAGAAATCAGGTCCCTAATTCTTTGAAAAAGAACATTAATCTCCTGCTGAGTGTAAAATTCCTCAGCATCCCTCTTCATGTGGGAGAAGGTCAACAGATTCTTGACGATTTCCGCACAGCGCTTGGTCGCATCCTCGGCTTTGCGCAGATATTTGTATCTTCTGTCTTCCTCGTCGGTCCGCTCGATGCAGAACTGTATAAAGTTCAAAATACCCATCATCGGATTGTTAAGCTCATGGGCCACTCCAGCCGTCATCGTGCCCACCGCGCCCATTTTTTCTGCCTGCAGCATCATCTGAGTAGTCTCCCTGAGGTCGGCATTTGCTTCTTCAAGCTCGACTGTCCGCTTCTGCACCTTTTCTTCCAATTCTTCATTCCAATTTTCAATTTCTTCCTTCTGCTTTTTGATGTCCTCATAGAGCTGCAATATCTGCTCGTTCTTTCTGCTTACCTCACTCATCATCTCGGCAGTCGAGAGACGGATAAGCCTTTCCTTCTCGAGATCAATAAATTCTTCGCTTGGCTCAAACTCGGGCTCGGGAATAACTTTAAAGGCCTGAACCCTCTGGTGCCCGCCTTTGGTGCCGGCGGTGCTCACATCATTAAAGAATGCCCCTGCTCTCTTGGCATCTATTTCCTTGCCCTCACTATGGAAATTAAGCAGCAGTCCGTATTTATCGTCTCTTTTGCCGTAACCGAACACTATGCTCGATTCTCCGCCGCTTTGATACATAGAACGGCATAGATCAGAGGCTATGGTTGCAAGTTTTGTTTCTTCAACGGAACCAAAGTTCAATTTCCGCGCCAGCAGGCGTACCTTGTTTCTCACCTCGACTATGGATGACTCATCCTTTATGGGATGTCTCTCCCGGTTGCTCAGCTCCTGGGTCGGTCGGAACTTCCTGTCGGGTATGGCTTTGAATGCCTCAATCCCCTGTCCGTCTGCGGCGCCGGCAATGCATACGGTGTCAAAAAACGCTCCTGCCTTGCTGATGTCAACGTCTTTCTTGTCGCTCTGGAACCTAAGCGCCAGGCTGTATTTATCGTCTGTTCTATCGAGACCTACCACTATGCTTGACTCTCCGCCGTTTTGATAAACAACACGGCTTAGATCAGAGGTTATGGCAGCGAGTTTTGTCGCATCCACAGAAGAGAATTCCAGGTCCTGTGCCAATATGCGCACCTTATTTCTTGCCTCAGCTATAGACGTCTCGTCCATAATTTGAATCTTGCCGATCTCGATCATGATTGATACCTTAGCGCTATACATGCGGCGTCATCATATCCCCTGCCGAACTGCTCTACGATATGATTTGCAATTGTTTCCACGCTGTCGCTTAAAATCTCCGGGTAGTCCGTCAAGGAAAAATGCTCCCGCACGCCGTCTGTGTGTAACACCAGGACGTCGCCGTCTGATAGAGTTGTTTCCTCTTCTTTTAAACGCGGTATTTGATATCCCACAACTCCGCTTCGGAGTATATATCTAGTGCAAACTGCCCCGAACTTTCTCACGCTGACGTCCCCCACCCCGACAATTCTTAATTCCCCTGTGCTCATATCCAAAAGGCATAGCCCCACAACAGCGCCCCTGCTCCCTCTGATATGCTCGTGCAGGGAATTCATTACTCCCTTTAAGTCTTCGCCGTAATGCTGCTCCAAAAAAATCCTGATAGTCTCAGCGACCCCGTAAGCATTCTCACTGTCGTGTCCCAAGACATCGACGATCGCCAGGAATACCTTATCTCCAAACTGCTTGATTACGCCGACATCACCGCATCTGTTTGTGGTGGTTGCCGGTTCTTTTGCAAAAAACCAATCCGCTTTAGACACTTTCTTTCCTTCACTTCCATTTTTTAACGGTAATCTTTGTGCCTATTTCCCTCTCCGCATCAAACTCGAACTCGTCCATCAATCTTTTGGCTCCGGGAAGCCCCAGCCCCAGGCTGTTCGCAGTGCTGTAACCCTCCACCATAGCCTGGTCAATGTCCTTTATGCCCGGTCCCTCGTCTTCAACAATCACCTCGATTCCCCCCTTTTCCCCCTCCCCGTCAATAGCCTTTATAGTAACGCTCCCTGTCTTCGCATGGTACAGCACATTTCTCGCAAGCTCCGAGACTGAAATTGCGACCATGTTCTGGTCGATTGTACCAAGGCCCATTGCTCTGCACCGCCTGACAGCCACATTAACAGCTTCGGCAACATCAATAGCCTCTAATATCTCAATATGTTTTATATCGTTCAAGCTCGCCTCCAAATCGATTTCAAGCCCGGACTCAATTTCCCGAAGCTCATCTGCTCTAACAGGCGAAGGCCGCAGCATCCTAAAGCCCTCTTCAAGATTTACCGCTGTCTCTATATTTTTAAAGTCTACACCCAAATCGAGAACCGACACGGCGACCTCGGGTTTCACACCCGTGATAACCGTTCTAGCCCCCATCAATGACGTCATTTTTGCGGTCTCTATCAGCTTGACGGCGATAAAAGTATCTATTACAGCGACGGTTGAGACATCTATAAGAACTCCCTTGACCGGGCGCCGCTCTACATTCTCGAGCACCTCTTTCTGTAGTTGACGCACTGTCTCATCGTACAGCTCAACCTGTACCGGAACGATCAGACAGCCGTCTATGATCTCCATGCCTACCTTTAGCAGGCCGATTTCTTCGCTCATAAACTTAGACCTGAGAATCTATCCGACTTAACGCATAGAAGCACTCTACGGCCCCTCCTCGTATTTGTTATAAGACCGACTATTTTCGCTTAACTTCCCAGCCTAATTGCCCTAAGGCATATTGGAGCGCGTCTTTGAGCGTCGCTCTGGTTACAACGTCTCCCAGACTGATCCCCAAATTTACAATGTTCATCGCTATGTTGCCCGACACTCCGGAGATAACGCAGGTACAGCCCATAAGCTCCGTAATTCTGGTTATCTTTATAATATGATTCGCAACCGCGCTGTCCAGAGTCTCTACGCTCAATATATCGAGCACAATCATCCTGGCCTGAACATCATCTATCTTCTCGAGTATCGTTTCCGTCATCGATTGAGCCACTTTGGAATCGATTACCCCTGACAACGACACCATCAAAACGTCGTCCCATATGATATTAACCGGTATTGATATTTCAAGCTCTTTACCTTTTCTTTCTGCCATTTGTTTTACCCCCTTTTGGCATAATGGTTATATTACTTTCTATTTTCGCTTAACTTCCCAGCCTAATTGTCCTAAGGCATATTGAAGCGCGTCTTTGAGCGTCGCTCTGGTTACAACGTCTCCCAGATCGACTCCCAAATTTACAATGTTCATCGCTATGTTGCCCGACACTCCGGAGATAATACAGGTACAACCCATAAGATCTGTGATTCTGGTTATCTTTATAATATGATTCGCAACCGCGCTGTCCAGAGTCTCTACGCTCAATATATCGAGCACAAGCGCCTTTGCCTGGGTCTCGTCTATCCTCTCGAGTATCGTTTCCGTTGTAACTCGAGCCACTTGAGAATCGATTATGCCCGACAGCGACACCATCAAAATGTCGTCCCAGACTATATTAACCGGTACTGATACTTCAAGCTCTCCGCCTTTTCTCGCTGTCATATGCTTTCCCTCCTTACAGGTCGAATCAGATTTTTTAAAACAGGTTAAATCAAATTTTTTAAAAACAGTCAGTGGCTAAGACTGCCTTTTTAGTTATAACATTAATGAATATCAACATAGTACAACAATAAAGCAAAAATTACTATAATTGCTATAAGAGTAAGATAATAATATAATAGTAGCAAAGATTATAATGTGTTTTGGTCTTACAATTCATATGATTCCGAAGAAAACACAGCGAAAAACAGGATACGGCACCCCCTAAATTACAGGACATTTGAACAAATGGCAGACAAGCAATATCTCAAAGAAAAGAGTAAGGGCGGAACCGGAGACAAAGCGTCTGTTCGTGTCGACAAAAAACACGAGTTTCTGGAAAAGTCTCTCAAGAAGACCAAGGAGGAGCTTAAAGCCAGCGAGGAACGATTTAAAAACATAATAGAGAAGAACGCCGACGGAATTATCGTTATCGACAGCGACGGAGTCGTGCATTTCATTAATCCCGCGAGTGAAGCCCTGTTTGGACTGGAGAAAAAAAAGATACTTGGAAAAAGCTTCGGCTTGCCGATTGTAGAAGGCGAATCAAGTGAGATGACTGTGGTCCACAGCGACGGAGAGATCCTGTGGGTTGAGCTTAGGGTAGTGGAGAGCAAGTGGGAGGACAAGAGCGTTTCCCTGGTGTCGGTGAGGGATATCACAAGGCGCAAACGTGCTGAAGAGCAACTGATTCATAACGCGTTTCATAGTGAATTGACAGACCTGCCTAACAGAGCGTTGTTTATGGACCGCCTGGGACAATTCTGCGAGAGAATGGAGCCAAATGAGGATTCTTCATTCGCCCTGCTTTTTGTGGATATCGACCGCTTCAAGGTGATAAACGACAGCATCGGACTGACGGCTGGGAACAAGGTGCTTGTCACGGTCGCCAAGATGCTCGAATCATGCCTCTCCAAAGTAGATACAATAGCCCATTTCGGAGGAGATGAGTTTGCTATACTTATGGAGAATATAAAAGATCTTGGAGGGGTAATGCAGGTTGTAAACCGGATTCAAAGCAATCTGGTCTCACCTGTAAAAGTGGACAGCCATGAAGTCTATGTATCCATGAGCATCGGCATACGCTTTGGTGACAGCCATAGCTATGACCCACAGGCCCTTGTACGTGATGCTGAGAACGCAATGCACCGCATCAAAGAGAAGGGGGGGGGCGCCTATCAGATATTCGATCAGGAAATGCACACGAGGGCAGTAAACAACGTGCAATTGGAATTGGAGATCAGACGCGCAATAGAGCGCGAGGAATTTCTAGTCTACTATCAGCCTATTGTGTCATTATCTGAGAGAAGAATAACAGGTTTTGAGGCGCTTATCAGATGGCAGCATCCGGAGCGCGGTATTGTTTCCCCGGGAGAATTCCTGCCTATAGTCAATGAAATAGGAATGATTATTCCTGTTTGCGAAATCTCGCTTCGTGCGGCCTGTCGGCAAAACCGCATTTGGAATTCCATTGGACTTCCGCCGATCTACGCCTCTGTTAATATCTCCGCAGTGCAGTTCTCACAGAATGACTTTGCGGATAGTGTCGCCCGTATTTTAAAAGACACCGGCCTTGATCCCGGTTTGCTTGTATTGGAGCTTGTGGAAGACTCCCTCATTGAAGACGTGGAGGCGAACTTGAAGATTTTGCATGAAGTACGCGAAATGGGGATAAGAATTTCAATAGACGACTTTGGGACCGGCTACTCTTCGCTAAGCTACCTTAAACGCTTCCCTCTGAACACCATAAAGATTGACCGCTCATTTGTAATGGAATTACCCGATGATTCCGAAATCGTATCAGCTATTATTACGATGGGGAAAAGCCTTAAATTAAAAGTATTGGCGGAAGGCGTCGAGACTCAGGAGCAGCTAAACTTTCTTTACAATTTTGGATGTGATGAAATTCAGGGGTATCTATTCAGCCGCCCCATTCCCGCAGAAGAATTTACGGAATTATTGCATAAAAGCGATAGTTTGCTCTCCATGATACCGACAGGGGATAAATAATTACATAATTTG
>JAJCZT010000022.1 GCA_029262255.1 Deltaproteobacteria bacterium
CTTTTGCCCGCCCAGGGAAGACACGCAATTTGAATCCGCCCGTTTTTAGTATCCAGTGTGTGAACTGAGGGTTTTCGGACTATGGTCACACTCTCGATGTCGAGTGCGGGAAATATTTCTACGGCAGAAGCTCTTCCCCCGGCTGAGGGGTAATCGTGATTGCCAAGCACCATGACTACCTTGGTCTTGGATTTCTCAACCAACTTTACCACTCTTTTAGCAAACTCTATCTCTTCTGTAGGATTCGGGTTTTCTCTGTGAAAGATATCCCCGGCTATAAGAACCAGGTCCACTTCTTCTCTCTGAGCGCAATCGAACACAAAGTCCAAGGATTTAAGGATATCCTCCAACCTTGTATTTTTACCCGTGGCAGGGTTTATCTTTCCGTGCGTCTGTAGGCCGATATGAATATCGGAAAGGTGGATAAACTTTATTTTCCTCAAATAGGGTTCAGTCTCTTAAGTTATTTTTAATGTAAAAGACTAAGCTTTATTAATCCGCAATGAGTATTTCAGATGCTTTTTTAGTCGCAGCCCCGAATTCAAACTCGTAACCAAGCAGATTTAGCACACTTTCAATTGCGGCTATGATTGATAGAGTGTCGGTTTTATCAATATCTCCAATGTGAGAGATCCTAAATATTTTTCCTTTAGCCTGATCCTGACCACCTGCGACTGTGATTCCAAATTCATCGCGAAGCCCAGCGATAACTTTGGCCGCTCCTATTTCCGGCGGCGCAGTTACAATTGTAAGCGCTGAGCTGGGAGTATCCTGTACAAAAGGCTCAAGACCTATGGCTTTCATTGCCTCTCTTGTGGCAAGCGCAAGCCTTGCGTGGCGTTTGTGCATGTTCTCCCTACCCTCTGCCCTAAATCTTCTGAGCACTGCCGCAAGCCCGACTATAAGAGTTACAGCAGGTGTGAAGGTTGTGGTGTTCTTTTCCGCATTCTTGAGAGCCGGCTTAAAGTCAAAATAGAACTTGGGTAGATCAGATGTTTCATAAAACTTCCACGCCTTCTCGCTCATAGCAGCGAATGACAAACCGGGAGGAAGCATAAAGGCCTTCTGTGAGCCGCCCACCAGAACATCAATGCCCCAGTTATCAAACTCTATTTCAAATACTCCCACTCCCGTTATACCGTCCACAATTTGAATAACATCATCTCTTTTATTTGTAATTTCAGCAATCTCTTTAATCGGGTGCTTAACGCCTGTTGAAGTTTCGCTGGCTTGGGTGAGGACTGCTTTTATAGAAGGATCATTGCTCAGAGCTTTCTCAATATCGGCGGGATCAACTTCTTTGCCCCACTCAACCATTATTTCTTCGACCTCTACACCATAAGCACGGCAGATCTTTCCCCATCTCTCACCAAACTTACCACTGTTTACAACTAAAGCTTTGTCGCCTCGTGAAAGAGTATTCGCAATTGACGCCTCCATGGCTCCAGTGCCTGAAGCAGCTAGAATGAGAACCTCTTGTTTAGTATCATATATATATTTTAGCCCTTCCCGAACCTCTGCAAAAATTTCCTCAAACTCAGCTGTTCTGTGATGGATAATAGGCTTTGCCATCTCAATTAATACTTCGCTTGGGACAGGTACCGGACCGGGTGTAAAAACGTATTTTTTCACTTTATATTCTCCTTACAATAAATAACGGGTATTTAATTTGATATACTTACTACAAACTAACAAGTATTTATAAATGCAAATAGCTATGCTGTAATAATAATTTAATTTAGGCTATTTATTTTTAAACCGTATCCTTTTTTGAGCAGTGAAAATTTGTAGTAGAAAGTCATTATGAATTTACCCAAAACTCTGTATAATTCAACACGGTTTGCTTTTACAATACGAAACTTTATATTACTTGTTCATTACCCGGAGGCAACTTTTTCATGATAGGTGAAAACAAAGAACTGATCCAAGACCTTAAGAAGAGACTAGCAATAATCGGAGACTTTCTTTGACCTGCCTGCAAAACAATCCCGACTAAAAGAATTAGAAGACATTACCGGCAAAGCTGAATTTTGGGATAACGCCGATAAGGCTCAAGAAACACTCAAAGAACAGGCGCATATTAAAAACACTATCGATGAATGGAAGACCTTATCGTCTAATCTTGAAGATCTAGAAGTATTAGAAGAGCTTTCCCTGGAAGAGGATGATGAGGAGTCTTCAAAAGAAGTAAAGGGAGCATTGGCTGAGATCGAGATAAAGGTAGAGAATCTCGAATTCAAACGGATTCTTGGGGAGGCGGATGATAGGAGTAACGCAATTGTCTCCATTAATGCCGGAGCCGGTGGCACAGAGGCCCAGGACTGGGCTGAAATACTTTTAAGAATGTATCTAAGATACGCTGAAAGAAGCGGTTTCAAATCAGAAATAGTGGAGTATCAGGAAGGGGACGAAGCGGGCCTTAAAAGCACGACCTTCCTTGTAGAAGGTGATTACGCATTTGGATATTTAAAAGCCGAAAGCGGAGTGCACCGTTTAGTGAGAATTTCTCCATTTGATTCTAACAAAAGAAGACACACTTCCTTTGCATCTGTCTTTGTTTCTCCTCAGATTGACGATAGCATAGAGGTGGACATCGACGAGAAAGATTTGAGGATAGACACTTACCGGGCAAGCGGAGCCGGCGGACAGCACGTAAATAAAACAGATTCCGCCATAAGAATTACCCATGCCCCGTCAGGAGTTGTAGTTAGCTGCCAAAACGAGCGCTCACAACGTCAAAACAAGGAAACGGCAATGAAGATCCTTCGCGCAAGGCTATATGAGCTTGAGAGAGAAAAGCAGAGGGAGAAACTTGATGAGCTTAACTCAACCAAAAAAGAAATTGGTTGGGGTAGTCAAATCCGCTCGTATGTACTCCATCCGTACAGAATGATAAAAGACCACAGAACCGATTTTGAAACCGGTAACGTTGACCCTGTACTCGACGGAGATTTAACCGAGTTTATCAAAAGTTATTTGCTCTACTCAAGTGATCAAAAGACAAGCTAATCTAATGCTGTTTATAGTGTGAATTCTTTGCTTCTTTAAGCATGGTGGTATATTTATCACGCTACACAATAGAGACTTTTCAATCTGAATATAGTTGATCCACCTGTTCGGAGGACATGTATCTTGAGAATCGGGATTATAGCCAAAAGCAACATAGAAGAACCCCTTGAAATCACAAAAAAGCTTTCCAGCTGGCTTAAAAAAAAGGGTGTGGAAGTATATGTTGAAAAAGAGTTGGGCAAGAAAATTCGTCATCCAAATTCAGTTGACCAGGCAGATATCCCCGAGCTTGTTGACGTAATTCTGGTCTTCGGAGGAGACGGCACTTTCCTGGGAGTTGCGCGGCTTGCATGTAAACACGGCACCCCGATTTTGGGAATCAACCTGGGCGGTTTAGGATTTTTAACAGAAGTCACGGTTGCTGAACTCTATCCTATGATGGAGAGAATTATCAGCGGTGATTATGAAGTTGAAGAGAGACAAATGCTGCTTACTTCGATCCGTCGAGGGAAAAAGAATATCGGGAAATATGAAGTACTAAACGATGTCGTTATTAATAAGGGCGCGGTCGCAAGAATAATCGATCTCCCAATTTACATAGAAGGCTCACACGTTACCACCTACAGGGCAGACGGCATTATCCTTTCAACACCTACAGGATCAACTGCCTATTCTCTATCCGCGGGCGGGCCGATTGTACATCCAAAAATACCCGTAACAATTATTACTCCTATTTGCCCCCATACGCTTACAAACAGACCCCTTGTGGTATCAAGCGAAATGAAGGTTGAAATCAAGACAATCACCCAGGAGCCTGACACTTACCTAACATTGGACGGACAAATAGGGGTAAGGCTAAAGACTGGAGACGTTGTTGAAGTAAAAAGGACTGACACTTCTGTTAAGCTGATCAAATCTCCATTCAGAGATTTCTTTACCATTCTCAAGACAAAATTGATGTGGGGTGAGAGATATGGCAAGATCAACGGATGAGCAGTTTTTACACGACTGGGTAATTAGGAAAGTGCAGGAAAAATACTCAAGACTCTACAGTGAAGTGCACATAAATCCCGGAGACGAAAAAAATTATGAATACAACGGGAGCTACCCGGATATTGTAGTTGTAAACTATGGTCAGACTGTGCAGATAGTAGAGGTAGAAACCAGAGAAACCATAAATAACGAAAGAGCGGCTAAGTGGAAAAACCTATCTGAGCTAGGAGTCAAATTATCCCTATTAGTGCCAAAAGAGATGCAGAATGCCACCAGGGATATCTGCTGGAAAAGCGGGCTCGTAGCTAAAGTGAATATAGGTTCTTTTGATGTAAATTTAAATATTTAATACTACGGTTTCTTGCAGTTTGTGAGAAATCTTTTACTTTTATAGTCACCGGAAAAGCTAAATTGCTTACCTTAGACTCCGCTGGTTGAGGTCAATAGTTAAAAATACAGTAACTGTATCTTCTCAGCTTGCGAACATGTTTAATCTTTGATACGCTTTTCTCGAATTTACGGAGGTATTGCAAATGTCCATTCTCGAAAAAGTTGATCCTGAAATAGCCCGGGTGATCCGATCCGAAACAGAACGCCAAGAGTATAAGCTCGAGCTTATAGCTTCTGAGAATTATGTGAGTGAAGCTGTGCTTGAGGCTTCCGGATCCATACTCACTAACAAATACGCAGAAGGACTGCCCGGCAAAAGATACTACGGCGGATGTGAGTTTGTGGACATGGCTGAGGACCTGGCCCGCAATAGAGCAAAAGAGCTCTTTGGATGTGAAGCTGTGAATGTTCAGCCGCACTCAGGCTCTCAGGCAAATATGGCAGTATACTTTGCCGCAATTCAACCCGGAGACACCGTATTGGGAATGAATCTCGCACACGGGGGCCATTTGACGCACGGGAGTCCGGTAAATTTTTCAGGAAGGCTTTATAACATAGTCCCCTATGGGGTTACGGAAGACACAAACTTCATAGATTATGATGAAGTTAGAAAACTTGCGCATGAGCACAGCCCGAAACTAATAATAGTAGGTTGGAGCGCATACCCAAGAGACATTGATTTCTCAAAGTTCAGAGAAATTGCCGATGAATGCGGCGCACTACTTATGGCTGATATTGCACACCCGGCGGGACTGGTAGTCGCAGGACTATATTCAGACCCTATTCCCCACTGCGACTTCGTTACAACTACTACTCATAAGACCCTAAGAGGCCCTAGAGGCGGTATGGTTATGATGAGGGAAGAACACGCGAAAAAAGTAAACAGCAGGATATTTCCAGGCTCACAGGGTGGACCTTTGATGCATGTTATCGCAGCAAAAGCTGTGGCGTTCAAAGAGGCCCTAACGCCTGAGTTTATAGAATATCAAAATCAAGTAGTCAAAAACGCTAAACATCTTGCGGAATGCATGTTAGAGGCGGGATTCAATCTTGTTTCAGGCGGCACAGATACTCACCTGTTACTTATTGATCTAAGAGAAACCGATCTTACAGGCAAAATAGCGGAGGACGCACTGGAGCTTGCGGGTATCACAGTAAATAAGAATGCGGTCCCGTTTGACCCGAACCCTCCGGCTGTTACCAGCGGCATAAGGATTGGAACGCCGGCTATTACTACAAGGGGTATGAAGGAAGAAGAAATGGCTATTATCGCAGGCTTAATGAAAGAGGCTTTAAATAACACCGACAATGAAAAAGTTCTTTTGAGAATAAAAGACGACGTAAAGGAGCTTTGCAACAAATTCCCGATGTATAGGCACAGGCTCGTATAAATGAAATGTCCATTTTGTTCTAGTTTAGAAAGTAAGGTTATCGACTCACGTCTCGCTAAAGAAGAAACATCGATAAGGAGACGAAGGGAATGTCTTGACTGCAAGAGCCGATTTACAACTTACGAGAGGGTGGAAGAAGTAGAACTTCTTATCGTTAAGAAAGAAGGGGTTAGAGAACCTTTTGATCGAAGCAAAATATTGAGCGGCATGATAAAAGCTTGTGAGAAGAGACCCATAAGCATGGATGTCATAGAGAGCTTTGTTTCTTCTCTTGAAAGAGAGCTTCAGGAAAGAGGTGATAGAGAAGTAGATAGCCGTGAGATTGGCGAGAGGGTTATAAATAAACTCTACGAAATAGATGAAGTCGCCTACGTAAGATTTGCATCGGTATATAGATCATTTAAAGATGTGAATCAATTTATGTCTGAGCTAAAAGAACTCCTAAAAGATAAGGGAGCGGAAAGCAAGAATTTGAGTGAATCATCTGACATCAAGACACCTCCTTTAACTATCATTAAAGACAAAACCGAAAAATAATGCTTATTGACAGCCATGCACATTTAGTCTCTTTAGAGAACATCCCTGAAATACTACAAAGAGCCCAAGAGAGTAGTATAGAGAAGATAGTTTCTATATCTTCTGATCTCCCTTCGACTGAAGCTACAATCTCACTAGCGGAGAAATACCCGTGCATATTCGCCACTACAGGCGTACATCCTCACTCAGCGGAGACTATGAGCGAAGAGGTGCTTTTGGGAATTGACCGTTTTGCGGAGAATGACAAAGTGGTCGCAATTGGAGAAACCGGGCTTGATTATTTCTATATGAACTCCGAGAAGGAAGTTCAGATAAAATCTTTCACCGAGCAAATTCATCTGGGAAAGAAGCACAGGCTTCCTATTATCATTCATGTCCGTGATGCGCATGAGGACATGCTGGAGATTTTGAGAACAGAAAGCTTGGCGGATACTCCGGGTGTCATTCATTGTTATACAGGGGATTATGATACTGCAAAGAAATACCTGGATCTGGGGTTTTATATTTCTTTCTCTGGAATAGTGACTTTTAAAAGATCTGAAGAACTAAGAGAGGCGGCAAAAAATATTCCCGCAGACAAAATACTTATTGAAACTGACTCCCCTTATCTTGCGCCTGTTCCCCACCGAGGGAAACCAAATGAGCCCTCATATGTAAAATACGTTGCCGAAACGATTGCTGAAGTCAGGGGAGTATCATTTGATGAGGTTGCGGAAATAACTAAAGCTAACGCTGAGAGATTATTTAGAATCTAACTGCACCATCCTGATTAAGCAGAGTGTATTATTTGTAAGAGGAATACATGTCTAAAAAACCAATAATCGGCATTACAATGGGTGATCCAAACGGGATCGGACCGGAAGTGATCGTCAAAGCACTTTGCGGCGCGGAGATACAGGAGCTGTGTGAGGCGGTTGTATTTGGCGATGCCGAGATTATTCAAGCGGCAGCAGATAACGCCGGTCTAAAAACAAGTTTTAAGGTAAAGGACTGCTCGAATTTCTGCAAAAACGACTTAAAGCCCGGCACGGTAGACAGAAAAGCGGGGCAGGCTAGTCTGGATTATATAAATACCGCGGTTAGCTCCGCTCTGGCTAAAGAGATCGATGCAGTGGTTACAGCGCCAATAAGTAAGGAATCGACCCACCTTGCGGGATCTATCTATCCCGGACACACCGAAATGCTGCAAGATCTTACCTCCGCAGATGAGGCTGTAATGATGTTTGAAGGCGGAAGATTCAAAGTAATGCTCGTAACAATACACACCGCTCTTTCAGAAGTCCCGGGACTTATTACCAAAGACAAAGTACTCTCAACCATTAGAATTACTTATGAATCGCTTATAGACCTTTTCAAAATAGCTGAGCCTAAAATAGTGGTTTGCGGGCTTAATCCGCACGCGGGGGAATCGGGAGCATTCGGGGATGAGGAGATTAACCACATAGTACCTGCGGTTAAACAGGCAAGAGAGATGGGAATTAATATAGAGGGCCCTCTACCCGCCGACACTTTATTCTATTATGCCAACCAGGGGAAATGGGACGCTGTAGTAGCAATGTATCATGATCAGGGATTAATCCCTTTTAAAATGGTCTCATTTGATGAGGGTGTAAACATTACACTCGGTCTTCCTATTATTAGAACTTCACCCGACCACGGAACGGCATTTGATATTGCCTGGAGGGGAAAAGCCGACCCTACAAGCATGACTCAGGCTATAAAAGTAGCGGCCCGGCTTGCAATCAATAAATCAGCTTAAAGTTCTGTTGGATGTGAAAAGTAAAGGGAGTATCTCTCCTGATTTTTCTCGGATCACTATATCGTAAAGACCTGCGCTTGGAGTTTCATCAAGATTAATTTCAATCACAGGTTTATTCGCCTGTTTAGCCACAAGTCCCATTGAAGCTGCGGGCTCAACTACCCCAGAGGTCCCGATAATAAGCATGACCTGACACTCTTCTATTGCTTTGAGCACGCTGTCTATTAGAGACATTTCGATCATCTCACCAAACCATACGACGTTTGGCCTGCCTATTTCACCACATTTCTTACATCTGGGAGGTAATTCCCCAAGAGGTACCTCAAAGTTTTGTTCTATATCCCCGCATTTTGTGCACCTAATCTGCCACAAATTGCCATGCATCTCGGTAACATTGCTGCTCCCCGCCATCTGGTGAAGACCATCAATGTTTTGTGTAATAAGGGTAAGGTTCTCAAGGTTGTTTTCTAGCTCAGCCAGTGCGTAATGCCCAGGATTAGGTTTGGCGTCCTTTACGGCATTTCTTCTCCAGTCATACCATTCCCAGACAAGCTTCGGGTCTTTCCAAAAGGCCTCAGGGGTCGCAAGCTCTTCAGGTCTGAAATTCTGCCAGAGCCCTTCCTGACCTCTGAACGTAGGCACGCCGCTCTCAGAAGAAATTCCCGCACCTGTTAAAACAACAACATGTGAGGCGCTTTCTATTAGTTCCCGTGCCTGATTAACTTTTTCTTCAGTCTCTGTCATAACGTCACTTATTAATATAATTCTACCATTGTATTTGAGAGTTTATATAGAACGGAACACGTTCATAAACACAAAAGCCTATCTTCACTGAGTTCGTTTCATGGGATAGAGTATTTTGGCTTGGGCGATAGATTCAGGATAAACAATAACTTTTTTCCCTTCCTGCCACTGCACTACTACCATCTCGTGCCCTATCTGATTGCCGTTAGAATCTGTTTTGAAATTCCCGTAGAAGGTTCTAAACTGAGCGCCCCTGGCGACTTCTCTGAGCGCTAAATCGTCCAGAGTACCGGACACCTCAATACACTTCTCTATTATTAGTCCGATATTGTATCCCTGAGCAGCTACGTAATCAGGCTCTTTGCCGTATACGGAAACAAAGCTTGAGAAAAATTCCTCAGGCGTGGGTCCGATATCCGGGATTACTTGAATACCTTTTTCCCACTGGCTTGAAGATAAAAAACCCTCAGAGGCTTCCCCTAATTCATCCTTAAAGAGTTTAATTGAGGCTACAATAAACCCTGCGGCTTTTGAGTAGACTCCGAGACCTATCATCTCTTTTGCCAGAGCCAGATCATCCTCAGCTCGCCCCATTCCAAGAATTAGATCCGGCTCATAATCTTTCAAACTGGAAAGTAAGCCGGAAAAATCTTGTGTGCCCGTTGGAAACTTAAACTCTTTAACCTTAAATCCCCTCGCCTCACCATAGAGCCTGGCCCCATTGGCAACACGGGTTGAAAACCCACTGTTCTCTGCGCTGAATACGGCAATTCTCTTAGCCTTTGGATCAGCATTTTTTATAGCATCAATGATCCCTGCCGTATAGTGGCTCGCGGGAGTAATCGCATTTATTACGCTTTTAAAATTTCTCTCCTCTATTTCATCAGTAGAGCCGCCGTGATTCCATAGAGTCTTATTGTTTTCCTCGGCAACTTGAGAGGCCACCAGAGCAAGTGAGCTTGAATAGGGACCTAAGAGTAGATCAACCTTATCTTCCAAAATCAATTTTTCCGTTATTGCCCTACATTTCTCTATCGAACTTTTATCATCGGAATAGATAAATTCAACAGGTAGGTTTATACTCCGGTCTTTTATGAAAATCCCGCCTCTGCGGTTAATATCCCGGACCCAAAGCTTTATTCCTTCAAAGCTCTCTTTGCCCTGAATTGAATAATTACCGGTAAGCGAGATTGATAAACCGAGTTTTATTTCATTCATAAATAGTTGTTGCACCCCCGCTTTGCGATAAATCCTCAAATAGGCGCAACAATCCTATAATGAACGATAAAAAGAGATAATTCCAGGTGGGTTAAAACACCGGACTTTAAGAGAGTTTCTTTACCGCCTCTGTAATCCTATTAATTCCCTCTACAATGTCATCCATTGAGGTTGCATAAGATATCCTTACGTGATCATCTGAGCCAAATGCAACTCCGGGAACAACTGCGACTTTGGCTTCATCGAGAACAAATTCAGTAAAGTCGAGCGAGTCCTTTATAACTTTGCCGTTGTACTCTTTGCCGTAGTATCCCGACACATTGGGGAATACGTAAAATGCCCCCTGAGGGTCAAAACAATAAATTTCCGGAATGTCGTTTAGTTTTTCAACAATATAATTTTTTCTCTGCTCAAACTCTTTCGTTCTATCCTCAATAACCTGGTGATCTCCTGTAAAAGCAGCAATTGCAGCCCACTGCGAGATAGATGTTGGGTTTGATGTGGATTGTCCCTGGAGCTTACTCATTGCGCTAATTACTTCCTTGTCTCCAGCTGCGTATCCTATCCTCCACCCGGTCATGGAGTAGGTTTTCGACACTCCATTTACAAGAATGGTAGATTTTTTAATATCTTCCCCTAGTGAGGCAACAGGAATGTGCTTGATGCCGTTATAAACAATCTTCTCATATATCTCGTCAGAAATAATGATTAGTCCCGCATCCATCGCAACGTCAACTATTGCTCTTAGCTCCTCTTCGTTATAAGTAGCCCCTGTGGGATTTGAAGGGTAGTTCAAAATGAGAGCCTTAGTCTTAGAATTAATATGCGCCCTAAGATCATCAGGCAAAATTTTAAAACCCTCGGCCTCTTTAGTATCCAGAATTACAGGTGTTGCCTCGGCAAGCCTTATCTGCTCGGGGTAAGAAACCCAGTAGGGAGCTGGAACTATAACCTCATCCCCACTGTCAAAGAGTACTTGCATTATATTATAGAGCGTATGTTTTGCACCTACGGAGGCTATGATCTCAGACTTCTCATATTCAAGATTGTGATCTTCTTTTAATCTATAAATAATCGCGTCTTTTAATTCATCTATACCCCCAACGCCTGTATACTTCGTCATTCCCTTGTTTATAGCACGAATGGCTTCTTCTTTAACATGATCCGGGCTGTCAAAATCGGGCTCACCCGCACCAAATCCAATTACATCTACCCCTTGGGATTTAAGTGCTTTTGCTTTTGCTGTTATAGTTAGAGTCGCCGAAGGTTGAAGCCTTTGTGCGCGTGCAGACAATTTCATAGAGTATAAATCCTCCTAACTTCTTAAAAGTTTTTCCCTTAATCTTTTTTCTACAATTTCTGGGACCATATGCGATGCTGATCCATTTAACGATACAACTTCTTTTATTACAGAGGAGCTTATATGAGAAAACTCGCTATCCGTTACCATAAACACCGTCTCTAACTCAGAGCTAAGGGTTTTATTGGCAAGGGCCATCTGCATCTCAAATTCAAAATCGGAAACAGTCCGCATTCCCCTCAGCACTACATTAGTGCCCATCTTTTTTATATATTCAACAAGCAGTCCTTCAAAATAATCCACTTTCACATCATCTCTGTTTTTAAATACCTCATTTAATATCTCGACTCTTTCTTCGACCGTAAAAATAGTCTTTTTAGTTGTATTATGGGCAACGGCTACTATAACCTGGTCAAAAACCTTTACACTTCGCTCGATAATATTTTCATGCCCATTTGTAAATGGGTCAAAGGATCCCGGATAAACTGCAATTTTCATGATTATTCACCCTTTCTGAAATAACTAACGTGCGTCCCACCAAATGACTTGGTAGCTCTCTTAAAGCCCTTGGGGGTATGCTCAATTTTGTAGTCGTGCTCTATTACAATAACCCCATCTGCATCCAATAATTCTGAGGCATCATGGATAAAATCTTCTACCTCAAGACTATCATAAAGCTTATAGGGCGGATCAATAAAAATCAGCTCAAAAACCTCACTTTTTCTTCTTAGCATTGATAAGGCATCTTTATAATCAGAACAAATTAAGCGTGCCTTATCTATAAAACCGCAGTACTTGTAATTCTCATTAATAATCTTAAACACCAAGGGGTCTTTCTCTATCGCAGTTACATGACCGCATCCCCGACTAAGGGATTCAATCCCTATTCCGCCTGATCCCGCAAAAATATCTAAAACCCTAACCCCTGATATATCACCCAGGGTATCAAATACAGACTTTTTAACCCTGCTGGTCATAGGGCGGATTTTCTGCCCCTTGGGAACCTTGAGTTTTCTACCCTTTATAGTTCCAGTTAATACATGCAACATAAGGCTTGATATACTACCATGGAGACTTTTTTTGGCAACGAAAAACCAGCTTTTCCAGATGTTACAATTTCCATTAAAATAAAGAGGCAATCTAATTTTCAGAAGCTAGATAGTCTTGCTAAATATACGACCTATCGTAATCAAAGGGCGTATCAACTGACATTATCAAATATAAATATAGAGGCCTATAAGCTAAAAATTAGAGGTGCGTTTGAGAGTATATGTAATATGTGGCCTAGTCATAGCAACAAGTTCTATTAAAGACAGAGGATAGTTAAAAAAAACGCTTTGTCCGAAGAGATTTATCAGTTTTAATATATATATAACTTTTAGCAACCCGCTATAAAAAGGAGCCAAAGGATGACACTTGCAGCAAGAAGAGGATACAATTTCGCGATAGTATTTTTAGTACTAACAACTTTTGTTCCTGTTTCACTAATATCTATAAGCGCTAATGCGGCGGTAACAGAATCGCAAATGATATCGCCCGGGGAAAACGCTTCAACAAAAAGAGAAATCAATGAACTTAAGGTAAGGCGGGCTCTTGAGAATAAAATAGTTGCAGAGAAACTAATGAGTCACGGGCTCACCAAAGAAGAAGTATCAGAGAAGATAGGCGAGATGAGTGATGAGCAAGTACATCAGATAGCATCACTTACCGACCGTATACCGGCTGGAGGCGACAGTGGTCTGGCAATTGTAGTCACTGTTCTTGTTATAGTCGCTCTAGTACTCCTCATTATCTATTTATATAAGAGGGTATAACTAAATAAAAGAGTTCTCGATGTTTAAGATTTACTTTTTATTACTTCCGTTTATCTCGATATTCTTTATAACAGGCTGTGCCCAAAAAGAATCCGCCCCAGAGTTATCCGCTACAGATTACAACTTTGTAGTTGTTGAAAATGTGCCTTTTGTGAAGCAGAAAGATAAGTTCTGTGGGCCCGCGGCTATGGCATCGGTTATGCAATTCTATGGCCGGAACATTGATCAGGATGAAATAGCCCGGGAAGTTTACATTCCCGAATTAAACGGCGCGCTTATTTCAGATATGGAGAATTTTGCCAGGGCAAACGGCTACGCCACTGAAACAACAAACGGTAACATGGAATCACTTAAATCGCTTATAGACAATCAGCGGCCTATTATACTACTCGTCGACAAGGGCAAGTGGAAAGTCAGCGTTCCTCATTATTATGTCGTTTATGGTTATAACGAGAGAAAAGGAACTGTCCTTCTTCACTCAGGATTTGAAAGTGGGCAGGAGATAAGCTTTGACAAACTGGACAGTGAATGGAAAAAAATGAACAGACTTATGTTGGTAATCAAAAATTGAGACATCCTCTACAAATATTCCACCCCATATTTTTTATGTTGTGTATTTCATTTGCGGGCTGCGCTTCGCTTCAGGGATCAATTTTTATGGAGGACCCGCTTACCGCTGAAGAGCACAATAATCTTGGAGTAATTTATGAGGGGGAAGGCAAAGATGATCTCGCTATAAGAGAATATAAAAGAGCGGTTAATAGCGACGGCACACTTATTACACCTCTGGTAAATTTGGGGAATGTTTATTTCAAGAAAGGCGAATATACCAAAGCCGAGAAGTATTACCAAAAAGCGCTTAAGAAAGATAAAACCAATCTACAAGCCGCCAATAACCTTGCGTCACTATATATCGAGACCGGCGGGGATTATCAACAAGGGCTAGACCAGATGCTTTTAGCTACCGGTGGGCTTGATACAATCCCGCCATATGCTCTGGATACCATGGGAGTCCTGCACTTAAAGCTCGGAGATAAGGCGGGAGCTGAGAAATTTTTTATCGAGGCATGCAGCAAGCTAAAAAATAACGACTCTCTGAGAGAAGAAATACGTTCTCACTTATGGCAATTAGGAATTAATAAAAGATGTGAATAATGACAATTAGCTGCCTAATATAGTGCCCTTTTCAATCTTTCTGCCTGCAAGAAAGGACTTTATATCCAACCTCTTTCCGCCTTCTATTTGAAGCTCTAAAATGTCCAGAGCACCCGCTCGGACTGCGACTATAAGCCCCCCCGAACCTGACTCTATTACCTCACCGGGCTTCCCTTGACCTTCAACAATCCTAGAGCTGAATATTTTTAGAGACTTATTGTCTAGTTTAGTAAACGTGCCCGGCCATGGGTTCATTCCCCTTATAAGATCCCATATTTCTAAAGCTGAGTTCTCCCATTTGATCTCTCCATCGCTTTTCTTAAGCATCGGTGCGTAAGTAGCCTGGGACTCATCTTGTTTCGTTGGGTTCAACTTCCCTTCTTTGAGTTGAGTTATGGTTTCCAATAGGAGCTCTCCGCCCAGATGAGAAAGCTTTTCAGATAAACTCCCTGCATCGTCTTCATCTTGAATTTGAATTTTCCGTTTTAAAAGTATGCTCCCTGTATCCATACCTTCATCCATAAGCATTGTAGTTACGCCTGTTTCCCCCTCGCCTCTTACAATCGCCCAATTAATTGGCGCAGCACCCCTGTATTTTGGAAGGAGGGAAGCATGGACATTTATACAGCCGTGTAGCGGAAGTTCAAGTAAACCTTTTGGGAGGATTTTGCCGTAGGCGGTAACGCATATAAGATCAGGATTTAGATTTTTTAGCTCCTCCAAAAATTCCTCAGTTTTAATTTTCTCGGGCTGCAAAACCGGAATATTATATTCCTCGGCAAGAATCTTGGTTGGTGGCGGAGCGAGCTTGCGTCCCCTACCCTTAGGTCTATCAGGCTGGGCCACAACGGCTATAACATCATCTTCTGATTCGATCAATGCTCTTAAAGAAAGTACTGCAAACTCGGGCGTGCCCATAAAAATTATTCTCATAATAGCTAGGAGTATATTATTAAATCAGAATGTATTCAATTTGTAATGCCGGAGTTTAATGAGGGAGAGATGGTAAGGAGAGAAATGATTTATTAACTTTCTTCTTCAGGTTTTTCAGTTACTGCTTTGATGAAGATTTCTGTAAGCCATTTTTTAATCTTATCCTGAGAGCCTTTGCCTATCTCCTTTCGCACTTTACTTAAAGATATTACAGCCTTTGCCGCGGAGCGATGTCCGCCGGCGCTGCCTATATCTTTAAACAAATCCCTTACCAGACGGCCGGCGCTTTTCACATATCCAACATTTCTTACAGAAATTATGAGATGCGAGTTCCCTAAAATCCCAAAAGCAACAGACCATTCGATCCCCTTTACCTGAATTCCGAAATCTGATATCTTGGGAATCAGATATTCTCTATCAACCCTTCCGACGTTAACAAAGAAAATACCTTTTGAGATCCAGTGATCGGCAAGCGCCTGCCCTAGAGATTTCATCTCAGACGGCGGCACCTCCGCGCGTTCAATGCGTCTTAAAAGTGCAAGGTTCGCATGTGGATACAAGAAAGTAAACGCCTCCACATCATCGGGATTCGCGTCACGGTTAAGTGTAATAGTATCGGTCTTAATCCCATAGAGAAGTGCCGTAGCAAGCCTCTCAGAGATATCAACCTGCGCCGCACGTAAATATTTGGTTAAAATAGTGGACGTCGCGCCCTCTTCTGCTCTTATCTCCTTAAACTTTGCATCGTATGAACCGACTAAAGGGTGATGATCAATCACGGTATCAACTTCGGGAATTTGCTTCTCACTGAAGAACGGAGGCTGAACATCAACAAGGGCTATAGAATCAAAATCTTTCAACTTAGCGGGAGTAAGCGCCTCCAAGTTTATCTCAAGAAGCTCTATCATAGCAACGTTTTCCGGGCGAGATATCTGTTCTCCCAAATGTCCTATAATTGCTGTTTGTTTATTTCTTTTAAGCAAAGTCCTAAGAGCAAGAGCACTGGCTATAGAATCGGGATCAGGGTGATCGTGTAGTAGTATCAATAACTTCTTTGCTCCCGCATGAGCATGTCTTAATTCCTCAACACGCAGCTCTGTCTTTGCCAGTCTTTCCTCACGCTCAATTTGCTCGGATAGTATTTTATGAAACGCCACAAATCTTACGGAAGGAGGGGGTTCATCGTGTTCATCCCCATTGCTTACGATTAAGGGCGTCTGAGGATAATGAACCGATAATTTCTTTGAAATCTTGGGAGTGAAAAAATTATTTTCCAGCATTATTAGCGAAAAACTACCTGTTTGATTAAGCGCTTCCTCAAGAGAACTCACCCATATAACTTCACCGCGCTTTGAGAAAAGCCCAAGGAGAAGAGAATCAAAATCTCCGATAAAAAGGTATCGCTTAATCTCTTTTTGCATACTTTTATTGCGCCTTTTCTTTCATTTTTAATCCGGGCTTATTGCAAGCCCCGCTTAAACCATCAATAAACCCAGAGAGTTCTTCAAAAAGATTATCTTTATCACTTCCATGCCGCTCTATTATTCTTACAATGGCGCTTCCCACTATCGCGGCGTCCGCATATTCAGCTATTTTCTCCACCTGCTCTGCAGAAGAAACACCAAAGCCGACTCCTACGGGAAGTCCCGAGGTTGATTTTATTTGAGCCGCTAGTGCGTCGAGAGAATAATTCATATCGGGCCTAACGCCAGTAACACCGGTTACCGAAACAAGATAAACAAATCCGCTGGCATAACTTGAAATGAGCTCAACCCTCTCAGTCGTGCTTGTGGGGGCAAGGAGGAAAACTATATCAAGCCCGGCTTTGTCGGTGTGCACTTTGAATTCGGCAACTTCTTCCGGAGGCAGATCTACAACAAGAATGCCATCTACTCCAGCCTCAGCCGCATCTTCTGAAAATTCTTTAAGTCCATAGTGGAAAAAAGGATTGTAATAACCAAATAGTATAATAGGCACCTGTGATAGCTCTCTAATACGTTTTACCGTGTCCAAAACCCCTTTAAGAGTAGTGCCGCTCTCCAGAGCCCTTTCTGATGCCAATTGGATAACGGGCCCATCGGCCATGGGGTCAGAAAATGGAACCCCTAGCTCAATAATGTCCGCGCCGCTTTCTTCAAGCTTTAGAACAATATCTTTGCTAAGCTCAAGCGAAGGATCACCCGCAGTAATATAGGCAACTAAAGCAATTCTCCCCTTTTCTTTAAGTTCATTGAACTTGTTTGTTATTCTATTCATGAGTTCTTACGTTGTGATTTATTTAAAGTGAAAAAGGCCGATCTTAATACACATCAAATCATAGACTTTATTCATCGTAGGCCCTTATTCCAGATAGGTACAGCTATTTAAGATTAATAAAAACTCCAACCCCGTACATTAGCATTTGGATCAAACTCTAACACCCCTACATTCAAAGTCAAGACGGACCAGGGGCATATAATAAAGCAATAATTAAGACTAATCCGTGAGCAAAAACTATTGGGGAAGACCGTGTTCTAATAGATCGACCACGGCGTTTAGATCCTTATCTCCTCTGCCTGAGAGGCAAATCACAATTATTGAGTCTTTGGGCATTTCAGGCGCCGTCTTCATCACATAAGCAATAGCGTGAGATGACTCAAGTGCCGGGATTATTCCCTCAACCTCGGATATAAACTTAAAACCCTCTAAAGCCTCTGCGTCAGTAACGTTAGTATAAGAAACCCGCCCCATATCATTTAGGTACGAATGCTCAGGACCTACTCCGGGATAATCCAGACCCGGCGCTATTGAATGTGTTCCTTTAACCTGTCCGTTTTCATCTTGAAGAAGGTAAGTCTTACTTCCATGCAACACTCCTACCGTCCCATCAGAAATACTTGCCGCGTGATTACCTTTATCTATTCCAGCGCCTGCGGCCTCAACACCAACCACTTTAACATCTTCATCACCCAAAAACGGGTAGAAAAGACCCATGGCATTTGAGCCGCCTCCCACACATGCAACCAGGAGATCGGGCAGCCTATCTTCTTTTTCGAGTATTTGCTCCCTTGCTTCACTGCCTATCACAGACTGGAAATCCCTTACCATCATGGGATAGGGATGGGGGCCGGCAACACTTCCGATTATATAAAAAGTATCTCTAACATTAGTAATCCAGTCCCTCATCGCCTCGTTCATAGCATCCTTTAGAGTCTGGGTACCTTGTGTTACCTCTCTTACGTTTGCGCCAAGAAGCTTCATACGAGTAACATTCATAGCCTGACGTCGTGTATCTTCAAGACCCATAAATATTTCGCACTCTATGTTGAGCAAAGCGGCGACCGTGGCAGTTGCAACTCCATGCTGGCCTGCGCCTGTCTCTGCTATTATTCTTTTCTTCCCCATCCGGGATGCCAAAAGAGCCTGCCCTATAGTATTATTAATCTTATGCGCTCCGGTGTGAGCAAGGTCCTCGCGCTTAAGATAAATTTTTGCCCCGCCTAAATTATCGGTCATCCTTTGGGCAAAATAAAGCGGCGTGGAGCGTCCTACATATTCTGAGAGATAGTAGTTGAGTTCTTCTTTAAATTTGGGATCATCCTTAATTTCCATATATGCCTTTTCCAATTGTAAAATTGCAGGCATAAGGGTCTCAGAAACATATCTGCCCCCGAATATTCCATAATGCCCCAGCGAATCCGGCAAGGTTGTTTTAGTTTCCATTTTTTACCGCCTCAATAAATTTTCTTAGCTTCATATAATCTTTTTTACCCGGCGAGCTCTCGACACCGCTGTTAACATCAACAGCATACGGCGTTACGACCCTCAGCGCCTCGGCAACGTTACCGGCGCTAAGTCCGCCGGAGAGAATGATGTTTCCTGTATAAGATATGTCTTTTAGTATATTCCAGTTAAAACTCTTACCCGTCCCACCGTATTCAACATCAGAATACGTATCAAAAAGGATAGCTTGAACAGGATATTGTGCAACTCTATCTTCATCTAAATCGTCTTCAACTCTAATTGCTTTAATAACTTTTAAAGGGATCAGGCTGCAGAATTTAGGGGTCTCATCTCCGTGCAATTGCACTGTATCAACACCGGTCTTATCTCTAATTGTTATTATCTCATCAAGAGGGTGATTCACAAAAACCCCTACAGTTGTAACAAAAGGCGGCAAATTTGATATGATACTCCGAGCAGCCTCAGGATCTATATACCTTTTGCTTTTTCTGTAGAATATAAAGCCCAACGCATCAGCTCCCAATTCACAAGCCAGCATGGCATCTTCCATATTCGTAATTCCACAAATCTTAATCTTAGTACTAGACATATTTTTCATAGTTATTGAGAAGGGAATTATAAAAGTTGAATGCTGTTATGTAAACATCCAGCATTTATTGGATCTACTGACGATCGTCAGATTTGAGGTATTGATTTATAGACTCGGCAATTATTCTATATCCGTTTTTATTCGTATGGCCCCCAAAATTATTGGGATATATTTGCTCTCTTCCAGCTGCTTCTCCCAATGGTTCCAGAACATCAATATAAGCAATATTGTTCTCTGTGAAATATGCTTTAACCAATTTGTTAACGACTTCTTCTTTGACTATAAGACTTCTGAGCTTATCTGAGCTGCCTAATTGATCACTCGTTATTATGAATTCTGAAAACACACTTTCTTTAGTTGGTATTATTACAACCAGAAAATCAATTTCTTTTTCCTGAGCTATCTGATTCATTTTCTTGAAAAACCCAAGAGTTAGTCTTAAGCCCTCTCTAACCCTAGGGTCACTCAAATCCAGGCCTTCTAATCTGCTGTCAGGGGTAAACCCCGTGTGAATCCCATAATCCTCAACATCAAGCATTAAAACCTCTTCGCCTTTTTTTATTCTTCTACTGTGTCTTAAGCTATCGCCTATAAATGAGGAGCTAACAATTCTGTAAAAGACACTGTTGCCCGCAAGCCAATCACTAATGTTGTTAGTATTAGTTTGTTTGTAGTCTTTTTTATCTTCCAGAAAAGAAGCAAGTCCAGGATTTCTATAATCCCCCCAGATCGAAACACTATATACAGATTTAAAAGCATTATGGAGATCATTGCCGAGATAAAAACCAACTATTATTAGTTCCGGATCTAGCTTTAATGCCTTTTCCTCCATTAAATATAAGTATTCTGCCGGACCGTAACCTCCAAGTGATAAGTTGTATATTTCTTTATTCGACATTTTTTGAAGTGTATTGGGCCAAGAGTTGCCGGCTGTAGCGCTGATGCCATATGTATGTGAGTCTCCAAGAGCAACTATTTCAGCAGAATCGGGAACAGATTTATTTCTATATCCCCAGGAATCATGCGCTCCCGAATTAGGCTCAAGCTTATATCTCAAAACTTGGTCAGGAACCCTTTTGGGCCTTAGAAAATCAATCGGATCAAAGAATATCCTCGAAAGACCCTCCGCCACAAACACCGCGATAATTATGGAGAAACATATTAGGAGAAAGAGCTTTAAATACTTATTCATATCTTAGGGCCTCAATCGGGTCTAACTTAGACGCTTTGCGCGCGGGGTATATTCCAAAAAATATCCCTATAATCGCAGCAACGCTAAATGCCAACAACGTGGCACCCAGTGAAATCACTACAGGCCAATTAGTGAAATAAGAAGCTATCTCTGATCCCAGGATACCTATCAGTACCCCAATTGCACCGCCCGCTAGTGAAAGCAGAACAGATTCTATTAAAAACTGGACTAGAATATCTTTTTCCTTAGCTCCAACCGCCATCCTTATTCCAATCTCTCTTGTCCTTTCACCAACAGAGACCAGCATAATATTCATAATTCCAATACCCCCGACCAGTAGCGAAATCGACGCTACGCTGGCCAAAAGGATTGTCATAATCCTGGAAATTGCAAAGATGCGGTTTATTATGCTCAATTGACTCTTTATATAAAAACTATCTTCCTCATCAGCCCCATAGCGGTGGCGCTCTCTTAAAAGAGCAATAATCTGAGTCTCAGCTACAGGAATGTCTTCAGAGGTTCTTACAGAAACTGAAATGCTTTCTACTTGATTTATAGCCTTTATACTTTTCTGAAACGTCGTGTAGGGAATTAAGACTACATCGTCCTGATCCCTTCCTCCGGATGTTTGCCCAAGAGAACCCATAACCCCTATTACGCTAAAAATATTCTTATTGACTCTAACTGTTTGACCTACCGGATTTTCAGATCCAAAGAGATTAGATGCAACTGTTTTGCCTAAGACACAGACCCTGGCTGCTTCCTCCACATCCTGATTGTTAAAAAAATTGCCGCTATCAGGGTACCAGTCATTTATGTACACGAAATCCGGCGCCACTCCTAATACCAGCGTATACCAATCCTGGCTCCCCCATATAATCTGTTGTCCTAAATCAATAATGGGAGACACATGGGTTACCATTTCTAACTCTCCAATAGCCTCCGCATCTTTAGAGGTTAGAATATAGGCCTTTTCCTGAGATCCCATACCCCTTTTGCCGGTCTTAACAATAAAAGAGTTCCCACCAAGGCTTGTCAGCTGGTCTTCTATCATTTTCTCAGCGCCCTGTGTAACCGCCACCAGGCATATAACGGCCGCAACTCCTATGATAATCCCCAAAGTTGTTAGAATCGAACGAACTTTGTTAGATTCGATAGCACGGTATGCGACTTTAAATGCGGATAATGGATTCATTTGTATATGTACATTGAAGCTTCTAAGAATTTATAGGACATTATGACACGCTGCTTAAAACTCGTAACCAAAAAATTCTATATCCCTCTCAAATCTTTGTGAAACCAGCTTTTTTGTTTCCTCAGAATAATAGGAACGGTAATTTTTGTGTTTAGAGCTGTTTTTATGTGGGAGTGTTGCATTATCCAGACCAAGAGTTTTGAAAACTGTATTCGTATCTTTATTTAGATTCTCAAATCTGCCGACAAAATCTACAATTAATGAGCCATCTCTATCAGTAATATAATCCAGCTGGTTATAAAGAATACTCTTCTTACCGTCAATATCATCTATCGTATCCACACAGTTATAGAGAAATTCCTCAAAAGAATTTGAATTTGCAAGCACGTATTGCGTGAGATCGTTATACCTTCTCATTCCGAATATCCTTTTATACCAGGTCATTGCTCCCTTTTCCTGAATCATCGTGTACCAGGAGACAAGCCTGTCCCAGGGGTTTCTGACAAAAGCGACCTTATAGTAATCCGGCCACTGCCCGCCTAATTTTTCCCTAGCCCATAACGCATGGTCATGAGTACCCATAAAACTCTCAAGATCAGGGATATTCTCTTTTAAGACAGCCTCAAAACTCCTGCCCGCTGTTTTTTGAATGTGAACAAATAAAAACTTTTTAGAATGTGATATAACCACTAAGTCCTCTGAATATCTAAGTAATTTGCTTGCTTCTATTTAAGGGAAAATATATCTCATGAGAGGCTAAGATACAAAAGAAATATGCCAA
Organism: Deltaproteobacteria bacterium; assembly: GCA_029262255.1. GTDB lineage: Bacteria > Desulfobacterota_D > UBA1144 > Nemesobacterales > UBA2774 > CR02bin9. The sequence continues at coordinate 22,724 of JAJCZT010000022.1, forward strand.
AGGGCCGTTTAGAACCCAAGGAGCTCGCAAACTATTAAAACCCAAGTTAAGAAGCAGATGAACATTGCTCAGAGCTATTTATTCTATTTTTTGAGCGCGTCATGAAAGAACTTAAAAGCAAGAGATGATCTTACAATTGAATACCCCAGAAAAGCGAAAGCGGCCCCTATGTATGAATATCCGGGAACAAGGAGAAACATAAGAATTAGATAAATAAATGTTGAGATTACGCCCAACACAGTTCTAAGCCCGGGTCTGCCCATTGAAAGGAGCGCGGGATTTATCCAGAACGTAAATCGCACAATTAATACTGCAGCTGCAAGAATCCTAAGAGCATTAGTCGCAGGCACATAATCTTTGCCAAAAAGAACGCTTATTATAGGTTCTGCAAATATTATGATTATAACCCCAATGGGTATTATGATTAGGACTATACTCTTTGTAGTACGCTTAATCATATTTTTAAAGTCTTCTATCGCATTCGAACTGGCAAATTTTACAAGTTCAGGATAAATAGCTTCGTATATCGGATCAACAACGCGGTTTACAACAGATGCAACAGAGCTTGCTATTTTATAAAAAGCCACTGCGTCCTTGCCCGCGAAATAACCCAATATCAGTATTCCCAAGTATCTTTCGTTGCCAGTCTTGAGGGTAGCAATAAAACTTGTATTGCCCAGAAACCATGCAATCCCCTTCCATTGATCCCTGATCAATCTAATATCCGCACTCAGCCAACCCTGGAGATCATTGTGTTTAAGGGTTTTCATTACAACCCACATTCTTATGGAAAAACCGACAAAACTCGCGAGTATGAACCCATACAACACTCCTTTTATACCTAAGCCCGAGTAAAGGAGAGCTACCACCACAAGGAGTCTGAAAAACTTTTGGAATGAATTTATAAAGGCAATATTCTTGAACCTGTCAAAAACCCTTAGAATCGCGTCAGAAGTTGAATTGGCCGTATCGACAAAAAGACTTATGGAGTAAATCCAAATAAAGACATAAGCCTCGGGGGAGTGAAGAATATATGTACTAATGAGCTTAGCGCTCAGTATTGCTATTACGAATGCGACAACCCCGCTTCCAACATCTAGGATGTAAGAGAGCTTGATCATGGATCGGGTTTTATCATGCTCGCCCGTTTCCCAATAAGTCCCTATGTATTTAGTTGCGGTTTCCCAGACTTTTAAGTCAAAAAACATATTGAGCACGGCAATATATGCCAGCACAAGTGAGAGCAAACCATAATCGCTCACACCGAGCATCCTGGCAATAATTACAGTCTGAATACCGCTAAATATCCCGGAAGCCGTCTTTCCACCAAAGAGCCAGGAGGCATTCATAAAAAGCTTTTTCTGTGATTTGTTTGAATCGCTCATTTAATTAACCCGGCAATTTGGGAACTTGTCCTACTTAACTACGTTATCTATTACACTTATATAATTTTTAATCATTCCCTCTTCCGTATGATATTTCATGATCGTCTCTTTACCCGATTTGCCCATTTCCAACGCCCTTTTATCATCACTAAGAATAGTTATTATAGCCCGGGCAACATCCTCCACACTCTGAGGATCTACCAACAAGCCTGTTACATTATTTCTCACTGCTTCCTTTGAGCCTCCGTGGTCGCCCGCAATAAGAGGCACGCCTCTGGCGCTTGCTTCAATCAGAGCATTTGGAAGCCCCTCTACTTTATTGTTCCAATACCTGTTGGGCATGACAAATATATCAGCCAGATCAATAAAATTGATAGCCTCCTCATGCGCGACCCCGCCAGTAAAAATCACGCTCTCACTAACATTTTTCTCACGTGCAAGCTCTAGAAATTGTGATCTGTATCTGCCTTCGCCCACGATCAGATATTTCAACCTTGGGAATTCTTTAAGAACGATTGGTAGTGCTTTGATCACAGTGTCCTGGCCCTTTCTGGGCAGTACCCTGGCAACAGTTAAGAGAACTTTATCCTCATCTCCAATTGCGTATTTCTTCCTCAATTTAACTACCGCGGCTAAATCAGGCTCTTTTGTCAGCATGTAGTTTTCGACGCCGTTGTAAATAACCTCTATCTTCTGCGTTGGAACACCCACACTCTCAACAAGTTCTTTTGTGCTGTTGCTGACAGCGATAATCGTTTTGGATTTATCATACAGCCTCCGCATAGGGAAACGCAGCACTCTCTTTGAGAATTTATTTCCGTAAAAACACGTCGTAATGCCCGAGCCTGCTATACGGACCACAGGATGAAAGGAAAAGAACGGCAAAAGCCCTCCCACCACTTCGGCCTCTTCTGTTATAAATAGCACTGAATCCGGCTTCTCTTTTATCAGGGTCTTAATCAGGTATATCCAGCCCAAGAATAGCTCCAGAAACGGAATAATCTTTACCCACTTGGCTCCTAGACCGGGAACCCTTATTACCTTGCAGGGCAGATCTTTGTCTGCCGTTTTATCATCTGATGAGTATCCCGGGGCAAGAACTACAACTTCTATTTTTGACGTGCCGATTCCCTTTGCTAGTTTATAACTGGTTGTAGCTAGCCCTCCCAAGAAAGGAGGAAATTCGTGAGTATATATCAGAATTTTCATGAATCTGTATTGGTCATAAAGCTTAGATGAAACATTGCTCTAATAACTATTGCGATTTACTCTATAATACACTATATTTCGTTTTAGACCTTAGCGCTTAGATAATGCGCAGACTTTTCTAAAATTAATTGTCAGGAAATTCATTTTTCAATTATGATCACTTTATGGAGATACTTATGAACAAATGGGAAACAGAATTACTTAATATAATGTGCTCGGGCCCCGGTCAGGGAAATACAAATACCAACAAACTCACAGAGAAAATCATTGAGTCCAACCCCGAGTTAGAATATAACAGAACAAAAATTGAAATAGTCGAAACTCTCAAAGAGCTCAACAGCAGAGGGGAGATTCAGATTATGACTATAAACTGGGAACTGGGAGAAGAGTTTCTCTATATATACACGAACAGGTGAGATTAAATAAGTAGACACAAGGACTCTATAGAGCTTGCCGACCATTGATTACATTCGTATTACAGGGATTTTGGAATTTACTTCCAGCTCCGAGAACTCAGATGTTACATTTAACATAGAGCATTCAGGGGACGAGGACTTTAACATATCAAAAACTGGAATAATTACGCTTAGATTATCTGAGATAATTGATACCAGAGGTTTTCATAATAACGACATAGAGCTAATAGCTTCACAATTAATAGAACAGGTGCTAATTAGAGAAAGGGATCAGGAGCGCACGTTAAAGATTTTACACATAGAAGGTTTGCCGCTCGATGAATGGCTGTTAAGGAATACTCCGTTATTAAAGCAGTAAAAATGCTAAGGAGAACACAAGCGCCGTGGATAAATCCGGTAGAATCATTACAAAATATGAATAGACTTAAAAACCTTTACATTCTTGATCAATATGATGTATAATCAATAAAATTAGTAAGCAGTTAGTAACCACCTGTTCTTTGACAACTTAGATCAATATAAAGACGGAGTGAAGCTGGTCTGGGCAACCAGTTATATTCTGGGTTGGATGCTTTCGAATTTTCTCTTAGGAGGTATAGGTATGGTACTTAGTCGTTCTCTTCTTTTATTGATTGCACTTCTGCTTCCAACCATAGCCTTTGCAACAACTAATTATGTTGTCAAAAAAGGGGACAACCTTTACGATCTATCTAGGAAGTTTGGAGTATCGGTAGAAGATATAAAAACAGTAAACAAACTTGATAATAACGATTTAAGCATTGGCGATAAATTACGAATTCCGGAATCAAATCTAAAAAGCAATAATAAGTATGGCAATAATGACTATATTGTAAAAAGTGGCGACACTATTAGCCAAATTGCCGAAAAATTCGGCGTCAAAACCAAAGATTTAAAAAGCACTAACAACTTAAAGACTGACAAATTAAAAATTGGGCAAACTCTTAACGTCCCTCTCCAGAGTGATTCTACAAATGAAGAAGTAGTTTCAAAAGATGAATTTGTAGGCCCTCCTATCGATGAGAAGAAAATTAGTTCGCCTGAAAATACCCAGCAAGAAACTCCTGATATCTACACCGTAAAAAATGGAGATACATTAGGACATATTGCGGAAAAGCTTAATGTATCCGTAGCAAACCTGAGAAAAGCAAACGGTCTAAAAAGCGATAATCTAAAAACAGGCCAAGTCCTTACAATAGCCAGCAGAGATAAAGACACTGTCCCGTTAGCTCAAGAAAAACCCACACAAACAATAACAATTAATTATGAATACATAGTTAAAAAGGGTGATACTCTAGGTGAGATAGCCGATAAGCACGGCATCAGAACTAATGATCTAAAGACCGCTAATAGGCTTAAAAACCACAATCTCCAGATTGGGCAAAAGCTCGTTATTCCTAACCCCGCAGTTGAAATCAAAATTGCTTCACGCAGCAAAGAAGCAGTTTCAACAAAAACCGAAGTCAAAAAAACCAGTCAAAGTATTTCCCAAAACAATACCAATTCTAATCTAACTGTTTCAAACGTATACGCCGTACAAAAAGGCGACACGATTTATGATTTGTCTAAGAAATTTCAAATTTCCAAAGAGAGTTTTAAAAAATGGAATAACCTCAATAGCAACAACCTGCGTATCGGTCAGAAGCTCTACTTAACTCCTAATAAAACAATAAAGACCGCATCCATTAAATCTGAGAAGAAAGAATCAACTCAAAAAGTTGCCAAACCAC
>JAJCZT010000023.1 GCA_029262255.1 Deltaproteobacteria bacterium
CCCGGCAAAGGCTTACCTACATGCCCCGGGACTCTCGTTCCATGCAGGGGGTTTGAAAGGGCCATGCCTATCTCGGTCATGCCGTAGCGCTCAAGTAATATGTGCCCGCTAATTTCCACCCATTTTTCAAGTGTGCCGACCGGTAAAGCGGCTGAGCCCGAGACCATGAGACGCATTCTCTTAGATGCCGAATTCATCTGTATTTTTCTTTTAGCGGAGGCTCCGTCCCACGAGCGAATGAGTCTTGAATAGATTGTCGGTACTGCCATAAAAAGCGTGAAATTCTTTTCAATAAATTTGTCCCAAACTGAGCCCGCATCAAACTTGGGCATCATCTCACACCTTGCGCCGCTCCACAGAGCGCACAAAAGTACGTTTACGATTCCATGGACATGATGAAGCGGCAAAACGTTTAAGATATGGTCATTCTCCGTCCATTCCCAGGCTTCGATGAGAGAGCAAATTTGAGATCTTATGTTTACATGAGTTGTAACTACGCCTTTAGGCTTGCTGGTAGTTCCGCTTGTGTAGACAATCATTGCTCTCCCGGATTCTTCAACCTCGGGCAAATCCCCGGGCGCAGAGTTAAGGGCTTCTTCCAACAGGGCGCACCGCGCTCCATTTGCCCCCGCAAGCCTTCTCAGCCGGTCCTTGAAATCGGGGTGCGCAATGACCGTTTCAGCCCCGCTGTCCGTAAGAACGTAGTCAAGCTCAGGGTCAGGATGAGAGACGCAAAGGGGTACCGCAATTCCCCCGGCTCGCCAAATCCCCAGCATTGCCGAAACATACTCATAACTTGAGGGAATAATGAACGCCACCCTGGCCTCATCTAAAGTGGTTCTCCCTTCAAGCAGAGATGAAGCGACTTTTAAAGAGGAGTCAAGAAGGTCTTGATAGGTGTATTTGCCACGTTCATCAATGATCGCAGTATTATCTTTAAATTGAGACAGTCTTTTAACCAGTGTTATCATTGTTAATCATTTATTACGAAGATTTCTTGATATTTTATTGGTACATTATCATTAGTTAATAACAGTATAGTATTATATTACGAACTTACGTTATGGGAAAAATTTTAGAGATTGCAGAGCTGGGTCACCCCGTTTTAAGAGAAAGGGCCTCCGAGGTAGAAAATTTAGAAGATGAAGGGGTCCAAAATTTTATAGACAACTTAATCGCAACAGGGGCTGAGGCCAACGGCGTAGGGATTGCGGCTCCCCAGGTATATGAGTCGAAACGTATTTTTATTATTTCCTCCCGCCCTAACGTGCGTTACCCCAAAGCTCCTGAAATGGAACCGACGGCCATAATAAATCCCTCTATACTCTCTTTTTCTGAGGAAAAAGAAAAGGATTGGGAGGGCTGTTTAAGCATTCCCGGAATCAGAGGGCTTGTTCCCCGCCATAGAACAATCAAGGTGAAATACCTTGCAAGAGACGGGAAGGAGGTCGAAAGAGAATTCTCGGATTTTATCGCAAGAATTTTCCAGCACGAGCTTGATCATTTAAACGGAATCGTGTTTCTTGACCGGATTGATTCCAATAAGGAGTTGGTTACCGAGAAAGAATATCAAAAGTTAATATCAAGGAGCCTAGATAATGAATAGATCTAATACGCATATAATTTTTCTGATCACATTATTCGCATTTTTCACTTCCATACACGCTTTTGGGCAAGAAAGTAATGATGCAATATTTCAGACTTCAATTGTAGGTGCCATTTTTCAAGGAGACTATGATGGGAACTTTACATTTGGAGAATTGAAAGAAAAGGGAGACTTTGGTCTCGGCACCTTCAACCACTTGGACGGTGAGATGATCGGGCTTGACGGGAAATTTTATCAAGTAAGATCAGACGGAACTGTTCATGAGGTGTCAGACTCCATGAAAACGCCGTTTGCCGTAGTTACTTTTTTTGAAGCAGATAAAGTTGAAACTATAGACAAGCCACTAAGCTGTAACGAATTCAAGGAATATATATCCAGCTTACTTCCAACCCGGAACATATTCTATGGGATAAAAGTTAAAGGGGATTTTTCTTATATAAAAGCAAGAAGTGTTCCCAAACAAAAAAAACCTTACCCTCCACTAGCTGAGGTAGCTAAAGAAGAAGCAATATTTGAATTCAACAATATTAATGGAACTATGGTTGGATTTTGGCTTCCTGAATATTTGAAGGATATAAATATAAGCGGCTTTCACTTTCACTTTATATCTGATAATGAAAAATCTGGCGGCCATGTTCTTGAATGCAATTTAAAAAATGTTCAATTAGAAATTGACTACATCAGAGATATTAATATTTCACTCCCGGATACAAAATCCTTTAACACTTTAAATATAAATACAATAAAAAGCGAAGAGGTAAAAAAGGTAGAAGGCGTTAAAAAATAATTGACTAGGAAACAAAAATAAAAATTAAAACACTGCAAATTTTTTGTATCTTATTCGTTGTATTTTTTCTGGGATAAGCACATTCGGGATTCAGCCAGACAGATTCAGCCTCACTGCCTCAGGGCAAATGGATAGACCTGACTCACGACTTTTCATCAGAGACTGTGTATTGGCCTACTGCTGAGGGTTTTGAGCTGGAAACTGTATTTGAGGGCGAGACAGACAAGGGCTATTACTATGACGCAAATAAGTACTCCGCGGC
>JAJCZT010000024.1 GCA_029262255.1 Deltaproteobacteria bacterium
TGTGCTTGGTATCGTCAATCCTACAGCCAATTATCCCTCGACCGCACTCTTAATTCTTGGAGTATTCTCAGGGGCCATATTCCTGTGGACTGTTACGTGCCACATTTTATCCAACTATAGAAGTAGAATTGGTCAAAATGGGGTTTTATTGGTAAATAGAATAACAGGGCTCTTCATCCTTGCCTGCGCAGGTTACGCGTTTTTAAGCTTACTCACCATATAAATCCTCACTCATCCAGCACCTCAGGCTGCTGTCCCCTAAAGATCACCAAAAATATTACGCCCGTTACAATCAACGCTCCGCCTATGAGTTTGATTACCGAGGGAATCTCCTGGAAGAGAAAATAAGAGAGAAGAACTACAAATATTGACTCCATTGGCAGCACGGCTGTGGTGCGGGATACATCTATCAGCTTGATTGCCTGAAACTGGCACGCCTTGGCAATATAGGCCCCCGTGATTCCTCCCAGCGCCATAAAGATTAAATCTATCAACCTCGTGGGCATCTCAAACGTGCCCGTCACTATCAAATAAATAATGAGAAATATTGATACTCCCAATGCTCTCATATTCGCCACTGTAAGCATGTTCAGATTCTGAGCAAACTTTTTAACTATGAAGGAAAGTGCGGAATAAAAGAACGCGGCGCCTAAAGCCGTGAACGTTCCGATTAAGAGTCCTACATCACTTTGATAAGCGACAATTACGCCGCCCGTAATTGTAATAATAATCCCAACTGTCTCGCCCCTGTTTAATCTCTCTCCAAGAAATATCATCCCCAACATCAAAGCAAAAGGCGTCTGAGCCTTCATAAGAAAGGACGTCAGCGGTATGCCGATAGTTCTGATTGACATTATCCAGAGTGCGGCGCCTATAGAAGTTAATATAGATGTATAGATAAGAATCTTTGTGTAATTTCTAAGTTTCCTTACTTCCGCGCGTTGTGAGGGTATCGCCATTACAACAAATATCGAACAAATAAAAGCTCCGAAGAACCAAAAGAACATAGTCGTCTCCGGGTCCAGATTTGTATCCACCGCTCTGCCAAAGGCATAAGAAAGTGCGGTAAAAAGGGCTGTACCGACAAGAAACAAATAACCCACGATTGGGAATTTGTTCTTTTTAACCGTGGTCTTCTCTAAATTACTCATGAGTTGTTTTGGTTAGAACTTCTTCTCCACCACCAGGCAAGTGCTGAACCTGATATGTTCATCCATACACTAAATATCGCCCCGGGCAAAGCTGCAAGTGTACCAAAGTAAGTATTGGCCAGCGCTACCGCCAGCCCAGAATTCTGCATTCCCATCTCAATAGATACAGCTCTTGCTCTTTGCGTGTCCATTCCAAAGAATCTTCCAACCCAATAGCCGATTGAAAATCCCAAGATATTATGCATTATTGCAATTATCGCAACTGTTAGCCCGACTGTCGCAATTGATTGAGAATTTGCAGCCACTATAACTCCTACAATAAAAATTATCGCCAATGAAGAGACAGATGGAAGTACGGGAAGCATATATTTTATCTTGTCCTTTATTAAAATCCTCAGCCCTAAACCCAGAGCAACAGGAAGCAGGATTATCTGCACTGTTGAAATAAAGAGTTTTAGAACAGGAATATCGATCCACTGTCCCGCATAAAGATACATGAGCAGCGGAAGCATAATAGGGGAAATAAGTGTCGAAACAGATGTCATTGTTACTGAGAACGCAACGTCGCCCCTTGCGAGATAGGTTATTACATTTGACGACGTCCCCCCGGGGCAGGAGCCAACAAGTACAACGCCTGCTGCCAGTATCGGGTCAAGCCCGAAGATCTTGGCCAGTGCGAATCCCAAAAACGGCATTATTCCATACTGCGCCACAACTCCCACTCCTACGTCTCTGGGACGAACTAAAACCCTTTTGAAATCCGAGGTCGTTAACGAGGCCCCCATGCCGAACATTATTATCCCAAGTGTTGGGACAATTAAGTTCCTAAGATCCTCAAAATGGGAGGGATACAGATACGCAACGGCTGAAAAAAGGATGATCCAGAATGTAAAGTAGTCAGTAATAACTCTGTTTAAGAGTGATAAGTATTTCAAAGGGGCTTCTTTACAAAGAAAAGATTTAACTGAGGCGTAAACTACATAAGAACGTCTTTTAAGTCAATGAAAGAACTGAGCAATCAGCAAGTTACGGCTCCTTGCCGTCCCCTCCTTGAGAGCCGGGGGCCTGGTCTACAGCAATGGCGAGCTTGGAAAATCCTTCAGACTTCACTATATCCATCACCTGCACAACCCGACCGTGGGGCACAGAATTGTCGGCTCTTATTATCACAATAGAATCCTTGTCCTCTATATCCTTTAGTCTGGTAGGAAGCTCATCGATCTCGATTTTCTTATCGTTATAATAAACCTGCCCGTCCTGTGTGAGGTTTACCGTAAGCTGCTCCATCTTTACGGGCTCGGCGGAGCTTGCCGAAGGGAGCTTCACATTTATCCCCCCGGAGGTTGCCACAAAGTTTAACGAGAGCGCAAAAAATATGAGCAGGTTAAACACGACATCCACAACAGGGGTGAGGTCAAGGGTCGATCCCACACCCGATTTCCCATTTTTTTTATCTCTGAATTTCATCCTAAAATATCTCTTGTATCATCTTTACTCGTAGTCTCGTTTTTTTTGCCAACAATTACGTATTCCATAATCTTTCTGCCTTCTTCTTCCATAAGGGAGATGAGCTCATCCACACTTCCAATTATGTACTTATAAGCGATAAAGGCTGGTATCGCTACAAGGAGTCCAAATGCCGTTGTGTAGAGCGCCTCTGAAATTCCCCCAGCCAGCTCAGGCGGATTAACAATCGGCTTATCGGCTATAACCTTGAAAATCTTGATCATACCGGAGATAGTCCCAAGGAGTCCGAGCAAGGTTGAGACGTTACTAATAGCGCCCAGGCCTTCGACATATCTCATTAGCTCAAGACTCTCTTTTCGTCCCGCTTCCTCTATTTCCTCTCTAAGCTCTTCTTTGGGCTTGTCTGAATTCTCAAGCGCGGCCAATGCCACTCGTGATATAGAGGAGTTGTTCGCACGGGCATACACCTCGGCTTCTGCTAATTTGCCCTGAGATAAGAAGCGGTATAATTGTTCTAAAAATTGCTCCGGGATTACGTTCTTTGAGCGTAATATCCACATCTTCTGCAAAAAGATAGCCAGACCCACAATTGAGCAAAGAATGATAGGGTAGACAAAGAATCCGCCTTTCTGTATTAGTCCGAAAACACCGGTTTCAAAATCCATTAATCCCTCCGAATTAGAATCAAATTACCTCTAAGATGAGAAACGCTGCAGTCTGATTCAGTACTTGATTTAGTTAAATAGAATAACTAGGCGTTCTCTGAGGTCAACAAGATATTCTCCCTATAATAATTTAAACTTTCTCTGAATCCGGGATAATATTGCTTTTAGGCGTGGACTCGGTAATTTATACGCCTTAGGACAGCAAATATGAGATATTCAAATTACTTTATTCCAACACTGAAGGACGACCCCTCTGACGCTGAAGTGGTTAGCCACAAGCTCATGGTAAGAGCCGGTATGATCAGAAAGCTGGCGGCAGGTATTTATAACTATTTACCGCTTGGGCTGCGTTCAATTGGCAAAGTTGAGAAAATAGTGCGTGAAGAGATGAATAGAGCAGGGGCCATTGAGCTCATGATGCCCGCTGTTTTGCCTGCCGAGTTATGGGAAGAAAGCGGCAGATGGAACTATTACGGCAAGGAGCTTCTTCGTTTTAAGGACCGCGCGGATAGGGACTTCTGCATTGGGCCCACGCATGAAGAGATAATTACCGACATAGTAAGGCGCGATATAAGCTCATATAAGCAGTTGCCCGTGAATCTATATCAGATACAGACCAAGTTTCGAGACGAAATTCGCCCCCGTTTTGGTGTTATGCGCGCCCGTGAGTTCATAATGAAGGACGCATACAGCTTCGATGCTACCGTAGAAGGGGCGGAGAAGTCCTATTGGGCCATGTATGAGGCATATAACCGCATATTTGAGCGCTGTGGGCTCGAGTTTCGCGCTGTTCTGGCGGATACGGGTAATATAGGCGGCAATTTCTCGCACGAATTTATGGTTTTAGCCCCTACCGGGGAAGATATCATAATGAGCTGCGATAAATGCGACTATGCGGCTAATTTAGAGCTAGCTGAGATAGGTCGTCAGGAAAATGCGCCGCAAAATGATGCAAAAGACGACTCTTCACCCGTAGAAGAGGTCCATACACCCAACTTGAAGACAGTTGAAGAAGTAGCTCAGTTTTTAAACGTAACCCCCTCTAATTTAATAAAAACTATGATACTTGAAGTAGACGGAAAACCTACAGCAGCCCTGGTTAGAGGCAATCACGAGCTAAGCCTCACAAAACTTAGAAAAGCCCTGGGCGCAGAGCTGGTAGAGCTTGCCACTCCAGACGTAATTCAGGAAATAACGGGCGGTCCCATGGGATTTAGCGGACCCGTCGGGCTAAATATCAGAAAAGTGGCCGATATCTCAGTACAAGAGATGGGAGCTTCCATAACTGGTGCTAATAAAGCAGATTATCATATTATTAATGTAACCCTCGGAAAAGACTACGAAATAAAAGAATTTTTTGATATCAAAGTTGCTACTGACGGTGACAAATGTCCCAAGTGCGACGAAGGCGCCTTAAGTTCTACAAGAGGAATAGAGGTCGGGCATGTTTTTATGCTCGGCACTAAATACAGTGAGGCTATGAACGCCACCTTTGTCGACTCTGATGGAAAAGTAAAACCCTTTATTATGGGTTGCTATGGAATCGGAATAGGGCGGACAGTAGCTGCGGCAATTGAGCAAAACCATGATGAAAGCGGCATCATCTTTCCAAAATCCCTAGCTCCGTTTGAAGTTACGGTGCTTCCTCTTAAAATAAAGGATGAGGAAATTATGTCGGCAGCCGAGGAAATTTATTCGGGTCTCATAGAGGCCGGCTGTGAGGCGATTATCGATGATCGAGATGTAGGACCCGGGTTTAAATTCAAGGATGCGGAGCTAATTGGCGTACCGATCATTGTAGCGGTAGGACCAAGGACAATTAAGGAAGGGGAGGCCGAAGTTAAGGTCAGAAAAACAGGTGATTCACGCAATATAAAACTTAAAGCTGTAGTTAATGAAGTACAGGAGCTATTATCGTCAATATCCTGATATTAAAGAATATATTGACCTAAAGTGAAACATTAAGTTATGACAAGACCTCAACTAAAACCTGAAGAAAGAATCATCCTCGCACTCGACTTTTCCGAGCATGAAATTGCTATAAAATGGGTCGAGAAATTAAAGAAAAAAATCAAAACTTTTAAGGTTGGATCCATACTTTTTCTCGATTCCGGCTCAGAAGGACTCAAAGAATTCTCAAATTTGGGCGCAAACGTCTTTTTAGACCTCAAATTTCACGATATTCCCTCAACAGTCGAAAAAACAGCCCGTCAAAGCGTCCGTTTTGGAGCCAATATGTTTACAATCCACACTATGGGCGGTTTAGAGATGATGAAAAGCGTGGCAACTGCCGTAAAAGAGGAGGCTGAGAAGCTTTCTTACCCTAAACCTTTGGTACTTGGAGTAACCGTTCTAACCAGTCAGGACAAAAAGAGCCTAGAGCAAATAGGGATAAACACTTCAACGGAAGATACCGTAATGAATCTGGCAGCTTTAGCTGAAAAAGCTAATATTGACGGCCTGGTATGCTCAGGAGTTGAAGTAGAAGCTTTAAGGAAAGAATTTGGCGACCGGTTCACATTAGTCGTCCCCGGCATACGTCCAGGAACAGCAAATCACGACCAAAAACGCGTTACAACCCCAGCTGAGGCAGTTTCCAAAGGCGCTGACTACCTGGTTATCGGCCGCGCCATCACAGAATCCGATAATCCAGAAGAAATAGTAGATGAAATTGTCGAGTCTATTAGCTGAAACGACTTAATCCACATTAAGTCTAAACCTTCTAGTCCCCTCCTTAGAAAAAGGAGGGTTAGGGTGGATTTTTCTTTTAGTACTCTGATATAGTTTCAGAGTCTCATCCTTTAATCGGTCATTCTGAACTATGTGCTGAACCTTGTCCCGGACTACGATCTGGGATCGTTTCAGTATTCTTCCAGAATTTAATCCTTTGATTCGTCATTCTGAACTTGTTTCAGAATCTAATCTGTTATATTTTATGTACGGCTATGCCTAACTCCTACATCTATATAATGAGCAACACAGGCCTAACGACCCTATACATAGGCGTAACAAATGATCTTGAAAGGAGAGTGCTTCAGCATAAGCTTGAAATCGGATCAGAATTTACGAAGAAGTACAAACTGAAAAAACTGCTTTATTTTGAGGAAGGGGCTTTGATTGAAGATGCTATCGCTAGGGAAAAGCAGCTTAAGAGATGGCATCAGGATTGGAAATGGAACTTAATAAAATCTATGAATCCCAATTTAGATGATTTATCAATTAGTTGGTATGATGAGGAAATGCTTAAAGGATTAGACCCTGAAACAAGTTCAGGGTGACAGATTTTGGTAGAACAATGACAGAAGCTGACAATCCAGAAGAAGTTGTAGATGAGATTGTGAAAAACATTACAGGAGTTGACTCTTACTAGGATACTGTTTGTTTTAGCTTTAAAGAAGTATATTTATATCTCATCAAGTTTTTCAAGTCATCAGTTGTATTTAGTGAAAGCAACTCCTCTCTTGAAATAATCAATAATAATATCTGATCCCGTGTAAAAACATCTAACACAATACTGTGTGCAGAACTCGTACCATCTCGACTTCCTGTAATACCGCTGCTTGAAAATAATATTCCACTATTAGCCCCGGCATTTCTCAGTTTATCAGCAAACCAACTTACATCAGAACTACCTACTGGAGTGCTATGATTCTTACACTCAATAATCAGAATAGGATCTAAAAAAAATAAAGATGAATTTGGTTGTTCATTCCAAAATGCCAAATCTAATTCGCGACTATGGGTACGATTTAGGATGTTTTTACTTTCAAAATTAACACCAGGAATTTTATTGAAAATATATATAACCAAGTCTTCAAAGATGTCCCCTTTCTCATCTGAAGTAGAAGCATTATCAGTTCGACTTAAGAAATCTCTTACCTTTTGTTGTGAATATTTCGACACTGTTCAATATTGCCCATGGACAATTTTATTTCTTTTATCTATTAGTATTTTTTCAAAAGGATTTTCGGATAATTTTGTAACAAAGTCTTCTAAATCGAATCTAATTATTAGCGGAAGGGTAGAGTTGCTATATTCTAAAAATTCTTTTTTTCTTCTACGACCTCTATTCAAATAAAACAAAAGTCCCGACCTAGTATTTGATTCCTTTATAT